>JBKQWH010000183.1:0-35253 GCA_052139635.1 Capsulimonadaceae bacterium
ACAGGCAGGGACGCCTGTCCCACGATAGGACATGAATAATGCGGGCCTAGTAGGCGGAGCAGCCCCGCGTCCTAGTCATCCGTGTCACGAAATGCGCTGAAGATCAGGTTGAAGCACTTCCTGGCATCGTCGTGCTGCGCGAAGAACGCCGCCGGAAAGAGCGTTGTCCGCCCGAAGTCTCGAGGGCGGCGCACGCTGAGCATGAACGATTTCTTCTCGGCGAGTAGTGTTTGCGTGGCGGTTGGCTCGAGCGCAATCAGATGGCCGCCGTAGTAGGACGCCTGCATCGAGTCGGCGAAGATGTACCGGGTATCGGCGGGCAGGAAGGCCCGGACTCCGAACTCCGGCACAGACTGGGTCGTGCCGCTGTAAACGTATCCGGGTGCGATCGCGTCGTGATTCGGGGCAGCGGTATCCGTGGCCTTGATCTTGCGAACCGCATCCACGGGAATTCCGAAGAAATCGAATCCAAAACACGGCTGTTGGAAGCTCTTCGGTGGATGTCCCTGGGCGTACCAATGCAGCTCAAAGTGGTTGAAGAGGGTGCCGTGCATCACGGCCGCGGGAAACTCGACGACGGCCTGCGCTCCCCCGGGTCCGGAGCCGGCCGCAGTAGGCGGGCTTAGCAACAGGGCGTCGGGCACGGTGACGGCGACCTCGACGATCTTCTGATGGTCGTCGGCGAGCGCCCACGTGCTGACCGTTTGACCATTGACGTCCATCGACGGCCCCTCAATCCGATGCGTCGGCGGCGCTGGCCGCTGCGGGATGGCATGGGGCATGGGCCCCCGCGGTCCGACCGGCTTTCGCGGAGCCGTCGGGACGGCGCTCGCGGGAACCGGTGTGTTGGCCGCGGGTACAGCCGTTTTGGCCGGCGGACTCGGGGTAGTTCCCGCGGAGCCCGGCTGCGTCGCAGTCGACGCCGCGGCGGGAGGAGTGCTCGACGGAGCAGCCGGGTCCGCGAAAGTCCCGATCGGAGGGGCAAGGGCGGCCGTGAGCAGCAGCGCCCAGATGGTACACTGGTAGGTGGAGATTGGTTTCATGGTGTTGCTCGATTAGAGGCGTCGACGCCCGCGTTTCTTCAACCAAACCCACCGCGACGCTGCGGGTCGACCCGCGATGACAGCCCCACCCAGTTCGCCCTCGAGGTACGCGACCATCGCGCACGCGTCAAGGATATAGATCAAAGATTCCGTTCCTCAAGTTCAATCTCGGCCTGCTTCTCCGCTATGATAGCCTCAGTTCCGCCGAACATGCCCTTAAACGCTCCGTAGCCAATCAGTTTTTTCGGCTGGGCCGTCGGCGAGTTCGGCTTTCGAGTTGTTGGCTTCTCCGGCTTGATTGTAAGTCGCACCTGGCGACCCATCAACTCTGCGTCATGGCGTTTGATTTCTTCCCATGTGCCTTCAATCACGTGTCCAGACATCTCTCTGGGTCCTCCAGTCGTCTCTATTATAGCAGGTAATAACCCCAGGCGGGGATGCTGCAACTGCTCTGCGGCGGCGTCAGCGGGCCATCAGTTGCAGCACTGCGGAGGCGATGTCCGGCTGGCGCATGAGGGACTCGCCGACAAGGATGGCGTGGGCGCCGGCGGCGGAGACGCGGGCGACGTCGGCGGGGGTCTTGATTCCGCTCTCGGCAACGAGTGTGACGCCAGGAGGCGCTAGCGGGGCAAGACGCTCGACGGTGGCCAGATCGGTGACGAAGGTGTGCAGGTCACGGCTGTTGATGCCGATGAGATAGGCCCCGCACCCCGTGGCCACCTCCATCTCCATCTCGTTGTGGACCTCGACAAGGATGTCGAGGCCAACAGAGTGCGCGATGCCATGCAGGTCCGCGACCTCGTCCGGATCGAGCGCCGCAGCGATCAGCAGGATTGCATCGGCACCGATCGCGCGCGCCTCATAGACCTGGTACTCGTCGACGGTGAAATCCTTGCGCAACAGCGGCAGGCGGACGGTCGACCGGATCGCTCCCAGATAATTGTCGTGTCCCTGAAAGAAGCGCTCGTCGGTCAGCACGGAGAGGCACGCCGCGCCGCTCGACTCGTACTCCCGGGCGATCGAAACCGGGTCGAAGTCGGCGCGGATCACGCCGGCCGACGGGGACGCCTTCTTCACCTCGGCGATCAGGGCGGTCGAGGGCCTGTGCAGGGCAGTCGCGAAGGGGCGAGCTGGAGGAGCGTCCTTCGCACGCGCCTTAACTTCGGCCAACGGAACAACGGCCCTGCGGGCGTCAACTTCCGTCCGCTTATGGGCCAGGATCGTGTCGAGGACGGTCGGTTCAGACATTGGAAAGCTCCTACTGGCGTCTCAGTCGATATTCCGGTCGGTGTGTCAAGTTTACCATACGATACCGGCTGCTGCCCCTGACATGGTCGATCCGGCTAGACGGGCAGGCCCGCGGCCCGGTAGACGGCATGGATGAAGTCGCTCTTGGCCTCGGTATACCCGTCCCGATCGTTCCGGAAGCGCTCGGCCAACGCCTGCTTGAGGTGACCGTACTCTGAGGCGACATCAGGCTGCGTCCGCAGGTAGTCCCGAAAGCCCAGGTGTCGAAGCAAATACATATTGCCCTCCGCGCAGACGTACAGATGGTGCGCCATCCCATTTCGACCGGCGGACACTCGCGGCACGGTATTGTCGGCGTACTGGAACGCCTCGCGTCCCGGAACTCCCTGATCGCCGTTGTGTACGTATCCGAGCCCCGCCAACCGCTCGGCGACGGCCGGCAGATCGTCCCGCGTCGCAATAACGACGTCGATGTCGAGGATTGGCTTTGCCGCCAGCCCCGGCACGGACGTACTGCCGACATGCTCGATTCGTAGCGCGACTTCGCCGAGGGCGCGCGCGAGGACGGCCGCAAGGTCGCTGAACTCACCGGCCCAGGCGGGGTCGTAGGGAACCACGGTGATGGGAACGGGCATGGTTACCGGATGTTCGAAACGCGATGTTGATCAGGCATGGGAAAGCTCCTGGAGGCGCGTCAGGGTTCGGGCGGCGGCGCCGGAGTCGATCAACTCGGCGCTGCGCACGATGCCGGCCGTGAGCGAGTCGACGACGTCGGCGGCGTAGAGGACGCCGGCGGCGTTGACGAGCACGATATCGCGGCGCGGGCCGCGGTCCTCGCCCCGGATGACGCCGAGGAGAATTTCTGCATTTTCGGCCGGGCTGTCTCCGCCGGCGATGGCGTCGATCGTGGTTCGCGCCAGTCCGAGGTCTTTCTCAACGTCAAGCGTGTACGACGTCACCCGCCCGTCGCGCAGCTCGCTGACGGCGGTCGGCCCGAGGGTCGAGATCTCGTCGAGGCCGTCGAGGCCGTGGACGAGCAATGCCCGCCGGCTGCCCAGGTTTCGCAGCACGTGGGCCAGCGTCTCGCAGACGGCGCCATCATACACACCGATGAGCTGAACGGGGGCGCCGGCAGGATTGGTGAGCGGACCGAGCACGTTAAAGATCGTCCGGATGCCGATCTCCGCACGCGGCGCCCCGGCGTACTTGAAGGACGGGTGCATGGCGCGCGCGAAGAGGAAGCCGATGCCGATGGTGTCGATCGCCTCGCCGATCCGGGCCGGCGGGAGGTCGAGCTTGACGCCAAGGGCCTCGAGAACGTCGGCGCTCCCGCATTTGCTGGTAGCAGCCCGGTTACCATGCTTGGCCACCGCGAGCCGGCCGTCGCTGGCCACCACGATGGCGGCCGCCGTGGAGATATTGAAGGTCTTGAGGCTGTCGCCCCCGGTCCCGCAGGTGTCGACAACGACACGGCTGGTCCGGACGGGCACCTGGACCGCGTACTCGCGCATCACGCGGGCGAATCCGGTGATCTCGTCGATGGTCTCGCCCTTCATCCTCAGCGCAACCACGAGCGCCGCGATCTGCGCCGGTGTGGCGATTCCGTCCATGATCTGCGTCATCACTCCGGCCGTCTCGGCCTCAGACAGGTTGACGCGCTCGATTAGTTTCTGTATGGCTTTCTTCATCGGTCCGGCTCCTCGGTGAACGGTCGCTTTTGTACCATTCTACCTGAACCCGTGTTAAAGCCCCACGACAAGGATTGATGTGACGATAATCCGGTCTAATCCGGCATCTATTCGGTTGACAATCCGGTCTAATCGGGTATATATTCCGGTATTGTGAACACAGACACCATTCAAATCGCGCCGGAATTGCTGGCGTGTCTGTCGGAAATCGATGAATTCAAGGGAGCTTGGCGCGCGCTTGGAACCCTGGCCCCTGAGCGCTTGAAAGCGCTGCGCCACATCGCGACCATTGAAAGCATCGGTTCCTCAACCCGTATCGAAGGCAGCCACCTCACAGACCGAGAGGTCGAGCGCCTGCTTGCCAACCTGGAGATCAAGAAGTTCAGCACCCGCGACGAGGAGGAAGTCGCCGGTTACGCTGAGGTCATGGAAACGGTCTTCGGAGCATGGCAGGACATTCCCATTACGGAAAACTATATCAAGCAGCTTCACCGCGACCTTTTGCGCTACAGCACAAAGGACGAACGGCACCGTGGGGGCTACAAGAAGCTTCGCAACGATGTCGGTGCGTTCGATGCCGACGGCAAGATGATCGGCATCGTATTCGAGACGGCGACACCGTTCGACACTCCACGACTCATGCAAGAGCTTGTTGGGTGGTTGGCAGAAGCGCGCGAAGCGCGCCACCTGCATCCTCTTTTGATTATCGCCGTGTTCATAGTCGTCTTTCTCGAAATACATCCCTTCCAGGATGGTAACGGCCGCTTAAGCCGCGTTTTGACCACCCTGCTCTTGCTACAAGCGGGCTACGCCTATGTGCCGTATTCCTCATTGGAGAACGTTATCGAGAACAGCAAGGAAGGATATTATCTGGCCTTGCGCCAAACCCAGGCCACCATTCGAACCGAAACTCCAAACTGGCAACCCTGGCTTTTGTATTTCATGCGTGCGTTGCAACAGCAGAAGCGACGCCTTGCCGTGAAAGTGGAGCGTGAAAAGAACGCCCTTTCAGCCCTGCCCGATCTGGCTGTCAAAATCCTCGACTACGTGCGCGACCAAGGCCGCGTCACCACGCGCGATATCGTGCGCGAACATGGCGCAAGCCCGAACACGCTCAAAACCACCTTCGCGTCACTGGTGGAAAAGGGCTTCTTAGTGCGCCACGGTGCGGGCCGCTCCACTTGGTACGGCTTGCCCTAATAGTGCGACCGACATCGTAGGCCGCTCAAATTGAGCAATTTCGAGGACTAACGTCCCACTGCTTTTTTCGGGGAAGAATAGGCGGGGTTTTCAGAGTGAATTGCCTTCATTACTCTCATCCTGGACCACATCACTTTTAATGATGGGGTTCCGGGTTCGAGCCCCGGCCGGCCCACCAAACAGATGACGATATTTGGGGATTTCCTATCCGTGGGCTAACCCCATAACCAGGTCGTGAAGCCGTCGGCTACTGGTACTCGACATCGTCGAGATAGAACGTAACCGGCGCTCCGGTGGACGCGGCGGTCCAGGAAAAACCGGTCTTGATGCACGAAAGGTCCTTGCCCGAAAGGTCCATCGAGTAGCGTTTCCAGTCCGTGGTCAATTGCACCGCTTTCAAGTCCGACGAGCTGGAGTCGTGGTAGGGCTTGTCCGCCTTGATGGTGCCATATGTGAAGGTCACAACCTCGTCGCCGGTTGCGCCGCGAGCCCAGAAGCTCAACTCCCTGGCGCCGGTCAGGTTATATCCGCCTGGCAAGTCGCCCCAATCGTTCGGAGGGTCCTGCCAGATCACGCCGGCCCAGCCGCTGGTCGCCTTGTAGGTGATGCGCATGCACGCGCTGCCACTGTGTGGATGGTCGGTACAGGCGGGGTCGATATCCAGGGCGGAACTATTCCCTATGTAGCCGGAAGGGCTGTACGGCACATCGTTCGTTTCACCGTTATAGATGATTAGCGGGACATGCTTTGCAGGCACCGGCGGCATGGCTGTCACGGCTGGCCGGTCTGTCGACACCTGCCGGGATTGCTGGACCTGCGCGACCTGTACCGGCCTGTTAGCCGTAACCAGGACGATCGGAACCGCAACAATGCCGGCCCCGGCTACCGCCCCCGCAATGCCCATCACAATCGCCTTCCGCCTCGCCGCGTCCAGCGCCGCAGTGACACCGTGGTGCAGCATCGCCGCCTTCGAGTGAGCCGCAAACGCGGCGCCATGGCCGGAAGCGGCGTTCTGGACCGACTGCAGCGTGGCGGCCTGAACGGCCTGCGGCACGGAGACCGTGCACTGCTCGATGAGGAGGGCAACGAGAACGGCCGACGTGACATGGACATCCCTGGTCCGGAGAAATCCACGCAGCTTGTCGATCGCGCGCGACGAGCGCTTTCGAACGGCGACCTCGGTCGTGCCAAGCGAGTCGGCAACCTCCTGGTGGCTCAGCCCTTCGAAATAGCGCATAATGACGACCTCGCGGTCGGATGCCGGAAGCGCCGAAACGGCATCATTCAGCCATGGCTCAACCTCGCTCCAGTTTGCATCGTGCATGGATTGGCCTTGCATAGTTCGTGCGATTTCTTCCTCGAGACGTTTCTTGCGCACTTCGCGCCGGACTGCATTTTTGGACACAAATCGTGCCGTGCTATAAAGCCAGTCTGAAATCGATACCCCGCGCCTCAGCGAGGCCGCCTTCTGCGCAAGCAGCACAAACACTACCTGTGTGGCGTCTTCGGCCGATTGTGCGTTCCCGAGATCACGCCGGCACGTCCAGTAGACCATCTTGATGTGCTTGTCTACAAGCTGGCTGAATGCCCCGTGAGAGTTCGTATCGAGATACTGCTCCAGCAATCGCCAATCACTGTTAATCTGCAAACAATACCTCCGTAATCAACTGTCACAAAGCGATGTAACACATTTGACTCACAAGGCCCTGACCAAATATTGGATTGCCGTCGTACCGATCTATGATGTTTTGTTTACTCCATACCTATCCCGATTGACGACATCCGGCATAAAGCGCGGCGTTCCCGGGCGTTCGGGGACGCCAACCGCGACACGCCGACGCCGTCGGGCCCGCTCGATGTCACGGTCGCAAATTCCTTAACTGATCCAAAGCAAAATCGGTTCCAGTTTCGCGCCGGGAATCCCGTGTCCGGCGCGGACGATGGGTTCCCTGATAACTAAGTGTCGCCTCGACGCGGAAGTGTGACATTGTGAAGAGGTTTTTTTTAGATCACGGGCCGTCGCGGCCGAGTGAGGCTGTCGACAGGAAGCGTCTAATGTGGCATATGTGGCGCGAATCGGGTATTCAATCTCGGTGCCGACCGCGCGGAGAAGACAAAGGAAGCGATCCGCAAGCTCAAGGAATGGGATTGCATTCCAAATCCACCGACGAGGTACGTCCGCCGCAATATCCGGAGCGCTACCATGCACTGGCGCTGGCCGCATTGCGAAAGGGCGACGTGTCGATGGGGAGGTTCGCACAGATGCTCGAGATAGGGATATGGGACGCCATGCAACTGGATCAGAAGGATGCGCCCGGCGCCGACCTATCGCTTGTTGCTGCTTGGCGCGAAATTGTGATCGCGCTTCGTTCACTTGGCAAGTCTTTCAACGAAGAGCGACGCCGTAAAGGCTCCACGGAAAGGCCGGTGGGCGGGGCGCGACCATGGAAAGGCCAGCAAATTCGAAACGTCGGCGCCACGTTGATGACATTGGCAAGTGCACAAGAGACCGGGTAGACTTAAGTTGGACTTGCGGTCGAAGTTAGCCATGTTAAGCGGGGAGGCGTGAAATGTCATACGTCGAGTACAAGGGCAATCTGTTTGCTTCAAAGGCGGATACCCTCGTTAATACGGTCAACTGTGTGGGTGTCATGGGAAAGGGAGTCGCGCTTGAGTTTCGTCGACGATTTCCAGAAATGTACCTGGCCTATCGTCACGAGTGCGACCTAGGGCACTTAAGGCCGGGCGATATTCTGTTTTACGGACATTCAAATCCTCGTGTTCTAAGCCTTGCGGTTAAGCGAGATTGGAAATACCCATCGAAATACGAGTGGGTGGAGGCATGCCTCCGGAACTTTCGGGCGGAATACAGGATGCTCGGGATCCGCTCGATCGCGTTCCCATGGATTGGCGCGATGAACGGGCACCTCGACTGGCCACGCGTCCACGAAATGATGCGCAAGAATTTGAGCGATCTCTCTGACATTGATATCGAGGTCGTCGAGTATGACGCGAGTGCGCCGGACCCCCTTTACGACGTGCTCAGGTCGCGCGTGATCGACCTGGGACCATCTGGTCTGGCGCGCGCCTCGCGTCTTTCGGAGAGTAGCGCGAAGATCATATGCAACGCTGTGGAACGGTCGGCCGCAACGACTCTGGCCGAAGTGTGCGATCTTCAGGGTCTCGGAAAGATCACAATCGACAACCTGTATCAATACGTTCGCAACGAACCCACGCTTGAGCGGGAGCCGCAGTTATCGCTTTTCTAACCGGAGGTTACGATGTCGTATGGAGCGACGTTTCTGAGGAGTCTCAAGAAGAACCCCGCGTGGCGCGCGGGTCTACTCGCTGCATTGAATGCGACCGATGACACATTATGCGCTTATTACGCCTGTTCGCTTGTCAACCTTCCCAGTATCGTGGAACTCGGCATCAAGTGCCACGACGATGCACACAGCGGCCAGCACAAATTAGTAGACTTATCCTCCTTTGATGTGCAAGCGAAGAGGGGGACTGTCGATCTTGGCATGTGGGATGGCAAATACCTCGTTACGCGTGACGAAACTCCGGCACATAACTGTGTGAACATGTTTTGGAATCCCCTGAACTGGACTCTGGATGCGTTTCAGCGAAACGCTCTGATAGCCTCCGAATCGACTGAAGATCCAACGCTGTCTGTCGTATGCATTATCGAGGTAAATGCGCAGGAGATTCTCACCTGCGGCGAAAATTTGTGGTGGTGCGCGACGAACCGCAACCTGGCCGGCGGCGCCGCTGACGTTTCTTACACTGCCAAACAGCTCCTGGACCGTTCGAAGTTCTCGTGGACCGCGATATTTGAGTCAACTCATCCAACCACGAGTCATGACAACGCAATCCAGAGCGCGGAACTGCTTGTCTACGTAGGTGAGCGAGACGAATTCTCCTCATCATTACCTTCATCGTATTTTAGACGTGTCCTATGTGCCGAACAGCACGTGAATTTAGTACGGAACGCTTTGCGTGGCTGCGGCAGCAAGCTGGGCATTGTGTCCATAGATGCATTCAAACAGACCGACGATCTGCTCCATGCAGAAAGGAAGTTAATCAACAGTATCGCGCTCAAAAGGGATCAGCTATTCATCTATGCGTTTACCCATGCATTTGCTGACCTGGTGGCATTCGAAGACATCGCCGGGCCAGTCGTTGAGGCCGAGTTTACCGCACCAAACATGGCTTACAATGTTCACGGTATCGGGCACATCGTGCGGGTGACGTTCTGGGCCGCCGTACTATCGCGATATTCGAACATTCGTGCTGAAATACGACCCGCGGCACTCGCCGCCGCTCGATACCACGACCTCTGTCGCGTATCGAATGCAAGTGGTGTATCTCATGCGGAGGCTGCCGCCGAGCGCTTCGCGCCGGCTATCCGTGAGCTACTGGACGACAACACATTGGCAGAGAGGAGTATCTCAGCCATAAGGGACCATGACGACGACGATGCCGGGCAAATGGACGTGGTATTGAGTATTCTGAAAGATGCGGACGCCTTGGATCGCGGGCGGTTCGACACGCCCAATAGCATCAATGGTTGTGACGCCTCCCGTCTCCGCACCCCAGGAATTCGGCGGCGACCAGGTGAAGACGGATATTCGAACATACCGTGGGCAGCGCGATGGATCGCTCGCATGACTCAGCATACCGATTGGGGAGCACCGTCGCCTAGCAGGGAGTTTGCCGAGCAGGTCGGGCTCGGATTGAGGGCTGCAATACGAACGGATGAGTCCGCCGCCGGAGGCGAGCCATTTTTCAAGGACGCCATCAACCTGGAACTGGCAACGCGTGTTTCAAAGGCTGCGCTAGACGCTGCCAATCAGTAGATCGGGCAGAGACAACCGGTTCACAAAAGAAGAAGGAGACAATGCCAAGAACCGAAGTTGCCTGGAATGTCAAGGTGGATCGAAGAAAGAGTATAATGTCGCTCAACCCAATTATGGGAACAAATGTTCATGCCTGTATATCAGCCCCTCTCCCCGAGTGGGAAGAGGGGCCGGTAGCTCCGCCCTGAATGCACGTGCGTCGAATTGTGCGGACAGTGTCTCGTCGAACAAATGTTGTGAAATCGACCACAGGCCCTCTCCGCAGCATCCCATCATCCGAAGCCTCCGCTTTCGGACAAAAAAGCCCTCCCGCGAACAGGTCGTCCGCGGGAGGGCCGGGCGCAGGCGTTAGTAGATCACGATGCCGCCGCACTTGGCCTGGTCAACCGACGCTGTGAAGGTGAGCGTGATTGTGCCGGTGCTGTTGGCTGTCGTGGTGAAGGTCTTCTGGATCGCCTTGTCATCGGCGCCCGCCGTGGCGTAGGCGTCGAGGTTGTTGATCACCGTCGTGCCCTGGGACGCGACGCTGAAGACGCGGTCTCCGGCGGCGTTCCCGTACTGCTCCACAAAGTAGAGAGTGACCGAATGGCTGCTGTTCGCGGCGAAGCCAGGGATCGTATAGGTGAAGTTGCCGCCCTCGCGGTCGGTCTGCAGGACAGCCTGGGCCGGGATCGGGGCGGTGAGCAGCGAGGTGTCCACCGTAGGGGCGCGCTACAGAGGGCTCGCGCACTTGCCTTCGTCAAGCGCACAACGCATTGTCGAGCCCGACTGCGCGCCCGCGACGACACATGCAGCGACTTCACGATCGATGCCGACCGGAGACAGAGTGTAATATTAAGCCGGGTAACCGTCCTGACGCTGTGCTTGCTTGCGGTTCGAGTTTCTCGCAACAAACCGGGCGGTTTCAAACAGCCATCCTGAAATCGACACGCCGCGGCGGAGGGTCCTTGCCTTGCTGGCAAGCAGTACAAATACAAGCTGGGTCGCGTCCTCGGCGAGAAGCGCGTCGTTGAGATCCCGGTGACATGTCCAATAGACCATGTGAATGTG
This sequence comes from Capsulimonadaceae bacterium, assembly GCA_052139635.1. GTDB lineage: Bacteria > Armatimonadota > Armatimonadia > Armatimonadales > Capsulimonadaceae > JBKQWH01. The sequence continues at coordinate 11,092 of JBKQWH010000183.1, forward strand.
ACGATTGATAATCTGCATGAATGCAGCATCGGACTTCGTTGTGATAAATGCATCAAGTAGCTTCCGGTCGTCCAAGAACGCCCTCTCATTCTGCGATATAGCTGTCGATTTATGATCCGTGGCGCCCAAACCCGCGCTCGCGAGATCATGCTGTCCTTGGTATGGCCCGATCGCGGCCGGACCAACTCCTGTCGCGGCGGCTGAGTTGGTGCAACGGTTTGTCTATGCCCTTCTGGGTGTGCAAACCCGGGCGGGGATCATCGGCTATATCGCTGTAGCCAATACCTATATCATACATTTAACGTTAAAGTTTGTCAAGAGGTTTAGCATGAAAGACTTGACGTTTTTGCAGAGGCCCTTGCTGATACTCCTGTGAGATGCCCTCATCGGGAGTGGCTATCCGGTCCAGATTATGCTCACATGTACTGTTACAGTATATATTATGGCAATACAGCATGCATAACATGTACGTATTAAGGCAATGCGATGCAATTGAATGTTAAAGTCAGATAAACCCTCAATGATTTAAGCTTCAATGTTTCCATTTCAAGTCCAATTGGCCCAATAACTTGACAAACTAGTGAATTGACCGGTAACATAGAGTGAGATAAGCATGACGAAAGGTTTAAGCGGCGTGTCTTCACGGGCAACACTCAAGGATGTCGCACAGCGGGTCGGCGTCAGTATCAACGCGGTATCCATGGTCCTTAACAAGACCCGGTCCACGGGCAGCATCTCCGAAGGCATGCAGCAGAAGATTCTGGAGGCTGCCCGGGAACTCGGATACCGCCCCAATTCCGCGGCTCGTGTGCTCCTGCACGGCCGATGTAACATCATTGGACTGTACTTCGATGAGGTACTGGACATGGAGAGCCCCTACATGCCTGCCCTGATCGAGGGAGCAGAGCAAGGGTGCCGTGAACGCAAGCAGTCACTCTTGATCCATAGCCGCGGCAACGACGACACGGTCGACGATGTCGCCACAAAGCTGCTCAGCGGAATCGTCGATGGACTTCTCGTCGCCGGATGGGTCCAGGAGGACCTGCTGGAGCGGTTTCGCGATTCCGGGATGCCCGTCGTCAACTACCACTACTCCCGTCCGGAATTCGCCTCCATCGTGACCGATGAGGCTTGCGCGGCCCGTCAGGCGGTCGAGTACCTGGCTGGAAACGGTCACCGGCGGATCTATTATCGAACCCTCCCGGATATGGAACCTTCCCGAGGCAGGGCTTTTCAGACGGCTGCCGAAGATCTCGGGCTCGCCTTCCAGAGGTTCGATACTGCCGATATCAATGGATATATTGCCGAGGGCGAGCGGCGGATCCTCTCGCTTGTGCCCCGCGACCAGCGGCCGACGGCCGCACTGTGCTGGAACGATACTGTCGCGTACCGTTTAATTGACTGGTGCACCGACACAGGCCTGCGTGTGCCCGAAGACATTGCCGTGATCGGTTTCGACGGATCTCGGGTCTTCCCCGACCGCCGGCAGCGGCTGACGACCGTCTATATGCCCTGGCCGGAAATCGGACGCACGGGGGTCTCGCTTCTCGTAGATATGTGTGACGGCAAGGAAGTACCCAAGGACACGCTTATTCCCTCGCACCTGGTCCTTGGCGACACCGCATGATCCTGATTCTGATGCGACACCGTCCATACCGCATCCGCCCCACCGTTTCTTCGTACGACAATCGGGGTCAAGTTCTGCTTCGCGCCAGGACCGGACGAGGCGGTTTGAGGGAGCTTCGCGAGAAATCAGCCCCTCTCCCCGAGTGGGAAGAGGGGCCGGTAGTCGATTCGGTTAGTAGATCACGATCGCGCTGCACTTGGCCTGGTTGACCGAGGCCGTGAATGCCAGCGTGATGACGCCAGTCGAGCTGGCGCTCGTCGTGAAGGTATTCTCAATCGCCTTGTCATCCGCACCGGCCGTCGCATAGACGTCGAGGTTCGCGATGACCGTCGTCCCATTGGCCGACACGCTGAAGACGCGGCTTCCAGCCGTGTTAAAGTACTGCTCCACGAAGTAGAGCGTGACCGAGTGGCTGCTGTTCGCAACGAATCCGGGGATCGTGTACGTAAACGCACCACCCTCCCGGTCTTCCTGCAGGACGGACTGGGCGGGGATCGACCCGGTCAGGAGCGATGTGTTGATCGCAGATCCCCAGTTATTCGCTCCGCCGCCGCTGAAGTCGGTGTCGGCCAGGAAGCCGCCGGTGACTGCGGTGCTGCCGCTGGCGATTTCGATAGTCGGGCCGTTGCTCGGCGCGGCGCTCACCTCGGTCGAGAGGGTCGACGTCCCCGCGGTGTTGACTGCGGCGACCTTGTAGAAGTACGTGGTCCCGTTGGTGAGACCTGTGTCCGTGTAGGATGTCGTCGTGACGCCCGTGGCGACGGCAGTGGCCGATTCGCCGCCGGTCGCGGTGCCGCGGTAGACGTTGTAGGCGGTCGCGCCGGTGCTGGAGGTCCAGGTCAGCGAGACCTGGGCGTTGCCGGCCGACGGGGTCAGGCCGGTCGGCGCAGTCGGGATCGACGCCTGCGGGGTCGACGTGACTTCTGTCGAAAGGCCGGACGTTCCCGAGGCGTTCACGGCGGAGACCTTGTAGAAGTACGCCGTGCCGTTGGTCAGGCCGGTGTCGATATAGGTCGTGACGGTGATACCGGTCGCAACCGCGGTCGTGCTCTCGCCGCCCGCGGCTGTTCCGCGGTAGACGTTGTAGCTGGTCGCGGTGCTGCTGGCGTTCCAGGACAGCGACACCTGCGTGTTGCCGGCCGTGGGGGTCAGTCCGGTTGGGGCGGCGGGCGGCGCGACGGGTGTCGCGGAGACCTCCGTCGATTGGCTCGAGGCGCCGACTGCGTTCACAGCAGCGACGGTGTAGAAGTAGGTCGTGCCGTTGGTCACGGCCGTGTCGGAGTAGCTGGTTGCTGTCAGGCCGGTCGCGTAGGCGGTCGTTCCCTCGCCGCCGGTCGCGGTGGCGCGGTACACGTTGTAGCTGGTGGCGCCGGAACTCGCGTTCCAGTTGAGGGACACCGAGGCGTTGCCCGCGGTGGGAGTGAGGCCGGTCGGGGCCGCGGGAGCGGTCGGGCCGCCGGACGCGATGACGATCGCGCTGCACTTGGCCTGGTTGGCCGAGGCGTTGAACACCAGGGTGATGACGCCGGCGGAACTGGCGTTCACCGTGAAGGTTTCCTCAATAGCCTTGTCGTCGGCGCCCGCCGTCGCATAGATGTCGAGGTTATTGATCACCGTCGTGCCGTTCGCCGTCACGCTGAAGACCCGGCTGCCGACCGTGTTGAAGTACTGCTCCACGAAGTAGAGCGTGACGTTGTACGCGGCGTTCGCCGTAAGTCCCGGAAGTGTATAGGTGAAGTTACCCGCCTCGCGGTCTTCCTGCAGGACCCCCTGCGGCGGGATTGTCCCGGTTAGGAGCGTCGTGTTGATAGTGCCGCCCCAGTTGTTGTCGCCGCCGTTCGTGAAGTCGGTGTCGGCCACGAAGCTGCCGATCGCGGCCGTGCCGCCGCAGGCGATTTGGAGGATCGGCGAGCCTGAGCCGGCTGTCGGCGCGGCGCTTTGCTCGGTCGACTGGGCCGACGTCCCGGCGTTGTTGACGGCCGCGACTTTGTAGAAATACGTCGTCCCGTTGGTCAGGCCGGTATCGGTGTACCCTGCGGTCGTGCTGGTCCCGATCGCCGTGGCGCTTTCGCCGCCGGTCGCCGTACCACGATAGACGTTATAGCTGGTCGCGCCGGTTGAGGCCGTCCAGGCCAGGGTCAACTGGGTATTGCCGACCGTGATTCCCAGGCCAGTCGGAGCCGCGGGAACCGCGTTCGGAGTGTTGGAAGCTTCGGCTGACTGGGCCGATGTCCCTGCATTATTGACGGCGGCGACCTTGTAGAAATAAGCCGTCCCGTTCGTCAGGCCGGTGTCCGTGTAGCCCGCTGTCGTGCTGGTACCGATCGCGGTGGCGCTCTCGCCGCCGGTCGCCGTACCACGGTAGACGTTGTAGCTGGTCGCGCCGCTCGAGGCGGTCCAGGCCAGGGTCAGTTGGGTATTTCCAATCGTGATTCCCAGGCCGGTGGGCGCCGCGGGAACCGCGTTCGGAGTATTGGATGCTTCTGTTGACTGGGCCGACGTCCCCACGGTATTGACTGCGGCTACCTTGTAGAAGTAAGTCGTACCGTTGGTCAGGCCGGTATCCGTGTAACCGGCTGTCGTGCTGGTCCCAACTGCCGTGCCGCTCTCGGCGCCGGTCGCTGTCCCACGATAGACGTTGTAGCTGGTCGCGCCCGTTGAGGCCGTCCAGGAGAGGGTCAGTTGGGTGTTGCCGGTTGCAACGCCAAGACCGGTCGGCGCCGCGGGCACCCCGTTCGGCGTATTGAACGCCTCAGTCGACTGAGCCGACGTCCCCGCGCTGTTGACGGCGGAGACCTTGTAGAAGTAGGTCGTCCCGTTGGTCAGACCGGTGTCAGTGTAACCGGCCGTTGTACTGGTCCCAACTGCCGTGCCGCTCTCGGCTCCTGTGGCCGTTCCACGATAGACGTTGTAGCTGGTCGCGCCCGTTGAGGCCGTCCAGGAGAGCGTCAATTGGGCGTTGCCGGTTGCAACGCCAAGACCGGTCGGAGCGGCCGGCGCCGCGTTAGGCGTACCGTATGCCTCGGTCGAGAGCGGCGAGCTTCCCGTGCTATTGACGGCGGCGACCTCGTAGTAGTAGGTTACGCCGTTGGTCAGACCGGTATCCGTGTAACCGGTTGTCGTGATAGCCGTGGCAACCGCAGTCGCGCTTTCGGCCCCGGTCGCCGTGCCGCGGTAGACGTTGTAGCTGGTCGCGCCGGTGGAGGCCGTCCAGGAGAGAGTCAGTTGGGTATTGCCGACAGTGACGCCAAGGCCTGTGGGAGCCGCCAGGGTCCCGGTCGGAGTATTGCTGGCCTCAGTGGACTCATTGGAGTAGCCGGCGCCGTTGTGCGCGTCGACTTTATAGAAGTAGGTCGTGCCGTTGGTCAGGCCTGTGTCCGTGTAGGTGGTCGTGGTGATGCCGGTCTTAACAGCGGCGCCATTCTCACCACCCGATGCGGTGCCGCGATAAACATCATAGGTGGCCGCGCGGGCGCTGGCTGTCCACGACAGGATAAGTTGCGTGTTTCCAGACGTAACCGACAGCCCCGTAGGAGTCGCGGGCGCCGGATTCGGCGTACCGCTGATCTCGCTGGAAAGGGCCGAGATGCCCGTCGAGTTCACCGCAGCCACCTTGAAGTAGTAGGTCGTACCGTTAGTCAGGCCGCTGATATAGGCGGGCGCCAATGTATAGGAGATTCCGCTCGTGCTCTCGCCGCCTGGTGAGGTCCCGCGATACACGATCCAACTGCTCGCGCTGGGGGCTGCCGTCCAGCCCACCTCGAGAATCCCGCTCAACGCGGTGATGGTCAGGCCGGTCGGAACCGGTGGCCCTGTTGGGCCGCTCGGCGAGATCACGATGGCGCTGCACTTGGCCTGGTTGACCAGGCCGGTGAACGTCAGGCCGATGACGCCAGTCGAACTGGCATACACAGGGGCTGTATACTCGATCGCTGTGTCATCTGCTCCCGCAGTCGCATACACGTCGAGGTTCGAGAGAAGGGTGACTCCATTGGCCGTGACGCTGAAGACCCGGCCGCCGACCGTGTTGACCGTCTGCTCTACGAAGTAGAGGGTGACGTTATAGGGGGTGCTGGCCGTCAAGCCCGGAGTCGTGTACGTAAAGGAGGCGCCCTCCCGGTCTTCCTGCAGGACGGCCTGGGCGGGGATGGTCCCAAGTAGGAGGGAGGTATTGATAGTGCCACCCCAGGTGCTGGATGCCCCGCCGCTGTAGTCGGTGTCGGCGAGGAACCCGCCGGTGGCAGCCGTACTGCCGCTGGCGATCTCGATAACCGGGGCTGCGGGGCTGGCGACCGGCGTCGCGCTTCCCTCGTACGAAACGGGAGAGGTGCCCTGGGCATTCACCGCGGCGACCTTGTAGAAGTAGGATGTCCCGTTTGTCAAGCCGGTGTTTGTATACGACGATGTGGTAATACCCGTTGCGATGGGGGTTGTCCCTTCGCCGCCTTCAGCCGTGCTGCTGTAAACGTTGTAGCTGGTGGCGCCACCGGTGGGATTCCAACTCAGGGCCACCTGGGCGTTGCCTGGCGTGGCCGTCAGGCCCGTGGGAGCCGCAGGCCCGCTGTTCACCGGGGTGCCGCTGACTTCCCCGGACATTGCCGACTCCACGTTATTAGAGGAGACCGTCCGAGCGGTGTAATAGTATGTCACACCGTTAGTAAGACCGGTATCGGTGTAGGAGTTGGTGTTCGAGAAGAACGGCGATGGGTCGTTGTTCTCCGCACCGGATGTCGTAGCGCGATAGACATAGTAGAAGCTGGCGCCCGGCACGGCTGCCCAGGTGAGGGCAATCTGACTGTTGCCGGCCGTGGGAGTGTTCAGCACGGGTGCACTGATGACAGGCACGGCAGATTGTTCGCTCGACGGCAAGCCGATCCCGAGCGCGTTCTGCGCGGCGACCACGTAGTAATACGTCGTCCCAACGGTCACGTTGGTATCCGAAATCGACGTGGCCGTAATGCCTGACAGGTATGCGCTCTGTTCCAGCTCTCCACCGGAAAAGGTCGAACGATAGAGGGCATAGCCGGTCGCACCGGCAACGGCGGTCCAGGACAAGTTCACCTGATCATTGCTTCCGGCAACAGCAGTAAAGCCGGTTGGCGCGACGAGACCGCTATAGGCGCTGACCTCCGAAGAGTGCGCGGAAATCCCCACGCTGTTAGCCGCGGCAACCTTGTAGTAATAGACGGTCCCTGGCGATTCGAGATCCGTATAGGTTGTCGTGGGCGCGGTGACGGTGCCCCAGGGCGCGTAGTTCTCGCCGCCGGAAGACAATCCCCTGTAGACGTAATAGATTGTCGCCCCCGAGACGGCGTTCCACGTGATAGGAATATCGGGGCTGGTTGTCGATCCGGTTGCGGTGACGCCGGTCGGCGTCGCCGGCGCGGTTACGCCCGGGGTCGCCTGGGCTTCGTTTGACCTGGTCGACGTGCCCGCGGCGTTCACTCCCGCCATGTTATAGTAGTAGGTGACACCGTTGGTAACGCCGGAGTCGGTGTAAGACCGCGTGGTGACTCCGGTCGCGATCGCCGTTGTCACTTCGCCGCCGGACGTTGTTCCGCGATAGATGTTGTACGACGTATCGCCGGCGCCGGCCACCCAGGTGAGAGCGACCTGGTCGTTTCCGGCGATAGGCGTCAGGCCGACCGGTGTGCTGGGCAAGCTTCCGCCCAAGAGCGACATGCCCAGGACGAAGACGTTTGCGTTGCTCGGCAGAGTGATGCTGGCCACGGTCTTCGCGCTGTTGAGCGCGAATGTGTACCCGTAGAGATTCGTCGTGGTCGCCGGAATCGTGCCGTTGTCATAATCGCGATAAGCGAGCGTCGAAACGACCGTCTCGCCGGTGTTATCGCTGTAAGTACCCCAGTCGCTGATGCCTTGCGTGAAGGTTTGCGTGGAATTGTCACTGTAGGTCACGGTGAAGGTCTGTGACGCCTGATCGCCGTTATCGGCACCGCCGATAATCTTGATAGAACTGAATTGTCCGGCCGGCAGCGCCACGGTCTCACTGCTGACGGCGTCGGGAACATTCGGCGGGAGGATGTTGAAATCGGTCCCGTTCCAGTTGACGACTGAGCCAAGCTGCTGCTCCGAGTATGCGTAGCCACCACCGATACCCCCGGTGGCAAACGATGTTTCGTCGGTATAGATGCCATACACGTTGGCAATAGCGCCGAGGTTGACCTGGTCGCCGGCGGATACGGCGCTGTCGGACGCCAGGGCGGCGATCAGGTTGGCGCCGTTCGGGCTTCCCCACCCGGTCACGTTGTCATAGCCGACGCCGGCCGAGTAAGTCCCGTTCGTGCCGGAGGTAATGTCATGAAAGTCAGTCGCATAGTTTGGCCCGTTGCCGATCGCATAGATCGGCGGGTTAAGGAACCCGATCGGGCCAAGTCCGTTTTGTGCACGCTGCTGGTTGACCTCAGCGATCACACCGGCCCAGAACGGCGATGCGGCGCTCGTGCCTCCCGATATACCCCAGGCTCCATAGAAGTACTCCGACACGCCGCCGTAGGTCTGGTCGGCATCGGCCGCAACGTCCGGACCATTGCGATACGCCGTCGATGCAAGATTTGCCGTGCCCACCTGGTACCAGGGAATCGGCCAGGCACTCTCATAGCCGCCCCCGCTGCTATCGCCGCCGGCGTTCCATGTCACTTCCGACAGCCATGCCCCGCCAGGGCCGTTCGTCGTCAAGGACGTACCGCCAACACCGGTCACGAACGGCTCGCTGGCAGGATCGGTGTCGTCGGCTTCACCGCCGGTTCCCCAGGCTCCCCAGTCTCCCGAGCCGGCCAGGACGCTAATCCCCTGCGCCGCCATTTGCTCACACAATGCATTTTGCGCCTGCACGACGCTGGCCTCGGGCTCCTCGGCAAGTGAGATGCTGAAGACGCTGGCAAGATCGTCGCTCGCTACTTTGCTGAAGATATCGACCACGGTTTCACCGCAGTACACGAGCACCTTGGACAAACCAGGGGCTACGCTGACGACCGTGTCAATGTCGAGCGCAGCCTCAAAGGAATAACCGGGATGGAGAATCAGGACCGACGGATCCATACCATCGACGGAGACGCCCTGGACAGGTACGCTGATCCCGTACTGGCTTTCGTACGTCGAAACGTCGCTGGCCTGAAATCCGCCTTCATCCAGGAGCGCGACCGTTTGGCCAGTACCCGTCAGGTTTGCCGGAATGTTATAGGCGGTGCGCAGGTCGCTGCTGTCGTAGGCGCCATCGATGCCCGTCCCAGGCCCGGAGGCGGGCTGGGGCGGGTGTGCATTATCGAGGCCGTCTATCGCCGTAATTGCCGGCAGGGATTCCGGCACGGAAGGATCTACATCCGGTGCGTAAAAGGTGCTGCCGTCGAGACGTGTATAGACCAGTTCCTTGACGTTAAATGCTTTCTCGACCGACGCGACCGGGCCGGCCACGTCGAGGACCATGTGAGTTGGCGATGTATCGACAACCTTCAGTCCCTTCGACGCAATGTACCGTTCAACGGCTTCGTAATCCGATTCGGATGGTCCGAACTTTGCTGTGTAGTCCTTCACCGACAGGTAGTGGTGGAAATTGGGACTGGACGGATCGTAGAGGTCCTTGACCAGTTGGTCGAGCTGCCCCTGGTTGCGGGGAGGCAGCGCGATGGCGAGCCTGAGGCTCGATACGTTTAAGTGGCTGGTGGGCAGCGATTGGGCGACGTCGGCGGGCACGTGCCCGGGGAGGACCCTCGCAGTGTCGGCGGCTACGGGATGGGCGCCCCCAGCCAATCCCAGACACGCGCCAGCGAGTGCCAGCAGGCCCTTGCCGCGAATTCTGTGTTTGTACGGGTTGTTTTTCAAAGCTCTCCTCAGTTAACCTGGATTTGATGGGCGACCTAATACCGCCATCTGGTACATAGGTGTCGCCTCGACCCGGAACTGTGACAGGAAGGAGGACTTGTTTATAGGAGTATTCTCGGCCGGCGGGCCGCTCGCCGTACCGTGCCGCCAGATGTGTATATTTTAACGAGTTTCACGTACGAATTGTCACATTCAGGTGTCTGTCGGCCGTAAGTTCAACGTTCATCATGAGTTGTTTGAGCGCGAGCGCGGGGCGTTGCCGAGCCGCCGGCCTGCCATTCCAACTGCCGACGTGGCACCCTACCAACGCGGCGTCAGGATCGGTTGTGGTCGGCTCAAGCGCGTGAGCCCGGGGCAGAGCCGCGGCCGACGAGGTGAGCGACAAGGCGCCATCGCGGGTCTGAGTTGGACTGGTTGGACAGGTCTGACGCGTCGGACGAATTGGCAAGAGCAGGCGGGGCGGGGCTTTTCGGCACATCCGGCATGAGCCAGCGGAACGATTTTAGCACGCGCTGGACGTATTCGTGCTGGTCGAACGGCTCGCGCCCGGAGCCGAGTTCACGGACGAGTTACCGGGGACCGGCTGGCGGGGTCCTGGCGGTAGAAATCACGGAGAACAGCGTAGAGTTCGGAGTGGGAGTAGCGCATGTTGGCGGCGCGCTCGAAGAAGCATTCGGTGCAGACGGCAAAGAACTCGGCGGGGTTGGTGGCCCCGTAGCGGTCGAGCAACTCGGCGTGGCCGTGGGCCGACGCGGCGACCAGGGCGTTGTACTCGACACTCATGACGGACGACCAGCGCTCATAGTCCTCGGGCGAATGCAGGCGCGGGACGCCGTCGCCGCTGCCGTCGCGGAAGTCGAGTTTGTGAGCGAACTCGTGCAGGACCACATTATGGCCGTCGGACGCGTTTCGGCCTCCCGCCCGAACATCCGGCCACGAGAGAATTACCGGACCATTCGTCGACGCCTCCCCGAGGCGGCCGACGACCGTTTCCTGAACGACCATCCCCGCGACGGCCCTTCGATCGACCGCGAAGTACGCCCCGGGGTACACAAGGATCGACTCGACATTGTGGAAGTAATCGTGGTCGAGGGCGAGCAAGAGAAGCGCTGCCTGGGCCGCGACGGTCACGCGGACCTCGTCGGTCATGGTCAGGCCGCCGCAGCCCTCCCAGTTCTTCTCCGCGATAATCACGTGGGCGATTCCGCGCAGCTTCTCCTGCTCTTCCCTGTTGAGCGTGTCGTACTGCCGCACGTTCTCTCCCAGGACGGTGAGCCAGGGATCGGGGAACGGTTCGGCTAAGAGTTGATGGCGTCGATTGTGAAACCAGGGGATATGCATATCAGTACCTTACGGATGCCCTTATCGTTAAGTGCCCAGCAGCCGCTCCATGAATATGACGTCGCGCCAGAAGTTGAATTTCCAGCCGACCTGTTTGAGGCGACCCACCTCGACAAAGCCGAGCGAGGCGTGCAGGCGCAGGCTGGACTCGGAGTCGGCGTCGATGGACGCGATGATCGCGTGCATACCGAGCGTTCGGGCGGAGTCGACCAGCGGGGCGAGGAGTAGTTTGCCGAGTCCCTGCCCGCGCCAGGACTCGGTGATGTGGATCGAATCCTCGACCGTGTAGCGATAACCGGCCCGGCCATGGAACAGGCTCAGCGACGACCAGCCGACCACGATGCCATCGACCTCGGCCACCAGCACGGGAAGACGATGCCAGCGGTGCAGTGACAGCCACTCGGCCCGGGTGCAGACTGCTTCCGGTTCTATATCGTACGACGCCGTCGAATACAGGACAGCCTCGTTATAGATTCCGCACATGGCAGCCGAGTCCTCGTCGACCGCCGGACGGATCTTCAGCGATCCATCAATCATGTTCGCGTTCCTTGTCTCTCCCAGTAACAGCGGCTCAGCCTCCCCATGCCTTCGACACGCCCCCGCGAGGGCTCGTCATGGAAGAGCCATCTCCTCTTCGTATTGGCGCCATCGTTTGGCTTCTTCTAATGACTGCTTTTCCTCGATTTGCGCCCATTCTCGGATTCGCTTAAGCGGATGGTTGAGAAATTTTCGGGCGAGATCAGCCTCGCGTTCATGCAGTCCGGCAATGTCGCCTTCGTACATCTGCATGTTGTGTATCCCCGCCAGAAACTCCTGGAAGGTTTGGTCGTCATTCTCAAACTCATTGAGAATGGACGCTGTTAGCTCTGGAACAACTGGTTGTTGGTCCGCTCCAATACGCGGCGGTGGTGCATGTCGAATGATCCGGCGAGCGGCCTCACGTCCATGCTCTCGTACCCAGTCGATAACGATGCCACTAGGGATGGACTCCACGATCGGTCTGTTGGGTCCTGTATAAAACCGCCATGTTTTAGCGTCGTCTAGGATAGCTTCGCCTAAAACTCGCATAACCTGGTGAGGCTCTTGCTTAGCCAGAACCATAAGAATTTCGGCTGCCTTATGGCGAAATGCCACGTTTTCATCCATAAGCGTGTTAACTGTAATCTCGATCGCCTGAAAAACATCAATTGTAGCCGTAGACTTGAGGACTTCACCCCAGCCGTATATCGATCTCGAGTTGCCGGATTTGGCACTCGTCAGGCGCAGCAACTTCCAAACCAGAGGAATCGCATTCGAGTTTGCTAGTACTTCAGGGATCTTGCCGGCGCTTCGGTGAAAGCTTATCGTCAGCAATTCGATTGCAGTATCCAGCGCTTCTATGTCGTCGTGCTCCGCTGCAGCCACAAGTCGAGTGAGCATTGCGTCGAGTTGCTTACTGCTCGGTTGTTCTCCTTGCGTCCCGTGGCGAAACGCCTGAAGATACCTGAGTGCAAGTGATTTTCGGTCGATTAGCCGTAGCGTCCGATCAAAGGCGTTCGTGGCATCCCCGCCGATAATGGCTAGATCGAATGCGAGTGCCGGTTGCTTGTCCTCCAGATCATCGATCAGGGGATTTACCTTCTCTGCGTTCGCCGCATCTGCTTGAATCAGTCCCACGACATACCCACGAGCAAGTGATGCACTTTCGCTCTGGGCCGCAGCAAGTACGAGGCTGCTGAGCAGTGTCCCAGTATTATCCATGAACCCAAGTGATCGGCCTAGCTCAAACGCGACCGCGGCTTCGGCGGACGTGAGCCACGGCAACTGATCTCGGAGGGCATCCGGGTGGGCAAGGAGTTCGCCCGCGAGAGCGCTAACCTCGCGCTTCCACTTCGCCTCTCGTTCGGGCGTGCGGTACAGCCACTGGTTTGTGCCAGCGACAGCGACTAGCCGACCATGTAGGTCCGTCGGCGTCAAGTCTTCCTTCCATGATTGCACCGCCGCCACGTACTCGGCGTACGACGTGTACGTACCTGCTTCCCCGCAATCGAGTTCCAGAAACTCGTCGATTTCACTGAGGATACTGGCTCGCTCGCTGTCCGAAATCGGACCGCTCGCCAGAACCCTGAGGGAGTTAACTAGCCCCATTGAGAGCAGAGAACGCACGTGTCCTATGGCAATCCGACGCCCGCGTGATGCAAGGCCAACGTCTTTACGCTCCTCGATGTCGCAAAGGAGTCTTAGAACTTCGACCAGACTCTGGCGGTATTGTTCGTCTGTCGGTAACCATTCAGAAGGGGGAATTCTACCGCCAAGAATGGTTTCCGTTACCATTCGTGTTCCGTGCCGAGAAAATACTTCGTTGAGGGCGGCAAGGGCCAGTTCAATTGTGGCTGAGTCACTTGTTAGAAGACGGGACTGGAGAACAGGAAGGCGATCGCTAAACGGAAGGGCTGTTCCAGAAAGGGCTATTCTAAAGAGCTGCCGCCAGATCGCGGTAGCATTATTGCCGATGCCTTGCTCGTTCTCGGCAAGGGCCAAACGCCGCAGGATTCCCTCAGCATCGGCAAAGTATTCCGGAAACGCTGCCAAGCGCTCGGCCAACCAGACGATTTGGCGGCGAGGTCCCCAGCGACCGTTTACGGATGTCCCGGTTACTTGCAAAAGCTCTTCGAACGTTGCTTCATTAATCAGGCGCCGCAACGTCGGGACGTAAGTGTTCGGGTCGGTTTCGACCAGTTGTACGAGCGAATCGGTGACAGTTATTGATGTTAGGTCGGCAGACTTGAGGCCGTTGACGAAATCGCAAAAGCAGGCTGCCACGAAGCTACGCACCTCCTGGGGCGCACAGGAGGTAACCTGAGTCAGGAACCGTTCGAGAAAATCAGGCGGTGTGGCACGAAGGAAGGCTTCGGGATCACGCGCCGCCCACCTTTGCCACGCGTCGTCGAAGAATGCGATGGCGACACCGCGGGGCGTGACATAGAAATATCGTGAGCTCTGGCCGATAAATCCCGGCCCGTCGTGGAGCTTCCTGGCGATGGCGAGAGTCTCGGCGCGAATCGGCAGACCTAGCCATCCGCAGAGTGTGTCAAGCTCCTCGCTCACGTCCTGGCTGTAGCCGACCTTCGTCACGAGAGAAATTGCTTCGAGTACCATGCGTTCCTTCGGGTCTGGAAATCTCGTATGGAGGTACGTCCGAACCGCGTCGCCTACCGAGCCTACGTTGTTAGAAGCAGTAATTGGCGCATTGTGCTGGCACATATCGGCCGCAAGTCTTAGGAAACCGCCGGCCAGCCGTGCATACTCGCGTCGCTGGTCCTCTGGGATGGCCGGAAAGTTTTCACGAAGAATTGACTGGACAACGTCCGGCGGTAGCTGTTTCAGCAACTCGATGGAAGCGCTCGAACTGATGCGCTCCCCCGAGTTATCAATGGTGACAACGCGTGCTCTCCCGCGACACCCTTGCAAGATATTGCGGATCCATTGCCCGGTTAGTAAGGAACACTCATCAACGATGAGGATGGCTCGCAACGATGGGTGGTTTGCGATCATGGTCGCGATTTCCACAGCGCGTTGATCGTCCAGAACATAGATTGCCAACCCATGTAAGCCTCTCGTCTTCGCCACCGTCTCATAAAGTAGACGTGTTTTACCAACACCCGCGTCCCCCTGGATCGGAAGGATGACGTCGTTTGCGGCCACCGTTAAATCAAAATGAGCAGCGATTCGAGTGACCGTTCGCTCCCAGGCCGGGTTCGGAACGTAAGTTGGGATATACGCCGTGACCATGGTTGCCCACGATTCGATATGGAAGGCGTGGCCGGTGAGCGGTCGAAAATAATGCAGAATAATGGTGGGCAGTGTGTTAGCAATGCGAGCAAGATCGTCCGCCGTTATTATCTTCGGAGCAGGAGCGTCCGGATTGATGGATCGGACTATTTCAGCAAGTTCCGCTTGCTTTTCGCTTACTGCCGCAGGCGTCAAATTCGCGCATATGCAATACCGATAAGCATAGCCATCCTCGATGCACTTCTTGGCGTATTTCGTTGCTTTGTTCGAGTTTTCCTTCCCAACGATGTCCTCTTGCAGCTCGGCGGCGCTGCCGATAGTGTCCGTTGCCTTGTACTGCCAGATCGTCTTCTCCGAAAGCCATCCAGTCGAGTCGTTAGGAATTGCGACGTCGATCTGCGTATCCACGCCGCCGTCAGGAATGTTGGTTTGCTGGTTCGTGTGAATAGTCGACTGGACGACCCCACCGCAGTGGCAAATTGCCTGTAGAATCGCGTCAACGAACCCCGTAAACTGCCGTCCACTGGGTTCGCGCAAAGCATTCTTGACTTCAAGCCCATTAATATTCCAGAAGTCCATGCAAGTTATCTCCGTGGCTTCAGTTTACCATTAATCCCGCCGTGCGGAACCGTCCGACAATGACAAGGCCCCCACAAGTCCAGTGTACCAGACAAGTGGGGGCCATATCGACCGAGGCGGCCTTACGCGAGGCGCGCGGCCAGGTCGGTGTTTTCCCAGCCGAAGGCGGGGTTGCCGAAATGGCCGTTCTTGGCGGTCTGGCGGTAGATCGGTCGCGTGAGCTGCAAGAGGGTGATAATGCCGCGCGGTGTGAGGTCGAAGCTGGCCTGTACGCGCTTACTGATCTCGTCCTCGTCGATCGTGTTCGTCCCGAACGTCTCGACCAGCACGGAGACCGGCTCGGCGACGCCAATAGCGTAAGCAAGCTGGATCTCGCACTTAGTGGCGAGGCCGGCCGCGACGATGTTCTTGGCAATGAACCGGGCAGCGTAGGCGGCCGAGCGGTCGACCTTGCTCGGGTCCTTGCCGGAGAAGGCGCCACCGCCGTGGCGGGCATAGCCGCCGTACGTGTCGACAATGATCTTGCGGCCGGTCACACCGGTATCGGCCTGCGGACCGCCGATGACGAAGATGCCGGTCGGGTTGATGTAGTACTTGATGCTCTGCCGGACGAACCGGTCGTACTCGGCGAGCACGGGGTTGACAACGTGCTCCTGCACCAGCGCCTGAACGTCGGCCTGCTTGAGTTCGGGATCATGCTGGGCCGAGAAGACGATCGTGTCGATGTGGGCCGGTTTGTCGGTAGCGCGGTCGTAAGCGATGGTGACCTGGCTCTTGGCATCCGGGCGCAGACCGAGCGACTGCATCTTGCGGATCTGCGTGTATCGCGCGGTGAGCTTGTGCGCGATGCTGATTGGGAGCGGCATGAGTTCGGGCGTCTCGTCGACGGCGAACCCGAACATCATGCCCTGGTCGCCCGCGCCCTGGGGCTTGTCGCCCTTGGCGCCGGCATCCACGCCAACGGCAATGTCCGGGGACTGCTTCTGCAGCGAGACCAGGACGCCGGTGGTGTGGCCGTCGAAGCCGTAGTCGGTCCTGGTGTAACCCACCTCATTGATAGCCTCGCGGACGACGTCGCTGACCTCGACATAGCCTTCGGTAGTGACCTCGCCGGCGACCACGGCCAGGCCGCGCGTCAGCAGAGTCTCGACCGCGACCCGGCTTTTGGGGTCCTGGCGGATGAGTTCGTCGAGGATGGCGTCGCTAATCTGGTCGGCCAATTTGTCCGGATGGCCCTCCGACACGGATTCGGAGGTGAAGAGCTTGAATTCTGACATGGTTTTGCTTCCTTTTTGTTGCGCCCGAAGGCAGATAAGGAGAAGCAACGCCGAGGTTATCAAGATGCGGAAACAAGCGGGGGTAGTTACGCTTGCTCTTATCTCGCGCCTTCGCGGCGGTCAGTCGACCGTCACGGGCACCGGAATTAGCACCTGCCCCGCAGTGATTTGCGGGGTGGTTGTTGTGGTTTCGCAGGGCCGTATCCCTCCACCACTCTTGATAAGAACGTCGTGCCGTCCTATTTGATTGTCTGGCAGAGATTGTAGCATCCGGCGACGGGCTCTGTCAAGATCAACGGCCGGTTAGCGCTCGGTGTATAGATGGCCATTATCCGGTAAAATAGAACCGGTATGAACCAAGCAACACAGAAATGTGCTACCAAGGGTTGCTCGGAGCCGGCCGTGAACGACTGCTCGCGCTGCGGCCGTTCCTTTTGTCCGTCGTGTCTGGAAATCTTCGATCACAAGCCGATCTGCAGGCCTTGCGCGCGCGGCGTCGTCCCCGCAAAAGGCATCGATCCCGAGGTTCGCCGGCGGATGATCGTCACTGCGCTGGGCCTGGGAGGCGGGGGGGCAGGCCTTCTCTGTCTACGACTGCTCAAAGTTGCAGTCAAGCTCATGCTTCTGCACCCGCAGCATTAGGAGCCTGGATTATTCACGAAAACATCAGATGACAGGCAGTGACGCCTGTCCCACAATAGGACAGGAATAATCCGGGCTAGCGTAATGGGCCGAGGCCGGCATGCTCATCCAAAGCTATGAGCATGGCACCCGGCAACGGAAATCACCGACTAAGTGCTGGTGGTAGCCGGCTGGTAGCGGGCGACGAGGACGCAGGCGTCGTCGCGGAGGGAGCCGCCTGCGAACGCATGGGCACTTTCCAGTATCGAGGAGGCGATGTCGGTTGCCGATGCCAGGCCGGCCGCTGCTTCCGCCTGCTTGACCATTCCGTCGTAGCCGTAGAACGATGAGCCTAACCGGGCTTCGGTGATGCCATCGGTCACCAGGACCAGGAGATCGCCGGGAAGTAGCTGTGCGTGCGTGTCGGTGTACTCGTAGTTCGGGTTGATGCACAGCGGGACGCCTCCGGCCGGAATCTGACGCGTGCCGCCGGCGCCGATGAGCAGCGGCGGCTCGGTGCCCGCTACGGAGAGCGTGATTGCCCCGGTCAGCGTGTCGACGATCGCGAGGGTCAGGCAGATAAAGCCGTCCTGGTCGCCGGTTCCGTCCACGTCGATGCTCTCGCACAAATAAGCGTTCAGCAGAGTCAATGCCGTTGACGGCTGGGCGTATTCGCGGACAAAGGCCCTCAGAGAGTACTTCGCCTCGGCCGTCTTTGCCGCAGCCGCCAATCCCTTGCCGGAAACGTCCCCGACCACCAGGGCAACTTTACCGCCCGACAGCCGGAACGCGTCGAGAAAGTCGCCGCCGATGTCCAGGTCAGCCGTGGCGGACTCGTATCGGGAGGCCACATCCAGGCCCGGAAAGAATCCCACCGGTGGAACTTGCAACAGAGAGCGCTGCAGAGTTCCGGCAACATGCCTTTCACGCTGGAGCAGTGACGCGATGGCGGCCTCCGAGGCCTTGCGAGCTGTGATGTCGGAGGTGACGCCGTCGAAGCGGATCGGCACGCCGTCTCCATTGTAGTATCCGCGACCAACCGCGTTCACCCAGCGGATGTGCCCATCCGGGGCCACAGTGCGGTACTCGACATTGTATTCGGAGTGCTCCGCCATCGAGCGGTCGATCGCCAGCCGCGCCGGTTCCCGGTCATCGGGATGCAAGAGCGAGTAGAAGAGGCCGAAGTCGACCTCGGCGTCGTGCGGTAGAAAGAAATGGTCCTTGCAGGTGTCGTTCCAGACGATCTTGTTAAAGGGCCATTCGCAGTAGAACGTCCCGAGCCGGGCCGCGTCGACGGCCAGACGGAGATTTTCCTGGCTGCGCCAGACCTGTTCGGCTGCCAGAAGGTTCGCGCTACGCTCGGCGTCGTAGAGGCGGGCCCGATTCATTGCCAGGGCGCACTGCGCCGCCGCAGACAGCATGAAGGCCCTCTCCTCGGCGTCAAACAACCGCGGCTCGCAATAGCCAAGACAAAGAGCGCCCACGGCGCGATCCTCGAGCAGCAACGGGATGGCGACGAACGCGCCGCTGAGGCTCGTGAAATTGGCCGCCGGCAGATAGTATGCCGGCCAGTTCTCAACGGTTTCGAACAGGATGATCCGGCGTGAGCGGACGGCGTCGCCAATCGGAGTCGATAGTGAAAGCGGAAAACTGCCCCAGCCGGCGATCGGACCGCATCCGGCGCGGCAAAGGGTCTGGAACCGCAAACCATCGTCCGACAGACCCAACAGGATGCTCTGGTCGGCATCTAGCGCAGGCCGGGCCTGCTCAATGATTGCGTTATTGACTTCTTCGGACGTCAGAGCTCCGCCAAGCCGCGTCGCCAAACCGAGCAGGCGTGCGGCAAGGCGCTGGGAAAACCCCAGCAGACAGTCGAGTGGCGTGTTATTCCCCGACCTCGTGACCATGGTGATGTTCTCGGCGTCGCCCCGCGAAAGATAGGACTGCGCCGGAGTTGGAAATGTTCCAGGGCTCCGCGGAGGATGTTTAGGGAATCGCCCGCATGGGGATATACGGACGAACGGCGTGAAGCAATGGTATCGTGATGTTTGAGAGGCGGTCGGCCGTGTCGATCGCCAACTGGCGGGGGCGGTCCGGAGAGGAACGAGCAGTTCCGGACCGCCCCGATGCGGGCAACGCCTCCACTAATCCAGCGAGATCAGCGACTCGGGCACGTTCACATCAATTCGAGCGATTGAGCCGCTACGGGCGAATATTTCGGCGCTGATATCGGGGTCAAGCCTCTCGCCCGCGATCTCCGTCCGCGTCCCGTCAGTGCGTTGGACAACTATCCTGGCGTCTGAGGACAGCCGATACACGACCGGGGTTTCGCAAACCGTGAACGCAATGGCGCCGGCGGGCAGTTCGATCGTGGCCGGATGGCCGTTCACGTCGAAAATCTCCCAGGTATGCGGTGCTGCCAGGAACTCGCTGCGGCGCAACAGGCTCGGATGGAATGTGAGGGCGCCGGCCCGGACAAAGATCCCGAGTTCTCCCCACCTTGCGAGAATATCTTCCTTCGACTGGCCGGTCATGCCCGGCTGGCGGGCGCCGGCATGGGCCGGCGTGTGGGAGTACGGGTCCGCCGGGAAGGCGCCGTAATCGTGGCCGGACTTGTTGAATCCCATCCCTGCGCGAACTCGATAGTACTCGTCGGCCAACGTGCGAACCGCCGGCGGGGATGCCGAGTCCGCGGTGCGCAGGAATGTCTCCTGAACCGCGACCATGAACTTGGACACCATGTGCCAGTAAATGCAGCCCAGCCCCTCGTAGCCGTACATGCCCCCCGAGCGCCCGGTAAAGGCGTGGTGGTCGAAGACCGACTCGAAGAGGTTGCGGACGCCATGGCCGTGCTTCGACACAAGGTCGTGCCAGCGCGCGTTACGGTGGGCCAGGGTGTCGAGAGCCGTCTCGAGCGGCCCGGAGTTGCGAAAGGCGGCGCCAAAGCGGTAGTGGCCCGCGACATCGCGCACGATAATACTATTATCGCCGCTCTCGAGCAGGGCGACCAGCAGCGGGTTGGCCAGTACACGATCTCCCGGGACAATGTTCTTCTGGAGAAAGCCGGGGAGCCGGCGCGCTGGATAGAGCAGGAAGCTGTTCTGGTCCGGGCGATAGAGAGCGCTCTCGAAGACGGATGTCACGAGGGTGCCGGACTCTTCGGCACTGAGCACGCCGGCGCTCAGCACGGCCACCTGGCCTTCGAGCATTTCGTACAGACGGCGAATGCGCACCTCGGCGCCGTCGCGCTCGAGCAGGTTATAGGCGTGGTAAAGGCCGTCGTCACGTTTATTCGCGCGGATGCTGTGATCCAGGTACTCGAGGGAGATGTCGCACAGAACGCGACACGATCCCAAGGTACGGGTGACCGCGCCCGTGAATCCGGCACGGTAGACGTGCCCTCGATAGACCGAAAAGGCCTGACCGAGCGCGTCGAGGATGCGGCAACGGTCGACTCCGGTGACCTCGCGGTGGAGCGTGCCGCGGTTTTCCGTGAGAATGGCGCAGACATTGTCCAGCCAAGCGGCCACTTCGGTGGACAGGCTGACCTCGCTGCCGGCGTGCTGCCCGAAGATCTCGGCGCAAAACGCCATGTAGCGGCGCAAATAGCAGAGCGTAACCATCGAGATGCCGTTACCGACAAGGGCATTGTTGGCGTCGTTCCACTCCGGCCGTTGCGTGTTCATCCAGATGCCGCCGTCGAGAACGAGGTTGGAGAGCTTGGCCAGGGCGGTGACGAGCAGCTTCTCGGTGAGGGTCACGTGATAGACAGTACCGCCCGGCCCCTCCAACAGCTTGCCGTCGGCTCCAACCTCGCGGACGTGCTCCTTCACGCGAGCGTCGAGTTCGTGGTCGAAGATGATCGTGTTGCGCACGTCGCGCAGGATCTCCTCGTAGCGCTTGATTCGGTACGGGACGTTCGCATAGGAGAAATGACGCTCGGTGAGCCAGCGGTCGATTAGCCCGGGGTGGTAGTTGCGGGAAGCCTCCAGAAACTTGAGGAGGTAGATAACCTGGTGGTCTCCCCAGTAGCCGATCGTTGCCCACGGGTCGTCCGCGTCGGGAGCCTCCCATTCGATCCCCTCCCGCATAACGCGATAGGGGTTGAAACCGTCAATGGTGGAGGCGTTGACAAACTTGGCGATGATGCTCTCCAGGAAGTCGGGGTAGCTCAGGCACAACGACTCCCAGTTCTGGAAGATATCGCGCCAGTTTCCCTGGTAGCTGAGGATCTGGCTTCCGTCCGGGTTCTTGACGCGGATTGCAAATCGATTCCACGGGCGGCTCGGGTCGCCGTGCCGCCGGCTGAATGTGAGTGGCAGGTACTCGCAGGTCAGACGCATGAGGTCCGATCCGCCGGGCTGCCGCGCAGAGGCATCCATCAACTCTCCATAGGAGATGCTCTCCGGCAATTCGGCCAGAAACACGGCGCTTTCGCGCGCTACACGTTTGTTGCGCTGGGCAACAAACTGGCGAAAGTCGGCGGCGGGCACCTGGTAGTTGCGAGCGAAGATCCCCCCGCGCATGACATTGAAGAGGACGCACGCGGCCTGATGGGCGACCGCGCGGGTATCGGCCGCAGCCTCCTGCCCGTCGGCAGCCGCCACGGTGCGGGCGAGCGCGTCGCGGCTGGCCAGCACGCTCTCGCGAACTCGTCCGCGGGGATCCGGGTCGCTGAGAAGCATCGACCGGAGCGTCTCGACACTCACCTGATCCAGTCCGACATCGGCGACGATGTCCCACGAAGTGGACTGTCCCGGGTCCAGTGTCCATGTAGTCGATATCAGGAAAGCCCCTCGCCGGCCAGTGAGCAGGGGCTGCGGCTTAATGGGTCGGCCGGCTATGAAATCGGGACGCTGGTCTGTGCTCAGCAACGTAACCGGATTCTCGATCCCACGGCACCACACAACCGAGGCGATCAGCGACTCGGCCGGCTCAGCACGGTCGACAATTTGTGACTGAAGGCCGAAAATGCCGATACCGGACTCCGAATCGATCTCACATCTCGTATAAGCATCAACCAGACAGCCGTAACGCTGCTGAAGGCCAAGTGTCACACCGGACGGGAGGATATTCACGAGTCCGTCGAGGAGGTCCACCTCGGTTCCGGCCTCTCCAGCGAAACTCTCGAGGGTTGCTGTGCGCACAAACCCGTAACGATCACTCGGGCGCCAACCGTATCGAAACGTCAGCCCCAACCGGTGGTTGATTTCCTCGAACGCAATGTGATTGCTGAGGAAGGATTTATAGGCGTTCCTCTCAATTCCGTCCGGCGCGGGGAATCGGGTAAAGGGCTCCCAGAGATAGACCTCTCCACCTCGTCGCACGCGGAGGGTGGTCACCGGTCCGGCCTGGCCGGTCGAGCGGAAGAGCTGATCGTCGGTGACGTACGGGAAGAGGCAGCGTTCCTCGTCGACACGTCCCGCAGTGAGTGCGCCATAGCTGGACACGTACATCCACAGGTCGCCGTCGCTGACCAGGCTCATCAAGAAGGCGGGCATCGCGTCGTAGCGATTGATGCGGTACAGCGGTTCGCCGTCCAGCAGGGTCAACGCATCCGGCTCGGGGGCCGAGTCGGAAAGCGGCGTTTCACGAAGGACGATCGACCCATCAATCGCCGTGTGTGCGTTCGCATGCATCTTCATAACGATGCGATCTATCTCCTTGCCATTAAATATGACGGGCGACCGTCCGGTCCGCGGGCAACAAAAGCGCAGAGGACCCATTCCCCTGCGCTCCGGCCGCAACTGCGGAGGCCCGGCCCGGCGCCGCTGGCCGGCCAGGAGCCCATCCGCGTTCGGACTACCTGCATTCGAGACATGCTGTGGCGCCACGGGGCGCAATTACAAGACGGCATGAGTCCTGATAAACACAAAAGGATTGCATTATCCCGGCCTCAACCATGCGATAATCCAAAAGAGGACTGCTAGTGGGAACATCTCTTTCGGCATTCCGAATCACGTGCACCAGGCAGCCTTGAGAAGCGGCCGGTTCGAGTAACGCGCTGTTCCACTCTAAACTTGCCCGGAATCAACATTCGAATGCGCTTTTCATTATACTCGATCAATGACAAATGTCAAGTGCATGGTTGCCGGCTAATACGGGTTTCGGAGAGCGACCGCCGCAAATCTCAACAGGAACGTGGTTTAGCGTTCGCCGGAAGGTAGAATGCATCCGGAGGGAGCTAATGAATAATAAGACCCGAATCAAGCAGCGAGCGGTACTCAAGGCGCCGGTTTCGCGAGTCTGGCGTGCGCTGACCGACTACCGTGAGTTTGGACAGTGGTTTCGCGTGAAACTGGAGGGCCCGTTTCTTGTCGGTCAGCCGGCGCGCGGCCAGATAACCTATCCCGGATATGAGCATGTGAAGTGGGAGGCCGTGGTGCAAAAAATCGAGTCTGAACGGCTGTTTTCCTACACATGGCACCCTTACTCCGTCGATCCCAATGTCGACTATTCCACCGAGGAGCCCACGCTCGTCCAGTTTGTGCTGGAGCCCAATGCGCTCGGGACAGTGCTTATGATCACGGAAGAGGGCTTTGAGAAGGTCCCCGAGGGCCGTCGACTCGATGCCTACCGCATGAATGACGGCGGATGGAAACAGCAGTTAAAGAACATCGCGAGCTATGTCACAGAATCGTCATAGCCTAGCGAGGCTCCGCCTCAGACCGACGAGATGTATGGACACATGGACGCAATGGACGCGATGGACAAGGAGGAAGACAGGCACGGAGGCCTGTCCCACGATAAGAATTATCGGCGTGTCGCAAAACTTGACTCACGGACAACAAGTTCCGAGATTCAAGCGATCTAGCGAGGCTCCGCCTCAAACTGTCAAGCTTTATGGACACATGGACGCGATGGACAACTACAAGGAAGAAGACAGGCACGGAGGCCTGTCCCACGATATGAACTGATGGAGCGGCGCAAAACTTGACTCACGGACAACAGGTTCGGAGTCTCAACGAATCTAGCGGAGGACAATCTGCAGAACGGAGACCCGTGAACGACAATGAGTGGGGCGGAAACGCCCCACTCTGTTAACAAGTCGACGCTGGCGGGTCCGATCCGAATTCGACCCCTCCCCGGCCCTCCCCGCAAGCGGAG
>JBKQWH010000184.1:0-6653 GCA_052139635.1 Capsulimonadaceae bacterium
TCGCGGGCGGCTTTGTCTTGAACTGTGATGTCGATGATGAAATGATGATGATGATTCAGAAACAGCCTCATCACCGAGTGTTGGTCATCTGGGTGCCGTGCGTTGGCCATCGGAATTCGGCCGTGTCTGTCGGCGGGAGCGCGGGCTCGCTCCGGGCGCGCAATCACAACATCGAAATCGTTAGCACCGCTTGCGCCCTACTCGAGCCACTACGAATTCGACGCCGGCGTGGCACCCGGAGGGGTGTGTTATCGCGTATGGTTGAATGACCCGGCTTCGCGCTGGGTGAGCGGCGTGCTCACCGGGTGGCCCTCGAAATGCTCGATGGCGCGCTGCAAGTCTGAGAGGAACAGGGTTGCAAGGTCGTAGGTGAACCCGTTTCGGCAGAGAATTCGCTGCACAACCACGTCCTCGCAGTTGGCCGGGAGGGCGTAGGCCGGCACGAGCCAGCCGCGGGTGCGCAGACGGTCGGCGAGATCATAGAGCGTAAAGGCGGGTTCGATTCCCGACGCAAACGTCCACGTGCAGCCGGGGATGCCGCCGCGGCCGTCGTAGATAACGTCGAACATCTCGTATTTCGCGATTTCGTCGGCCAGATACTGACCGATATCCGCGCTCGCCTCCTGCACCTTGCGGAACCCGTCGCGTCCGAGCCGAAGCATTGTGAAATACTGGCAGACGACCTGGCCACCGGGCCGAGAGAAGTTCAAGGCGAAGGTTGGCATGTCGCCGCCGAGATAGTTGACGTCGAAGATGAGGTCCTTCGGAAGGTCGGCGGCCTCGCGCCAGATTACCCACCCCACGCCAAGTGGCGAAAGGCCAAACTTATGGCCTGACGCGTTGATCGACTTCACGCGCGAAATACGGAAATCCCACACGAGGTCCGGCGTTAGAAACGGTGCGAGGAACGCGCCGCTAGCACCGTCGACATGGATGGGAATGTCGAGGCCGGTGCGGGTCTGGAGCGCATCGAGGGCGGCGGCGATCTCCGCGACGGGCTCGTACTGCATGGTAAACGTCTGACCCAGGGTCGGCACAACGCCGATCGTGTTCTCGTCAACCGCGGCAAGCACTTCGCCCGTCCCCATGCAGTAACGTCCGGGCTCCATCGGGACTTCGCGGATCTCGACATCGAAGTAGCGGCAGAATTTGTGCCAGCAGATTTGCACGGGGCCGGTCACCAGGTTCGGCCGGTCCGCCGGCTTGCCGGCAGCGCGCATCTTCTCGCGCCAGCGCCATTTCATCGCCAGTCCCCCGAGCATGGCCGCCTCACTCGACCCGGTCGTCGAGCATCCGACCGTGGTCGCGGCAACCGGCGAGTTCCACAGGTCGGCGAGCATGTGAATGCACCGTGATTCGATCTCGGCGGTCTGCGGGTACTCGTCCTTATCGATCATGTTCTTGTCGATGCAGTCGTCCATCAGCTTTCGGACTTCGGGCTCGAGCCAGGTCTGGCAGAATGTGGCCAGGTTCTGGCGCGAGTTGCCGTCGAGCATGAGTTCGTCGTGGATGAGCTGGTAGATGATACGCGGGTCCTGCTCCTGCGCCGGCATCCGGTATCGGGGCAGGCAGGCCGTCGCCGTCGAGGACGTAAAGTCCCCGTCTTCGGCAAGGCGGTGATCGCTTACATGCTTCTTATGGTGAAGGGCCATGACTTCTTTGTCCTTTCGGGACGCGACAGGTGAACTCGGCGGGATCGCGCGGCCCGCCGGCGTCGAATGTACTCGGCGTGTATGATACCCGCATGGCGGCGCGCAATCATAACCGCTGCGAATCCTACGGACCCTGAACGGTCAGGCAAGATCGACTGAACCCACTTCGGAGCGAGGGAAATGAAGCACTTATTCTTCTAGTGCGTCACCGCAATCCGCCGGTCGACGTCGAAACAGCACCCGGTCGATGTGCCGTTCACGGCCTGCCACTCTTCGCATAGATCACTGTCGTGTTCCGTCGAGCCCGCCGATAGAGGCGCCAGCCGGCGTAGATCACGGCCATGCCGGCGACGCAGAAGATGAACGAGGCGTAGGTTAGCTCGCCGGGGCGGTGCAGATCGGACAGACGGAGCGCATAGGCGCAAGCGGAGAGCGCAAATCCGGAGGAAACAACGTGAAGGGCCTGCCGCTCGGCCCGCTCCTGCCGCCGAGCGGCCAGGCGAGACATCAACAGGGCGATGATGAGCCCGGCCACCGAGGCGGCGACGGCCAGTTGAAAAATCGGAACGATCATAAACGCAACCTCAGTGCACCATCATTCAGTGTTCCAGCACCGGCCCGAGGGCCATTGCCCCATCGTCCGCCCAGTGCATCGTCAGCATCCCTATTCTCCTCGGAAAAGGTGGTCGCCATCTGCAGTCTCACGCTGGGATGATACCGGATTGGCCCTAAAGATAGGGTAAAGAGAATCCGGAAATACGTAAAGAAGCCGTAAAGATATCGAGTGCGGACCTGAGAAGGATTCCCGGGTGGTCTCGCCGAATCCGGCTGTATGAAGCGGCGATTGAGTTTCCTCATTCCGTTTGGCTTATGTGCGGTTGCCGTTGCCTGCGCCCTTGGCACTCTCCGCCGACATCCGCCGCCGCCGCTTCAGGTGTCGTTCTGGTACTGGCATACCCCCTTCCGCCTCACCGCGACGGATACGTCGCAGCTTCGCTCCCTTGGTGTCACGCGCCTGTTCGTGCATGAGGGCCGATTTGTGGGACACGAGGACCGAATCGACCTTGCGGCGAGGCAGACGTTCGACGGCGGGTGCCCCTTCGATGTCGACCTGGTCTTCGATTTCGACCCGGGATTGACGCGCGGATTCGGCCGCCTCGACCCGAAGGAGGTCGCCGCCACAATCGGGCCGGAGATTGTCGACGCCGTCCAACGCGACAAGAGCGCCGGCGTGCGGGTCACGGGCGTACAACTCGATTTCGACGTGCCCACGCGACTCCTCCCGAAGTACGCCGCTCTGCTGACGGACATCGCGCCGGCAATTCGCGGGCGCGGGCTGGCCCTTTCGGTGACCGTTCTGCCGACATGGTATGGCAGCCGCGATCTCGATGCCGTGCTGGCCGAGGTCAACTTCAGCGCACCGCAGTTCTATGAGGCCGACCTTCCCTGGACCCTTCGGCAATTCGCGACCGTCTCCAATCGCGACCGGCTTCGTACAGGGCTGGCCGCGGCCGGACGCGCCGGCCAGCCCTTTTATGCGGGACTGCCTGCCTACGGGCACGAGCTTGTCTACCGCGACGGCCAGCTCGCCGGCACTCTGCGGGACCTCAATGTCGAGGAAGCGGCGCGCGAGCAATCATGCCGTCTTGTGCGTGCCTTCCCGGCAGACGCGGCCGGCCGGGCCGCGACTCGAGACAGTTACATCGGCGAGGACATCTATGACTTCGCCGGACAGGAGGTCACGATGTCCGACGGCGCCATCCATTGGGACCTCGTCTATGACCTGCCGACTCCGGCGCTTGTCGCGCTGGACATGAACACCGTGCGGCGGCAGCGGCCGGACAACTGCCTTGGCGTGATCTTCTTTCGCCTCCCCGAGCCCGGCGAGGTCGACGCGCTGTCGCTCGGCTCAATCGCCGCCGCCGTGAAAGGCCGTGCCACTCAGCCTCACCTGACCATCCATATGACCGCGGAACGCTCGCCCTGGGCCATCATCGATGCGCCGGGCACGGTTTCGGCCGCGCATGCGTCCATGCCGCTCGATGTCACGATCTCGGCGACCAATGACGGAAGCGCGGGCACGTTTGTCGGTCCCGCATCGGTGACGCTGCACCTCGCGCTGGATCGACCCGGAATCGAAAGCGCCGACCGTCTCGGGTTCGATTCGCTTGACCTGCGGCAGGAGTCGGGGGACAATCAACCGGCCAGCCCGTGCGGCCCCCTCCGCGCGAATGTCCTCGATCTCACCGCGGTATACCTCGCGGCGGGGTCGACCGTCCCCGCCTGCCGGTTCGAATTGCCGGACGACAGACCGCGCACTTTCTCCGGCTGGTGGACCGCGCGCTGTCCCGGAGGTTTCGAGAATCTTCGCGGGACGATACCGCCGACACCAGTGGATACGCTTACCCGCACGCAGTGAGAGACAATATGAACAGCCGCTTCTTACGTTTCGCCGCCTGCCTGATGTGCCTCGGAGGATTATTGATTCTGACACCTCGCAGCGCTCCCGCCCACATCGAGGACTACTTTGATTCGGTTCACTTCAATTGCGGGCATCCCGATTTCGGCACCCCTCCACGCCGCGCTATCATAAGCTGGAACGACGGTGACGACCGTCCGGCGGGTGACGCGGAAAATGAGGATGCGCCGGCGTTCGAGCGACAGGGAGTGGAATTAACCCGTGAAAACGACGGCCTTGCATACGACACTCTCAATCGCAGCGTTTACGCGCTCTCTCAACGGGCCGCAGTGGCAGTTGGATCGAACGACTGGAGTGGCGCCGCGGCGGCTTATCGAGCGCTGGTACGGCTGAACGGCTGGACGGGCGGTTTGCGAGACCGACTCACCGTCATCGCGGCCGAGACGGCGGCGGGGACGTGCATGGACCGGCTGAAATCGGACTCCTTGCGCGGGTACCTCCACGGGATGGCGCTCGATGATCTCGGTAAACGCGCTGCGGCGCGGGCCGCGCTCACCGCCCTGCTCGGGTCGCATCCCGACCGCTTAATCCGCGCGCACGCGTCCTACCAGCTTGCGTCCCTGGACTACGAACAGTACCGATTTCGCGACGCGGAGCGCGGGTATGGCTCGTTGCTGAGCCGGGACCAAGGTCTGCGACCGGCAGCGCTGCTGATGCTGGCGCGGTGCTACCTCCTGCATCGCCGGCCGACACCGGCCGACATAGTCACCGGACGCACTTACGTCGAGGATCTCGTGAGATCGAGCCCACCGGTCTACTACCGACTTGCCATCGAAGGACTGCAGGCACGCATCGCGTACCTCATCGGACATTATTCTGTCGCCGCTGCCGACTATGAGAGATTGGATGATCTTCCGTCGCTCGAGCGAGTCATCGACCACTCGCGGATCGACATGCCGTCCGCCGCCGCTTTCCTTTTCGCCGGCTATCTGCGTCAACTCGCCGCGGTCTCGAGTTTCTACGCTTATGAGGACGCTGCGCACGACGTCGACCGCGTTTGCGATGTCATGACCCCCGACGACGCAACTGCGTTTGCCCGGCTATTGCATCGGAACCCGAGTGTTGCCGCCCCGTACTTCTATTATCGGCTCTACCTGTCCGACAACACGCCGCAGGATCTCAAGAGCCTGGCTCGACTCGCCGATTCGCTGGGAAGAGAAGGCGGCGATGCGCTGCCGGCCGCGGTCAGTGTGAAGCTGGCGGAGGTCTATTACCAGTGTAACAAGCTGCCGCGCGCCCTTGTCTGGGCCAACCGGTCCCTTACCCGGGAGGCTACCGATCGGGCGCTCTTTGTCCGTGGGGCCTGCCTGCTGCGAATGCACCGATGCCCGGACGCGTCGGCCGCCTTCACGCGGATGCTTTTGGCTTTCCCGCAAAGTCACCTCGCGCGGTCGGCTCACGAGGAGCTGGCGCTGACCCGCGAGGCAATGGGCGACTTCAGCGGGGCACTCGATCAATACGTGATCCTCGGCTACCGGCCGGACATCGCTTTCCTGCTCGACGTACGTATGACGCGCCTCCAGGTGCGCCAGTTCCTGATGTCCCACCTGCACACTTCCCTTCGGAACGAGCTTATGTACAGCTATGGGATCCGGTGTCTGCGCGAAGAGCAGTGGCATGAGGCAGCGATCTGGCTCGGGCGGGTTCCGCGACGCACCTATCGCACGTACGGCGCATGCCCCGACGACTCCTGGTATGCCTGGTTCGATCGTCCCGGTCCGGGAGGGCCCCTTGCCGCAGTCCGTGGTCTTGCCGTGCTCCAGGAAGCCGTCGACCGTGCGCACACTCGCCGAGCCCGCGCAGCCGCATTGTACGCGTATGCGTCTTACTATTACACGAAGGGGACACTTCTGCTCTACAATCAGCGGCTGTGGAACGGTCACCGGGTGGCGGCCTTCAGTTGGTGGTGGGATACGAATGTCGAGACGCCGGCGAATAACAATGCTGTCCGCCGGTATATGTACAACCACGAAGTCTATGCGCGCTGCCTCGCCATTTGTCTTCGAATCGCCCGCCTCTATCCGGACACCCCGGCCGCCCCGAAAGCAATGTATAGAGCCGCCTGCTGCTTCCACAACCTGTCCGACTTCAATAACTGGTGGCGCGACGAGGACACGCACCACGGGCTCAACCGGCAGGCGATCCACTGGATGCAGATGGTCTACACACGCTACCCGCACAGTCCGCTAGCCCCCTCCGCCCGCAAGTTCGCCGGTGTCTTCGCAGACGAGACCGCCATGTACCAGCCGGTCCGCCCGATCAGCGCCAACAACCTTTCCGTCTGGATGGGAGGACGAAGCGGGCACGGGTAGGGCGGGAGGTCCAAATAGAAGGGAGCCGACCGACCCCGAGGATGCCGTCGCCTCATGTCTAGCGAGGCTTCGCCTCAGGCCGACGAGGTATATGGACGTATGGACGTATGGACGTATGGACGCGATGGACGCGATGGACGCGATGGACAAGGAGGAAGACAGGCACGGAGGCCGGTCCCACGATAGGATCAGTCGCGGGCGGAGACAGGC
>JBKQWH010000185.1:0-6260 GCA_052139635.1 Capsulimonadaceae bacterium
GAATCCTCATTTATCCTCCTAGAAGTGGAATTGGTCCGCGCCCGGATAATTCATGTCCTATCGTGGGACAGGCGTCCCTGCCTGTCATCTGAGGTGTTCGCGAATAATCCAGGTTAGCGCGGCAGCATCGTACGAACGCATGACTGCGGATGACTGGCGGAGCGGATAACAGACCCGGCAGGAGAATTGCGGCCCTATCCCATCAGCCGTATGATAGCACGCGCGTATAAAACTGTCAAGCGCATTTTCGCCTCTCCCGGCGTTATTTCGCGGCTGCGGACACAGGCGAGCTGCTCCAGCGCTCGTACGTGCGCCGGATCTGGCGGACATGATAGGCGACGTTCGCCGACGAGCACCCGAGATAATCGCCCGCCTCGCGCCACGTGCGCCCAACAAGCAGGTGATCGAGGACGGCACGCTGCGTCGGTGCGAGATGGCGCGCGAAGTCATCGACCCAGACCTCGGAGAGTCCCATGTGCCAGTCGCCGGACGGCAGCCATTCGGCATGAGACTCGTCGAGCGTGTCGCAGCGTCTCCGGCGAAGCCGCTTGACAGAGTCGAGTAGACGCCAGCGGGCATGCTTGATCAGAAACTGCTCGGGGTCCCCGATGCGGATGTCCACCTTATCGAGGGCCTCGAGAAGACCGACCGCGGCCTCTTGCAACAGATCGTCCGGGTCTTCTCCGGTTTCACGTCCATAATAGGCAGCCATTTTTGTCAGGCGCGGCCGCAGGCTGTCGACGACGGACGCGACAGACGATTGGTCACCGGCGCGGGCGCGCCCAATGAGATTCTTGGTTAACACGGTTAGCTCCGATACAGTCAGGCGTGAAAAGGAATTGGCGAGAATGCGGCAATCCTTAGTCGGCTGCTGGCGGAGTAACCTGGCACGGAACGGCCACTAAGGCCGCTCGAGGGACGGGGCACACGGGAAACTCTCCCGAAGACCCGGCAAGCGGAGCGAGGTTAAGTCGAACACAGCCGGCTAGGCAGTACGCATACGGATCAGGCGAGTGAGGCCGGACCACGCGAAGCCGCTCGAGGCGGCTCCCCATGTTTGCATGCGGTGCATCATGCCGGTATGAAGGGTTGTAAGAGTATAGTGCGATCTCAAGTTCGTGTTCCTCTCGTTCGACGTGCGGACATTATACTTCAAAATGCCCGCGCAAACGTCCGGATTCCAGGACGCTCGTATCGATATCGACGGATCGTTCGCTTTTGCTAAAGAGGATTACCGGACGTCCTGAAAATCATCTTCATCCGGATAGGCCGGACTCCGGAGTTCGGTTCGCGTGCCACGCCGACGACCACCCGGCCATCATCAGCGTCACTGTCAAGGCCACGGCGGCGGCGTTACGGAGGTTCAAGACAACGATCGACATCGGATCGTAGGTATGAAGGCCGGCGTAGAGGATGACCTCGACGGCAGTGAGAACGAAGAGGGCGAGCGAAGAGATCCGGAGACGTTCACCTGCGGCGCCCGCGTTTTCCGCAAAGAAGAGCGAGGCAAACGGCAGAACCCAGATCACGTACTGGATGCTGAACACCTTGCTTGTGACGATGAACACCAGGATCAAAAGTGCGCAGCCGCGAGAGAGACCGGAGACCCCTGTGTGTCGAAATATGCCGGAGACCGGCACAAGGGCAGCGGAGTACAACACGACCAGGACCGGTCCGAGGGCACGTATCATCGCATGCGACCACGGACAGACCAGGTGGTAGGCCCCGAAATTGTAGATCATGCCAAGGTGCGTCCAGTGTAGAGCGCCGGCGACGAAGAGCATGCCAGCCGGCACGCTCTCGATCTGGATACCCCGATCCTGATGGTACTTGACGAACGATAACAATTGGGGAAAGCCGGCATACACCCCGGCAACCGAGGCGATCACTGCGAGGGCGATCGCAAAGCCAACCCCGGCCCGCAAAGCACCAGCTCGACATTTCACGGGCATGAACGCAATGGCCGGCAGAATCAAGACCGGATATAGCTTGACCGCGGTCCCGAGCGCGATGAGGGCTCCAGCAAGCCCAGGACGGGAACGGACAATGGCAAGCAGTGTCAGTGCTGACAGCCACGCCGGGAAGAGGTCAAACCGCCACGGCGCCACGACCACCGTGCAGGCCAGCATAACGCAGTAGTACTTCAACACGTTGGCCGCGCGGGCTTCGCGCGACGATCCCGGCGAGGGTCCGGCCGGGCAGGACGCGGTCAACGGGTCCTCCGAGGTTGGCTCCGCTTCCCAGCCCTCGAGGACGATGTTCACCAGTGTCGCCCCGAGGGCAGCCGCCAGGAGCGCATTCCAACTGAGAAAGCCGGTCGCATAGGCAGCGAACACATGCGCGTGCCCGAGAAGCAGGAAGTGCGGCATCAGCATCGGCACGATGGCGGCGATCGGATACTCGAATCGGAAATCGCGGTAGGGAAGGCTGCCGTGCAGGATACTCGTCGACGTCCGGAAGTACTCGGATACGTCCTGGTCCGGCTGGGAGACGATCGTATGGAACGTCAGCGCCCCGCCCAGCACAAGGATCGCGGCAGGCAGAGCGCAGGCGGCGACCAGCAGCTTTTTATTGCGGGAAGACATGGATGTTGTTGTTCAGCCACGGTGTCTACGCCCCGGTTCGCACGGCAACTGCGTCTCGGTCAGCCTCACGGAATGCGCACGTTGGAGTCGTTCAGCTTATCCCGATACATCTGTATGCTCATGCGGCTGAAGCCACGCCGGCGCAGACCCGGCGGTCCTTCGAGTTTCAGAATGACGTAGACGCCGATCAGGCGCAGCGCGGAGGCACGGCCTGAGCCGCTCCGGCCGTATCGAGCCATAATATTGTCGACAACGGAGGTCATCTCCTCTTCGGTGATGACATTTTGCTCGGTATCCAGTTTAACGTATCCCCCTCGCACTCAGTTATCCGGGACCAGCGTGACGACCGATGATCCCAGCCGGCACAGATAGTGCTATTGTAGCTTAGAGCGCAACCAAATCAAGTGCGCGTCGTGCATTTCAGGAACAATCTCGTGTCCGGCCGTCGGGAGATACAGCATCTCCTTGTCTCCGGGAATCTCGTTGTATACGGCGTAAATGGTCGCCGGCTTGCAGGAAGGGTCCCGGCGGCCGGCGCTCATCTGCACCGGACAGCGAACCAGGGCGCCGTGGCTGAGGGTATCGAAGTACCGGAACGTGCGGTATACCTGATCCGTGATCAGCGGGTGATCTTCGGCATAAAATGCAACCAGCAGCCGCGAATCCGGAAGCCGTCCGCGCCGAGTCAGACTTCCCTGCACCACCGGCGCGCCTTCGCCATCCGCGCCGTACTTCCACAGAGCCCTGTATCGATCGAGGTCGACCAGGGTCAGCGCCTGGTCGAGGTCACTCATCCAGGGCATGTCGGCAAAGCAAAGTCGCGGGATCGTGGACTGCGCCGCCGCGATCAGCGCCAGGCCGCCGCCCTGGCTCATGCCACCCACAACGATACGATCCGGGTCGAC
The DNA here is from genome assembly GCA_052139635.1 of Capsulimonadaceae bacterium. Taxonomy (GTDB): domain Bacteria; phylum Armatimonadota; class Armatimonadia; order Armatimonadales; family Capsulimonadaceae; genus JBKQWH01. The sequence goes on from JBKQWH010000185.1 coordinate 3,491, forward strand.
CTCGGGCTGGGCGGCCAGCACCCGCAGCGCCATCAGGCAGTGTGCGGCGATCCGCCGAAACACATATGTCTTCGGGTCCGCGATACCGTCGGTAATGTAGTCGTCCCCGTTCTGGCTCGGATGGATGTACGGAGTTGTGGGTGGATTGCCATGCACGTTGAGCCCGAATGTCACCGTATCGGGATAAAGGCTCTCCGGCCCCGGAGGCGGGTTTCCGCGCGAGTAGCCGGGCAGCCACAAATATCCGTTTACGCGCGCGCCCGATGCCACCGACGACGGTACCGCAAGCCATCCGTAGACCGTAATGCCCTCGATCGACTGGAACCGCAGCACGTTGACTCGATACTTCGGGGCGAACAAAGCCTCGTCCGTGTATCGATCGAAACGCAGCGGCACGCCCATCACTTCGGCCCGGATCTCTTCCCAATATGAGTCGAAGTCCTCCGGTCGCTTCACCTCGGACCGGATCATTTCCAGTTGGCTTTGCAGGTTCTGCATGTCAGTCTACTACGCTCACCGTATCGTCTTCGGCGCCGTCCAGGCCGACTCCTTGCGGAGCGCGTGATGGCCGCTTCCATCCGACGCATTCGCCGTCGCGCATCACCAGAACGTTGTCGGCGCCCGCGAGCATCTCCGGATCGTGAGTCACCACGATGACCGTTCCTCGGTCGCGGTAACTCGAGAGCAAATCGATCACCAGCCGGCCGTTTGTGTGGTCGAGCGACGCAGTCGGCTCGTCGGCGAAGATCACCCGCGGCTCATTCATCATGGCACGCGCGACACACACGCGCTGCTTTTCACCTCCGGAAAGCTGCGGCGGGAGCTTGTCCCGCAACCCGGCAATCCCCAGGTGATCAAAATACATGTCTGCCCGCTCAAGAGCTGCTCTGTCTGGAACCGGTGCGCCCATCAGGACATTCTCAAGCGCCGTCTGCCATGCCAGCAGGTAAGGCTGTTGGAACACGAACCCGAAGCGCATCCGGCGCAGGTCAACCATGTCGCGATTGGTCATGCGACTGTAAGGGACCCCATCATGCCTCACGTCGCCGCTGGTCGGCCGCTTCAGCCCGCTGAGCAAATAGAGCATCGAGGATTTTCCAGAGCCGCTTGGACCCATGATCCCAATGAACTGCCGGTCGGGGATTTGTACCGTTGCCTCGCGGACCGCCCACGAGGACCGATCCCCATCGTGGTAGACCAGGGAGACAGCCTCCGTCTCCAGCAAAACCGGCATTCTCACCCGCCTTAGTACTTCCGCATCTCGTTGTTCTTGAGTCAAGGTTCGCACCGGCCACGACAGATCCTATCGTGGGACAGGCGTCCCTGCCTGTCCTGTATTATTCCGGTTGACCGCGTCGTCCATCGCATCCATCGCATCCATAGCGTCCATCGCGTCCATATCCCGCGCTAGCGCCTCTCGATGATGGTCACCGGATCGAGTTGCGACAGCCGGATGCCGATTGTCGCAACCGCGAACAGCGTGATGCAAATGGGAATGGGCAGGGTGTACGCATAGGCAAACCAATCATGCGGGTCGATCAACATCCCGCGTGGTTCGAAGACGCGGCCCCGCAATGCGCTCATAATACCCCAAGTGGTCGCAATCCCCAGCACCCAGCCGACCGATGTCAGTATCGCCGTCTCGGAAACCGCGTGCAGAATCAATGTCCCACGCCGGACCCCGATCGCGGCCAGGACGGCGAATTCGGTAATGCGCTGGCTGAAGTAGATATTCGACAGCATGCCGGACATCAGGGCCACGACGAAAATGACCGTACCGTTGACCAGCGCCATGATCAGGTACATCGACGAGAGTGTCGTCCGCAGTTCGTGCACCAGCGAGTGAAATGAGAAGACCTCCACCCTGCGTGGGTCCACCAAGCCATGTAGACGGTCGCCGAAGCCAACTTGATCGCGCGGGTCCGACGTGGTTACCAGGACGGAATGCGGCACAAGCGGCAGCGCGCCGTCGGTGAACTCCTTCGACGTAAACGAGATCCAGGTCGGCCCGCGCAGGATGCCCACCACCTTGACGGGCATGGGAACGGTGAAGAGCGAGCCGGTATCGGACGGCGATGCCAGCGTGCTCCCCAGCGACAGCTTCCGGTTCCGAGCGATTCCCTCCGATACCACCGCCTCCGGCGCTCCGGCGACCGGCATTCGCCCGACCGATAGACGGTCCCCGCACCGCCGGATCAGGTAATCGCGGTCACTGTCCGCCACCCCGAGGCACACGAAGGGGAACTGGCCAAACACGGTATTGACGTCGAAGAAGAATCCGCTCGACTCCATGGTCCGTCCGTGGCCGGGTGTCCGATCGATAGCATCGAGCGCCCCGGCGCTCACCCGCAAATGCCCCCCGCGCGGGATCACCGGGGTGAAGAAGCGGGTGTATCCGTAGATGGTCAGGACGGTCAGGTCGATCGAGTTGACGATGGTGACAACGGAGGCGATCAGGAAGACCGACAGAACGATCACAAACCCCATCGGCAGCGTGCGGCCCGGATTGCGTCGAAAATACGTGATGGGCGACAACGGCCGTACGATAGCGATCCCTTCCTTCCCGTGCCCGCCTGCCAGTGACGGAACCTTACAGGATTACAACGCTCCGGCACACCCGCGAGGTTCCCCGCACCGCATGAGTGCACGGCGCGGTGACATCGATCTTCTTATAACATGGTACCATGTCGAGAGTTGGAAAACGAGGCCGATGCCGGTCTGCAAGAGTCCGCGCCGGAGCGAAGCGACGAGGGCGGACATTACGCCCTCC
>JBKQWH010000186.1:0-29833 GCA_052139635.1 Capsulimonadaceae bacterium
AGCAAATCCCACACATCAGATGGAAACCAACTCGTGACAAAGCTGCGCATCGGCGTGCCGAAGGGGAGCCTGCAGGACGCCACCTTTAACCTGTTCAAGAAGGCCGGCTGGGACTTCCGGGTCAGCGCCCGGTCCTATCAGCCCGTGGTCGACGACGATTCTCTGGATCCTGTGCTCTTGCGGGCCCAGGAGATCCCCCGCTATGTGGCGGCCGGAGTCCTCGATGTCGGCCTGACCGGCCACGACAACGTCGTAGAATCGGAGGCCCATGTCATTGAGGTCGCCGAGCTGATCTACTCAAAGGCGACATCGCGCCCGTACCGCTGGGTGCTGGCCGTCCCGAACAACTCGCCAATCGCCGGCCCCGCCGACCTCGAGGGCAAGCGGATCGCCACCGAACTGGTCAGTGTCACGCGGCGCTACCTCGAGCGCCACGGCGTGACCGCCCATGTCGAGTTCAGTTGGGGCGCGACCGAGGTCAAGGTCCCGGACTTGGTCGACGCCATTGTCGAGGGCACGGAGACCGGCAGCACCCTCGCCGCGCACGGCCTCAAGATCATCGACACGCTGCTCGAGAGCACCACCCGCCTGGTGGTCAACCCCGATTCCTGGGAGGATTCCTGGAAGCGGACCAAGATCGAGAATATCGCGCTGCTGCTGCAGGGCGCGCTCGATGCGGACCGGCTGGTCGGCCTGAAGATGAATGTCGCCAAGACCGATCTCGCGCGGGTCACGGCCTTGCTGTCATCGCTGCGCAAGCCGACCGTATCGCCCCTCGACGAGGACGGGTGGGTCGCGCTCGAGACGATCATCCCCGAGAAAACGGTCCGCGACATCCTCCCCGAGCTGCGCCGCGCCGGCGCCCAGGGACTGGTTGAGTACCCGCTGAACAAGGTGATCTATTAAGAGAGGATTCCGGAGTTTTTTCGTCTCTCACGACTTTCCGAGTTTATCCACTGCCCGTGAGTAACAGGGATATGGAAGATCTTTTCGAACTTGTGTCTCCCGAAACAGCTCCAAACGGACTGCGACCGCCGCCGCGGCCGGCCGTTGAGTTCCACAATCCATGCGTGCGGGTCGTGTCCTGCGATACCTATCGAACGGGCCGCCATGGATATACTGTCCGCGACGCGAGTGAATCGGTCGTCGTGATTGGGGACAGCTTGAGCGCGCTTCTCGCCACCGGCGACGGCGTTTTTCAGTCGTGCGTGACTTCGCCTCCGTACTGGTCGCTTCGCAACTACGATATTGAGGGGCAAATTGGTCTTGAGGCCAGTGTTGACGAGTACATTCGGCGGCTCGTGACCGTGTTTGAGGAGGTCCGCAGAGTGTTGCGGGATGATGGTACCCTCTGGCTCAACATCGGCGACTCTTACACATCGGGTGGCCGAACGTGGCGCGCACCGGACAAGAAGAACCCCGTTCGGGCAATGGACCAGCGACCTGCTACACCTGACGGCCTCAAGCCAAAAGATTTGATCGGTGTTCCCTGGCGGCTTGCCATGGCCCTGCAGGCCGCGGGTTGGTACCTTCGGGCAGATATCATCTGGAACAAGCCCAACTGCCAGCCCGAAAGTGTTAAGGATCGCCCGACCCGCAGCCATGAGTATGTTTTTCTTTTCAGCAAGTGCGAGCGGTACATGTATGACCCGGATGCGGTTCGTGGTCCGAATAACCGGAATGTGCGAACGGTTTGGGATATCAATACACTGCCCTACGCGGATGCGCATTTCGCCACATTCCCGCCCGCGCTCGTTGAGCCCTGTCTGGCACTAGGCAGTCGTGAGGGCGACGTCGTCCTCGACCCGTTTATCGGCAGCGGCACGCTCGGCCAGGTGGCCCTACAGATGAATCGCCGGTTTGTCGGCATTGAGCTCAACCCGGACTATGTCGAGATCGCCAAGCGGCGGCTCGGCGGAGCGGTCGTGGCAGGAGCAGGAAATACAGAGGTATTAACAACGGAAAGCACGGAAATCTCTGATAAGGACATTCGACGGTCGGCGTGAATCCGAACGTTTTTTTGCGTTTGAAGACCAGGAATGTTCTGGTCGGCGTGGGCTCGCCGGACCGTTTCACGCGGTCTTGGATCTCGCAGATTGTGATGCGGCCGAAAATCCGGAGTTTCCGTGTTTTCCGTGTTTTCCGTTGTTAAAACTCTGGAATCCGGCTTTTTCGGGATACTGGTAGGCAAGACATGACCCATGTAGAGACACGCATCCAGATCCTCGACGATACCACGGCGAACCAGATCGCGGCGGGGGAGGTCGTGGAGCGTCCGGCTGCGGTCGTGAAGGAGCTGGTCGAGAACTCGCTCGATGCCGGCGCGACACGGGTACTGGTCGAACTGCTCGACGGAGGCCGGCGGCTGGTGCGGGTCACCGACGATGGCTGCGGGATGGGGCCCGACGATGCTGTCCTCGCCCTCATGCGCCACGCGACGTCGAAGATTGTCTGCGCCGACGACCTTTTTCGGATCACCACGATGGGGTTTCGCGGCGAGGCCCTCCCGAGCATCGCGTCGGTGTCGCGCTTCACGCTGACCACCTGCCCGGCCGGCGCCCCGGCCGATACGGCCGGCACACAAATCGTCTGTGTGGGCGGGACAATCGAGACGGTCGACGAGGTTGGCGCCCGAGCCGGGACGAGCATCGCGGTCGAGGACCTCTTCTACAATGTCCCGGCCCGGCTAAAATTCCTGAAGACCACCACAACCGAGCTCTCCCACATTATCGAGATGGTACAGCGCTTCTCGCTCGCCTATCCCGAGGTCGCCCTGCGCCTGACCCACGACGGGCGTGAGGCATTCACGTCGGCCGGCAACGGGGGACTGCTCGACTCCTGTGTCCACGTCTACGGGCGCGAGACCGCCCGCCAGCTCGCCCCCCTGTCGCGCCAGGCCGGAGCGGTCCGGGTCACCGGGTTTATCGGGACCCCCCCCACCCTGCGCGGGACCCGCGCCGGCCAGCACACGTTTGTCAACCGCCGCTTTATCCGCAGCAAGGCGGTGACGCGGGCGCTCGACGAATCCTATAAGAGTGTCCAGACCATCCACGGGACGAGGTACGCGCCCGCCGTGGTCCTGATCGAGCTAGAGCCGTCGCTGGTCGATGTCAATGTTTCCCCCACCAAGACCGAGGTGCGCTTCACGCGGGAGGGCGACGTTTACAGCGCGGTCTATCACGCGGTCCGCGATGCGCTCCTCGCCGGCGGCCTGGTCGCGACCCTGGGCGAGAGCACGGTCCGTCCGGACGTCCCGTGTGTCGGCCTGGAGAAACAGGCCGACATCGGTCCGGCCAAATCCAGTGAGCCCCACGACCATTCCTTCGCCGCATCGCTGCTTTCGGTCCCAGCCCGCCCGGCGGTGAATGTTCGCGACTACGCCGGCTTTGCTCCGCTGCCGGAGGCGGAGTCGGTCCCGCCCGACCGCTCCGGCGCGGCGGCCCGCGATCCCTTCGAGGACCCGTCGGAGGGGATCACGTTTCTGCCCGGCCGGCCCGCGGAGGGCGCGGGTTATGCGACTCGCCCGATGCTTCCGAACCGGGTGTCGGAGGCCGCACCGGCCGCCTACGCCGCCGGCCGCGCTGCTTCGGACCCCAGCAGTCTCGGCGAGGACTACCGCGGGCGGGCGGGCTCGGGGGTCCGGGTCCTGGCCCAGACCCGCAACACCTATATCCTTGCCCAGACCGGCAGCGCTTTGCTTGTCATCGACCAGCACATCGCCCACGAGCGGGTCCTCTACGAGAAGCTGGTCGCCGCCGCCCGCACCGGCGGCATCCCGGTCCAGCGGCTGATCCTCCCGCTTACGCTCGAGCTGAGCCGGCGCGAGGCGCTTGTGGTCGATTCGCGCCTCGCCGAACTCCGCCAGGCCGGCTTCGACCTCGAGCCGTTCGGGCCCGACACATTCCTCGTCCGCAGTGTCCCCGCCGCCGCCGCCCGGCGCACCCTCAAGGCGCAGCAGACCCCGGAGGCGGTCCTGCGCGAGATTGTCGACGAGTTGGTCGAGAAAAGCGCGTCGCGCCGGATGCTCCTCCCCGCCGAGGAGGTCCTGATCACCGCATCATGCAAGATGGCGGTCAAGGCCGGCGACCCGCTGACCTTCGCCGAAATGGAGACCCTGGTCGCCGACCTCTTCCAATCGGAGAACCCGTACACCTGCCCGCACGGCCGCCCGATCCTCTTCGAAATCACCGACGGCGACCTCGACCGCAAGTTCGGACGGTAGGTGAAGCGCGATGCCAAGTGGCAAAGTCCATGATCAACTTACTGTCTTCACCGCGGCGGTGGCCGTCCCTGCCTGGTGGCTCTTGAGCCCGAGCCGTGACCCGGCGCCGCTCGCGATCACGCTTGGGGCTTACGTGTTCTCGGGCCTGTGGCTCTCGGATGACCTCGACACGAAATCGGTCGCGCTGCGCCGCTGGGGCCCCTTCGCCTGGCTCTGGCTGCCCTATCGGAAGCTGGTCCCCCACCGCTCCTGGCTCTCGCACGGCTTCGGGGTCGGCCCCCTGCTCCGGGTGGTCTATTTTCTCGCCATGCTGTGGCTGGTCGCCCGCGGCGTGCTGTGGGGAATGGCCAGGCAAGGGATTCCCGTGGACCGCGATGCGCTTCTCGGGAGCGTCTGGCACAACGGCCTCGCCTGGACCTTCGCGCACCCGACCGTTACCGTCTGGCTGGTCCTTGGCCTCGTCCTAGGCGGCGTCACCCACTCGGCCGCCGACGCCGTCGTCTCGTTCGCGCGGCGGATCTGGTAGCCGCCGGTTCGGGCCGATGGTATAATCGATGCGTGAAGGTGAGGGATCTCATTAAGAGGCTCGAGGCCGACGGATGGAATCATGTGCGGACCAAAGGTGGTCATGCGCAATATCAACACCAAACCAAGCCGGGGACTGTAACGGTTTGCGGCATCGGCTAGCCGGCCAGCGAAGTTCCCGCGGGAACGCTGGCAGCCGTGTTTAAGGCGGCCGGACTGCCCAGGCCGTAGATCGATCTGAGGAATCATATGGAATACCAGGTCGTGATTGAACAAGGCGAGACGAGTTGGGGCGCGTACGTGCCGGATCTGCCCGGGATTATCGCCGTTGGCGAGTCAGCGGATGAGGTCGAGGGGATGATCCGGGAGGCGATCCCGGACCACCTGGAACTTCTCCGAGAAACAGGCCAGCCGGTTCCCGCACCCCGCCATGCCGCGCGAACCTACGAGATGGCGGCGTAATCCTCGACGATGAGCCGGTTGTACGTGCCCGAGTGCGCCTTTGCGCCGCATGGGGGCGCGTTGGCCGCAGCGCAGTCACAACGGGAAGGTCCCGAGATTGTCCAGACGCCGCCGCAGTGCCGCCGCCGTTGACGGAAAGAAGGCCGCTGCCGTCCTAACGCCCACCGTATCGCCAAGACCCCGTTCGCTCGCGCAAATCGCGGTGCCGCTGGCGCTCGGAATAGTGACACTTCTCCTGTATCTGCCGGCATGCGCCTTTCAGTTCATCCCGTCCGACGATAATGCCCACATCCTCGAGAATCCGTATCTGAACCCGGTGACGCCGGCAGGACTGACGCATCTCTGGACCGCTCCCTTTGAGAATCTCTACATCCCGATGTCATACATGGCCTACGCGTTCGTGTCCCAATTCGCACGCGGGGCCGGCGGCACCATGCCGTTTCCCTTCCATACGGCCAACGTGATCCTGCATGCCGTGAATACGCTGCTGGTCTATGCCATCCTGCTGCGTCTGGTTCGCCAGCCGATTGCGGCCGGCCTTGGCGCCGCGCTCTTTGGCTGGCATCCGGTGCAGGTGGAGTCGGTAGCCTGGATCTCGGAGATGCGCGGGACACTGTGCGGACTGTTCTCGTTCGTGTCGATTCTCAGCTACCTGCGGTTTGCCGGGGTCTCGCCGACCGCGGACGGCGCCCGGACGCGATGGTCGTGGTGGCTCGGCGCAACGGCGCTCTACGTGCTCGCGCTGCTGTCAAAACCCACGGCGGTCGCCCTGCCGCTCGTTGTTGCGGTTCTCGATCTGGGCATGGTGCGGCGCCGGCTCGCGGATGTGGCCCGGTCTACCGGTCCGTGGCTGCTGGCGGCGCTTGTGATTGTGTTTGTGACCCGGTCCGCGCAGGTGGTGATGGACCGGGCGGTCATGGTGCCGATCTGGCTGCGTCCGGTTGTCGCATGCGATACGCTCGCCTTCTACCTCGGCAAGGTCGTCGTGCCGTTGCGCATCGCCATCGATTATAGCCGGTCTCCCCACAATGTCCTCGGGCACTGGTGGGGATACGCGATGGCGGCGATGGGACTCGCGGCGATTGCCCTTTGCGCACGGCTGGGTCGACGGAAGACGTGGATCTGGGCCGCCGCGGGCATCTTCGTCGCGGCGATCTTGCCCAACAGCGGACTGGTGCCATTCGCCTACCAGGCGACGTCCACGGTTGCGGACCGGTATCTCTACGTGGCGATGCTCGGCCCCGCGCTCGGGCTGGCATGCGCGCTTGCCGCGAGACCCCGGCCTACCGCGGTCGTGTTGAGCGCCGCCGTGCTGACCGTCTATGCCGGAATGTCGTGCCTGGAACTGCCGAACTGGCACGACACAGGCCGCCTGTTTCAGCACGCGGTGCGAGTGAACCCCCAGAGCTGGTACTCATGGACTAACCTTGGCGAATGGGATCTACAGCAGGGCAATATCCCGGCGGCGGCGGACGCCGACCGGCGCGCTCTTTCGATCTCTGGGACCTGCTTCCTGGCTCTCGAGGGAGAGAGCTACGTCATGGACATCACCGGCCACACCGATCGGGCGATCGATCTCGCGCGCCGCGCCATTGCCGCAAAGCCGACCTTCACTCCGGCGTACGGGCAACTCGGCGTCTTGCTCGTCCGTAGCGGCCGCTATGGGGAGGCGGACAGTGTGTTCGGCGAGGAGTTTCGCCGCGGTGTCTCCGGCACTCTCGCCGGCGTCATGAACTACTGGTGGGGCTCGGCGCTCCTCGACCAGCAGCGCCCGGCGGAATCGAAGGCGCATCTCGTCGAGGCGGTCAAGCTCGAACCGACGAGTATGCTTTACAGCGACACCCTCGATGTGGCCAGCCATGCCGCTAAAATGTCGCCCGGCACGGTCGATATCCTCCGCGGCAACATTCTGGCAGAGGCCGGCCGGATGGATCAGGCCAATACGACCTGGCGCGAAGCCGCGTTGGTGTATCCCCACCATCTCTGGGAGGCGCACCAGGATCTGGCGAACGCGTACTTCCAGCTCGGGCGGTATCCGGCCGCCGAGAGCGAGTTCAACCTGGCTCTTGCCGACAAGCCCGCCAACCCCAACGCGCAACTCGGTCTCGGCGCGACCCTTGCAGCAGAGGGGAAGGTATCGGCGGCGGTCGCGCACTACAAGCAGGCGCTCATTTTGCGTCCCGACTTTCCGGACGCCCGCCGGGCCCTGGCCGCGGTGACCGGGACTCGTCCGAAATGATCGCGACGCGCGACCCCCGCGACTCTCGTGTGCGGCGATTACTTCTCGCGCGCCGCCCGGCGATACCCCTTGGCCCTGGCCTGCGACTCGGTCATGTACTGGCCGGCGTGGGTCTTGCCGTAGTAGCGGCTGCCGGGCATGTGGTAGATGCCGGTGTTGGTGTTGACCCAGACCATCGGCTCGTGGCTGCCGGGCGGAGGGGGCGGGGGCGGGGGCGGCTTTGCCCGGTCTCCGTCGCCGCCGGAATCGCCCTGCGCCGTCTCGTGCCCGGGGCCGGTCGGCTTGGTGGCGGGACCGTCGGCCGGCGGTTTGGTGTCGCCGCCGTCGTCCCCCGGCTGGGACTGGAAGGTGCTCCAGGGGAGAAGAGCGGGCGACGGGTGCGCGAGGAGCGGCCCGATGTACTGCGAGGAGACCGCGAAGTTGAGGTTTTCGCCGTCCGGGAGGATCATCGAGTCGACCCCGATGACCTCCCCGTTGTCGTCGAGGAGCGGACCGCCCGACGAGCCGTGGGAGATCGGCGCCGTGGTCTGCACGATCTGCTCGTGGTCCTGGAGCCGCAGGGCGCTGACGATCCCCGACGACACCGATTCGGTGAGCCCGAGGGGGCTCCCGAGCGCCACCGTTTGATCCCCGACATGGACATCGGCGGGGTCGGCCAGTGGCAGCGGCGCCACCTTCCCGGTCTCCACCCGAATGACCGCGAGGTCGCGCTCCGGGTCCGCGGCAATCACGCCCCGAGCCTGGACCGAGCGGCCATCGGGAAAGTTCACGTTCACCCAGCCCGCACCGGCAATGACATGGATGTTGGTTACGACCGCATCCTGCGCCACGACAAACCCGGACCCGAGCCCGCTGGTCTGGCCCGACGAGTCGTCGATAACGATCGTCACCACCGACGGCAGTGCGGCCTCCGCGATTTGCCGCACCGACATCGGCTCAGGTCTCGCGGGCGCCGGCGCCTGGGCCCGGCAGCAGGCCGGCAAGACGAGGGTCAGGAGCGCCGCGGCGACAGCAGCCCGCCTGCAAAAATCATCCATGCTCTATTATAGCGAGATTGGCCGCGATAGAGCAACGGCGTCGTCCGCACAGTGGAACGACACGATCCTACCAACGATAAAATGAAGCACTTTTTTTGAGGCGTCGCCTAAGCCGGCGTAAATGCGGTTCGCGCCGGCCTCATTTAATCATTTCTTAACCATGGCCGCCCGTTCACTGAGGTAGCATAGGCTATCGATGGACGGGTCCTGGCGATTCCGATCGATCATCGTCGGGTGAGCCGAAGCTCGAAACTCGATCGAAAACACACCACGGGGGTCGCCAAAATGGAGCTATTCGGACAGTCGGTGGCGGCCGGCGCCGCAGTATTCTTGTTCTTCGCGCTTCTTCTCGCGCTGAGCTTCGAGTTTGTCAATGGATTTCACGACACGGCAAACGCGGTGGCGACAGTCATCTATACGCGGACCCTTCCTCCGGTCCCGGCCGTAATCTGGTCGGGATGCTGGAACCTGATCGGGGTCCTGACCTCGTCCGGCCTGGTCGCGTACTCCATCGTTGCGCTCTTGCCCGTGGAGCTTGTCTTGAATGTCGGATCGGGAGCCGGGTTCGCGATGGTCTTCTCGCTGCTGATCTCGGCCATCGTCTGGAATCTCGGGACCTGGTACCTCGGGCTGCCGGCATCGAGCTCGCACACGCTGGTCGGGTCGATCATGGGGGTGGGTCTCGCCAACGCGGTCATCTCCGGGCACTCGTTCGGCGCCGGGGTCAACTGGTCACAGGCCCAGAGCGTCTTCATCCCGCTGCTGGTCTCTCCCATTGTCGGCTTCGCGGGCTCGGCGTTGCTACTATTGCTCATGAAGGCCACAATCAAAACGCCCGAGCTGTTCCGCCCGCCGGCCGATGACAAGGCCGCGCCGCCGCCGTGGATACGAGCGCTGCTGGTCCTCACCTGCACCGGTGTCAGCTTCTCCCACGGATCCAACGATGGACAGAAGGGCATGGGGCTGGTCATGCTGATCCTGATCGGCGTCATTCCCGGGGCGTTCGCCTTGAACCTCGACACGAAGAGTAGCGATATCGCCAAGATTGCGTCGACCTCGAAGGTCATCAGCGCCAGAATGCGAGCGCATGCGCCCGGGGTCACGCTCACGCCCGCCGAGTCGGCGGATACGCTTTCCGATTTCCTCAAGTCCAGTGGAAAGGCTGAGCCAAAGACCTTTGCCGCGATCAGCGTCCTCACCGGACAACTGGCCACGAGCCTTGCCGGGAAATCCAGCTTCTCCGGATTCTCGGTGGTCGAACGCAGCAAGATGCGATCGAACGTTTATCTGGTTTCCGAATCGCTTGGCAAACTGGACAAGAAGAAGAAGTTCGCGGACAAGGCAGAGGACAAGCTGGCGATCGGCTACGAGAAGGACCTGGACAGGGTCACGAAGTTCATTCAACCCTGGGTGAAATGGGCCGTGGCCATCGCGCTCGGATGCGGCACGATGATCGGCTGGAAGCGAATCGTCGTGACAGTGGGGGAGAAGATCGGCAAGGAGCACCTCACCTACGCCCAGGGCGCGTCGGCGGAGCTCGTGGCGATGGCCACCATCGGCGCGGCCAGCTCATTCGGCCTCCCGGTCAGCACCACGCACGTGCTTTCGTCGGGCGTGGCCGGCACAATGGCCGCCAACGGGTCGGGCCTGCAAGCCGGCACCCTCCGTAATATCCTCCTCGCCTGGGTGCTCACCCTCCCGGTCTGCGTGTTTCTGGGCGCGATGATCTTTGCGATGTGCCTGAACTTTGTCCTGCACGTGCTGCACGTCCACTAGCCAACCACTCGCTGCCGCGGGCAGGAACCGTCGGTCCCACCCGCGGCGACCTGGTTCCCATCCAACGGTCGAGCGTGACCGTTATCGGCAGCCGCTCAGGAACGTCTCCCCCGGCGTGTGTGTTGAACCCGTCAGGTCCGCAAAGTATGGTAAACTATTCTCAGTATAATACAGGAATCCACGCTGGAACGGCGTTTTAATTGACGGGACCCAACCGTATGGCCGATCGCTTTGACACTGACGTCCTTCTGAGCGACAGTGCCGCAGGGAGTGCGCCGACTGAGGCACAGCCCCCGGCGGCAGGCAATGTGTCGACAGCCGCGGTCGATGCCAATGATCTTGGCCGGCTGCTGCAGGACAAGGGCGACCTGGCCGGGGCGCGCACGGCCTACGAGCGCGCCATTGAGATTGGCGAGACGATCTACGGCCCGGAACATCCCAATATCGCCGCCTTCGCCAACAACCTCGGCAGTGTGCTGCACGACCAGGGCAACCCGTCGGCGGCCCGCGCCGCGTTCGAACGCGCCCTGAAGATCGACGAGGCGGTCTACGGCCCGGAACATCCCAACGTGGCCTGCGATGTCAACAATCTCGGCATCGTGCTGCAGGACCTGGGCGACCTGGCCGATGCGCGGGCCGCGTTCGAGCGCGCCCTGAAGATCGACGAGGCGGTCTACGGGCAAGACCATCCGAGCGTCGCGATTCGGGCCAACAATCTGGGCAATGTGCTGAGGGAACTCGGCAATCTGCCCGGCGCCCGCGCCGCCTTCGACCGGGCCTTGAAGATCGACGAGGCTGTCTACGGCCCGGATCACCCGAACGTCGCGCGCGATGTCAACAACATGGGCGGCGTTCTGCAGGACCTGGGCAACCTGTCCGGCGCGCGCACCGCGTTCTCGCGTGCCCTCAAGATCCACGAGGCCGTCTACGGGCAAGACCATCCGGAAGTCGCGGTCAATGTCAACAACCTGGGCTACGTGCTGCAGGATTTGGGAGATCTCGATGGCGCTCGGGCCGCGCTCGAACGGGCACTGCGGATCTTTCGCGAAGCCCTTGGCGACGAGCACCCGAATTCGAGAACTGTGCGGCGATCGCTAGATGTCGTCGAAGCGGAGTTGTCGGGGCAGGGCGGTGCGCTGCTTTAGGCTGTCAGCGACTCATTTGCGCACGACTTTGCCGGATGCTGTATGACCCACGAATAAATTCGTAGGCTGCCAAAGAGAATGTCATCCGGACAAAGAGATGGATCGCTTCGTGATTTATTAGCATAAACGGAGCGGCCGGCCTCTTAACAGCCGGCCGCTCCTGGAAGAATTGCCAGTGGGCGCCCTGAGCGGTCTCAGGCCTGCAGGTAATCGCGGAGCCGCTTCTTGCGAGCGGCGGAGCGAAGCTTTCGCAGGGCCTGGGCCTCGATCTGGCGCACTCGCTCGCGGGAGATGTTGAGCTCGTCGCCGATTTGCTGCAGGACCAGTTTGTCATCCTCATCGAACCCGAATCGCTTCCGCATGACAACCTGCTCGCGATCGTCGAGCGTGTTCAGGATCGCCTCGATTTCGCCGCGCATCTCACGGGCGATCAACTCATCCTGCGGATCGGCGGCCGTTTTGTCGAGGACCAGATTGCCAAGCGACGTATTATCGTCGTCGCCGACCGTCATGTCTAGCGATACCGGCTCCTGAGTCGTTTGCAGCAGGCTGTTCATCTTCTTGATCGAAAGGCCCGTGTGCTGAGAAAGCTGCTCGACACTCGGCTCCTCGCCAAGCGCCCGCCGGAGCTCCGTGCGCGACTTGTCGATCTTGCGCAGCGATTCCGAGATATGGGCCGGCAAACGGATCGCCTTGGACTTGTTGTCGATGGCGCGTCCGATGCTCTGGCGGATCCATTGGGTCGCGTAAGTGCTGAACCGGTAACCCATCGACGGATTGAACCGCTCGGTGGCGGTCATCAGGCCAATGGCGCCCTCCTGAATTAAATCCTCGAGCGGGATTCCGCTCGCCAGATAATTCTTGGCGATGGAGACGACAAGCCGCATATTCGCCTCGACCAGCCGCTCCTTTGCCACCAGATCGCCGTAGAGTACGCGGCGCGCAAGAATGCGTTCCTCGGTCGGGGTGAGGAGCTTTGTCCGGGTCAGCCGGGTAATGTATGATGCGAGATCGTCGCCGCCACCGTCGTCGGGCGCGGCCTCGTGCGGGCTGGTTGAGAACGCATCATCCGGGTTCAACTTGGACCTCTTCGTAGAATGATCAACTGTGGTGGCCATAATGGTTTCGCCTCGCCTGCCGCCAACAACAGGAGTTTTGGGACTTGGGATCGTAGTTCACCACTGCCCGTCGGCGCTCCTCCTTCCTCCCTGCGTATTTCGCTTGAACTTTTTTTCCCGCATTTGCCGAAAAACGGCAGTTCCATGCTTTATACTATATATGAGCTACGACCAGCGGCACTCACCGAACGTTCACCGGCGCGTTACCATGGTTAGGCCGCATGCCCGTAAGCATACCGGCCCTTTATCATCATTCCATGAAGAAGCTCCAAGCCACTAATATTGTTTTGGGCTACGGGGCCGCTTCCCCAATTATCGTCAACAACGTCACTATTACACTTGTTCCAGGCGAGTTTGCCGGCGTTATCGGCCCCAACGGCTCCGGAAAATCGACACTGGTGCGAGCGCTGTCGCGTGTGCTGGCGCCGTCGAGCGGCGCGGTGCTTCTGTCCGGCCGCAACCTTTACGATCAGGTGACCGCCCGCGAATCGGCGGCGTCGATCGCCGCCGCGCCGCAATCGGCGCCCCCGGCGTTCGACTTCACGGTTCGCGAACTGGTCGCCATGGGCCGCGCGCCGCACCAGTCGCGCTCCCCGTTCGCGCGATCCACCCCGGAGGACGCGGACATTGTCGACACAGCATTGCACGACATGGGGGTCCTCGATTATGCCGATCGCGCGGCATCGACCCTGTCCGGCGGCGAGCAGCAGCGAGTCGTTCTCGCGCGGGCACTTGCGCAGCAGCCGAGGATCCTTCTCCTCGACGAGCCGACGGCACATCTCGACCTGCGCCACCAGACCGATATTCTGCGCCTGGTGCGCGACCGCGTGCACTCCCGCGGCATGGCAGCCCTGGCCGTGCTGCACGACATCAACCTGGCCGCCAGCTACTGCGACCGGCTGTTTCTGCTGCACGACGGTCAGTTGGTCGCGCACGGCACGCCCGCCGAAGTCCTCACGGAGGAGCACATCCACGCGGCCTACGGCACGCGGGTCTGGGTCCGATGCCATCCGGTCACCGGAAGCCCGTTGGTGCTCACCTTGCCGGATCTGGCCGTACCGAAGGGCGCGGCGCCGCCGGCCGGCGCCGCCCTGCATGTCCTCTGCGGGGCGGGCACCGGCGCCGGGCTCATGCTTCGTTTGCAGCGGCTCGGCTACCGCGTGACCGCCGGCGTCCTGAACACAGGCGATACGGATCAGGAAGCCGCCGAGATGCTCGGCATTCCCTACGCGAGCGAATCCCCCTTCTCCGCGTTCTCGGCCGAGGCGGTCGAGCAGGCGAACTCACTTTTACAGCATTGTGACGCCATAATCATTACTGATGTTCCCTTTGGCCCGGCAAATCTTCCCAACCTTCAATTGGCCGCCCGTGCCGCGGCGGAAGGCCGCCGGGTTCTCGCCCTCAGCGCGCCGGGCTGCGCCGAGTTCGCGTCCCGCGACTTCACCGGTGGTGTCGCGACCGCGTTGTGGACCGAACTGCTCGCTCACGGCATGCGCACGGCGGCCGACGCGGACAGCCTGCTCGATTTGGTCCCCGCTTCCGCCGCGGCCACCATTCCTAACGCCTTACTAAATTCGATCAGATAGCGTGTCGACAATGGGTGCGAAATCGAGAGATCGTTAGCGCGGGTTCGCTTCGGGCGCGAAATTGCGGCGCGGAAATCGAGAGCGTTATCAGCCGGCGGCGCAGGTTTTGTCGTTCCCCCTCCACTACCGCCACGGCGAGTACTGGGGCTGGAGGACGATCTCGGTGGGGCAGACGTGGTCGGGGCTCTCAAGGACGAACCGGACCGCGTCGGCGACGTCCTCCGGGGCGAGCATCTTCTCGGCGCTGGCGCCGTATTCCGAGGTCAACCGGGTCTCGACCATGCCCGGGCAAATGGAGCAGACTTTGATTCCATGCTCGCGGACATCGGCGAAGAGGCTTCCGGCGAAGCCGACCATTCCGTGCTTGGACGCCACATACGCAGCCATGTTGCCGAACGGCTCGAGCCCCGCAAGCGACGCAATGAAGATGACCGCGGGATGGCTGCTGATCAGCAGGAACGGCAGCGCGAGACGGGTCGCGCGCATCGACGCGCGGAGGTTGACATCGATGACGCGGTCCCAGTAATCCGGGTCGGCATCGAATGCCGAGCCCCAATCCGCCATTCCCGCGTTGTTGATGAGGATGTCCAGCCGGCCGAATTCCGCCGAGCAGCGCGCGAATGCGCCGTTGACGTCGTCGGGCTCGGTGAGGTCGGCCGGGAGCACGAGGGTTTGCACGCCGAACTCCTCGCACACCGAAGCGACGTCGATCAAGTCCTCCGCGCTGCGCGCCATCAGGGCGACGTGCACGCCCTCCTCGGCGAGCATCTCGGCAATGGCGCGGCCGATGCCGCGCCCGGCTCCCGTCACGAGTGCGACCCGGCCTCGCAGCGAGGGCTCCTCGATCTCATCCAGAATATCCACGTTTCTTTCCTGCCGCCATCGATGGCGAAGAATCTGAGTGCGATGACAGCACCACAGATGAGAAGCTGCCGCGACCTCAACGGCCCTGGAGGGCCGGGCCGGCGGGTGTGAGCACGCGGTCGAACGCGCGCGCCCACTCGTGCTCGCCGCCGGCGAGGGCGCGCGATCGGCCTTCCCGGGCGGCAGCGACGGCTTCTTCGTACCGGCCGGATGCCAGGAGCGCCGCGGCATAGCGGGCAATACCCGCGCAGGTCTCGCCCGACCCGGCGACGATGACCGCCTCCACTTCCGCATTCCGTTGATGCCGAATCAGCCACACGTGTTCATCCCGGTACGATTCGATGTCCCAGGGCTGCAGGTTGCGGCGCCATTCGGCGGTTAGCCGGGCCAGGGGAAGCGTTTCAGGATTCCGGCACCAAACACCACCCAGCCAGCAGAGCACATCGACCTGCCGGCCGAGACCCGCGCCCGGCTCGCCGGAGTAGGCCAGCGCTCGCTGGAAGCAGGTCACAGCAGCGGATTCATCGCCGAGAATCAGGTACCACCCGCCCAGGTTGATCAGGCAGTCATAAAGGAGCCAGTGGATCCCCGACGCCTCCGCTTCACGAACAGCCATCTCCCCTTGCCGAATGGCCTCCGCCTCGCAGCCGTCCGGAAGGAGGCACTCCCCGGCGAAGTAGTCGCGCACCATTGCGAGTTCGGCCTGAATGGCCGGCAAAGCGCGCACGCGCGCACGCCCTCTCCTTGCCTCCAGCCGCAGCAGGAGGTCCGCGCAGTAAGCGCCACGACGCGCGCGCGTCTCCGGCAAGTCGGCTCCGGTCAGAGCCTCGACCGTCCGCCGAAAGTCGGCGCTCCGCGTGCGATGCCCCGCTCCCGGTCCCCCACCCTGCCGGCGCGCCGCCACGGCCCGGCCCGCCCGCACCGCCATCAGCCTGTAATCCGTTGCCATCGTCCTAACCCGGGGGAGCCGGTCGAGCCGGAACCAAGAACGAGAGTCAGAAAGAAAGATTAAACCACGGTAAGCACGGAAAACACGGAAACAGAGTGTTTTCGACGTCTTGTGCGCAAGTGAGTCGCATTGTGATTATAGTATTTAGCCATTGCCGGCCAAGGTTCCTGCATCCATCGGCCGAGATACGCCTTCCGCGCCCTCCTCAGGTGTCCATCCAGGTGACCGCCGGCTCGGCAACGGCGACGAAGAGGCAGACGTCATCCCGCGGAGCACTCGGATTGTAGGCCGCCGCGTCGGCAATCAACCGGTTGACCAGGGCGCTCGCACGCTCCGGGCTCGGCGCGGTCGCCGATGCGTGTCGGGTCAGGCTACCGGCAATCCCATCGATTCCAATCAACTGCATCCGATCCGTTCCGGACTCGGTAAGCCCGTCTGTGAACAGCGCCAGCACGTCACCGTCGGCAAGCGTGAGGTTCGCTTCCGTGAACGCGGCGTCCTCGAACACGCCCAGTGCGGGGCCGGTTGGGCTCAGCAGGAGGGTTTCCTTAAGCGCGGCCCGATAGACCAGGCCCGGCTCCTGACCGCAATTCACATACACCAATCGTCGTGTCAATGCATCATATCGTCCAACAAATAGGGTTGCAAATCCAGCGATCAAGCCGAACTGAGCGATCGTGCGGTTGAGCCGCGTAATTGCGTCGACAAGGTTCGGCGCCCCATACACGGCGAACCTCAGCATATCGCGCACGGTGCCCACCTGCACCGCCGCGGCCAGCCCCTTGCCGGAGAGGTCACACACCACCAGGCAGGTGGAAGTCGTGTCGACCGCGAAGCAATCCGCAAAGTCGCCGCCCACCTCGGCCTCCTCGAGAGCCGGACGGTAGTAGTCGGCCAATCGAAGTCCGGGGGCGGATCGCGGCAGCTTGGGATGGAGGTTCTCCTGCAGCCGGGATGCGATGGTACGCTCACGCTGTTCAATGCGGGCGCGCTCGACAGCGGCCTGAATCATGGTCGCCACGGTCTCCGCCAGCATCACCTCGTCGGAGCTCCATTCCCGAACCACGTCATCCATCCCAACAAACAGGGACTCGGCGAGTACGCCCCCAAGGAAAAGCGGAACTCCGATGAACGACCTCTCGCGCAGTGGTCCACTGCGTGCTCCGATCGGCGCGGTTTCCGGATGGACGGCGTCGCCACCGCCACGTGCCTCGGGGTCCCTTCCTGTCCGAGGCCGGACTCCGCGAAGGGCGCCCTCGCAGGGACCGGAGTCCCGGACAACGGCCGTGGTCGCCCCGTGAAAAACGTTCGTTTTCAACCGCCGAAACTCGGCGCCCGGATAATCACCGACCCCGGAAACAGCGCAATCACCGAGGTGTTCCGACACAATCGACAGAAGATCTCGATCGACATCGCAGGTCACCAGATAACAGCGGTCGACCTTGAGGGCCTCCCCGAGGGCGCGGAGTGCGGCTTGCTGAATGGAGCGCGGGTCGCCGGAGTGGCGAATGGCCTGGCCGATCTCGTTGATCAACCTCTCGCGCGCGTAGGCGGAGGCCAATTGTTCCGCCGCGTTGCGGTAGCGCTCCTCGCTGTCACGCAGGGCCGCCTCAGAACGCTTGCGCTCGGTGATGTCCCGCATTGCGGCCACGAATCCGATCAGCGCGCCGCGAGGGTCCCGTAGTGCCGCGATATTCGTCTCGGCAATGCTCTCCATTCCGTCGCGCCGCACGTACCGGATATCGCCGGCCCAGCGACCGTCCGTCCGCAGCAGATCAATCACTTTTGTGAGCAGAGAGTCGGCCTGACCGGGCGCGGTCAACATCGATATCCGCCGTCCAACAACGTCCTCGCGGGCGTAGCCGGTGCGGCGAAGAAACGACGCGTTGCAGTCGCGAATACGTCCCTCGAGGTCGGCCACCATCAGCGCATCGAAGAGGCTTTCGTAGGCCGGCGACAGCCCTTGCAGATGGGTAAATGGACCGGTGCTTTCGCGGCCCACAACCAGGATACCGACGACGTCGGAATCGACCCGGAGCGGGTAATACGACTCCGTCCAGAAGCGATTGGAGCCTGGCTCCATCGTATCGATGGGAATGTCCAGCACAGTCGCTCCGGCGAGCGTTCGCTGCAGATGCGATCGGCGGGATGGCCACAGCCCTCCGTAAACCGTTTCCGCTGACCGCCCCGGCAGGGCGCTCGGAGGAGTCCGGTAGATCTCTGCCATGATATCGTTGGCACGGACGAACCGCAGGTCCGGATCAAGGTGCGCAATTCCGCACCGCACGTGGGAGAGCAATCCTCCGGCAAGCGCTTCCAGGACCGCCTGATCGGTCCAAGCCGGTTCTGTCGATGGTTCCGCGGGGCCGGGCGCTGTCGGATCTGTGCATCCGGGTCCCAGCTCGATACGGCTCGAAGGGATGGCCATCGAGATATGTGTCTTGTGATCGACTTTCGGGCGCCTGGACATCGATGGTTACCCGCTCGCTTCGTCGCTTCTCGTTGTGGCAGCGCGGATCATTCTTGACGTGGCTCTATGGACTGCTATATCGAGCCAAACTGAGGCACGTTGACATAACATAATTATCGCCTGGCCTGCTTACGTCTTAATCGCCGGCTTGCCTCTCAGTATACCCGCGCGGGGCCTGAGCATTATACACGATTTAGCGCATCCAGCAGCGACTGGCCGTCCGGAACGCCCCATCCGGTGACGGCATCGAAGCCGGCCGTCGCGGAGTATCCAAAGCCCGGATGTGGTGTCGATGTGTTGTCCCCAACGGTAATATCCCTGCATCCGAGCGTTCCGACCCTCGGTCCGGCCGGAGTCGCCCGGTACAGCAGCGGTGTCAGGAACCGCCCGCGTCGCTCGGGCGGCAGCGCCGCGTCGATGCGTGCGATCAAGGCGGCCCAGAGCGGCGCACCGGCACTCGTCCCGTTGTTTGGATTGGCTCCGTCGGAGATCTCGCTGCTGAAGAGCGTGGTGTAGTACCTGGGCGGGCCGGCGATTGCGGCGACATCGGGAATAACGCGCCCGTCGAACGAGACACCGGAATTTGCGGAGGGGATTTCCACATTCTGCCAGGACGGCCGGGGATGGATCGACAGTGCGCTGACTCCGCCCCCCGTGGCCCCCGATTCCGGCGGGTTGTTCGCCCGATAGCCGGGCCCCTCGCGCCAGACAACCTCGTCATTCCCGGCAACCATCGTTCCGCCTACCGACAGCACGAACGGGCTGCTGCTCGGAAACTGCACATGGCAGCGGTTATCACCAACACCATCGCCAGAACCGTCGTCACCCGCGGCGACACACACGGTAACGCCGAGCGCGGCGACGGCCCGCAGTAGATCGTTGATACACGCCAGTCCGGATTTCGACCAGTCGGGTGAGTCTTCCGGGAAACCCCAGCTTATCGATAGCGCGACGGGCCGCGTCTTCACCACAGCGGCGAGCATCTCGATCCAGCCCCTCTCGTCGAACCTGGCAAAGTAGACATCGATGGCCGCCTTCGGGCACAGGCCGGCGATAATCTCGACATCCATCATGACCTCGCCACAGACGGCCATTTGTTCGGAAGCATCCTGGCCGCTCATCGTCTTAAAGTCGTTCTTAGTGATGAGAGGCAGCGCCCCGGGCAGCGTATAGGGCTCGACAGTCGGTACCGGACGTCCGCAATGGTCGCAATAAACTTGCAGGTCGTCCAGGAAGAGGCCGCCGCCGAACTCGGCAATGGCAATTCTCTGGCTTGCCCCGTCTCCGGCCGGGAATCGATACCTGTCCTCGATTTTCTCGGGGGTCAGCGCCGCCGCAACCGCCAGTGGCTCTGCGGGGGCCGGCGACGAAGCCAGCGATGCCCGGTGACGCAGGGCGACCCGGCGCTCATCGAGGCCGAGCACCGCCGTCACAATACCGTCGAGATCTTTTGGGATGCTAAGCGTCGACGAACGCCCGCGAAACAAACGTCCTTCCGGGCTGCGGTAGAGGCCGAGGCTCGCCTGGAAAACTTCCTGATACTGCTGAGCCTTGCCGCTAATCCGCATCCTCCACGTCTCGGCAGATGTCTCTACCACGTTGAAGCCGCGCGCGGCCAGGAAGCTCTCAACTGTCCGGATGCTTGCGGGCGTTGTGCTGTAGTCCCGAGAGAACGTGTCGAACGAGACAGGCTCGGAGGGAAGGTCGGCGGGTATGGCTGGATGGGCCAGAACGAGTGTCGCCTCGATCTCGTCGGTCGAGTCGACATCGCCAAGTCGGACGCCATTCACGGCGCGAAAGCTATCGGGTAGAACCACGTGCGTTTCGTTCATAACAGTCACTCCTTTTCAACGGCTGCCTGCAACAATATCGCGAAGCAAGCGTACCCACTTACGGGCAGGCTTGTCAAGATAATGCAAGGCAGCGATAACGATTTTGGGCCTGGCACGTTTTCCATCGTAACAGCGTTGTCCCGGATGATCAAGGCTGGCCCGCCGGATGCAAACGGATGCAGGATTATTCGCGGGCGACGGCGAAACTGGTATCATAATCCGGAGGACTCCATTTTGAAAGTCGGACTGATCGGTCTCCCGGGGTCGGGAAAGACCACCCTGTTTTACGCGCTCACGCGTGGCGAGGGAAGCCCCGCGGGGGGCGGCAGCAGCGCCATTGTCAGTGTCGTGCCGGTGCCGGACGCGCGCTATGATTTCGGCGTCAAGCTGTTCAACCCGAAGAAGCGCACGCCGGCGACGGTCGAGTTTACCGACGGCGCCGCGCAGATTACCGCCGGCGAAGGCCGTGCGGCGCAGAAGTTCGGGTCGGACTTCTTCGTGGGAATCCGCTCTGTCGATGCCCTTGTGCTGGTCGTGCGTGCGTTCGAGAGCCCGTCTCATCCCGCGCCCGACGGCGGACTGAACCCGCTCAAGGAGTACAACGCCGTTACCGAGGAGCTCTTGCTCGGGGACCTGACCGTAATCGAGAACCGCCTGGAGCGGATCGAGAAGCAGCTCAAGACCCGCAAGCAGGGCATGCCCGGCCCGGAGGTGACCGAGCGAGAGGTGCTTTTCAAGATCAAGGCCGCATTGGACGAGTTTAAGCCGGTCGCCACGGTCGAGTTGGATGAGGAAGAGCGCCGCATTGTCAAGAACTTCGACTTTCTGACCGCCAAGCCGCTGATCGCGGTCGCGAATGTCGGCGAGGACGAAATTGCCGCGGGTGACACTCTCCCACTGCTCGCGCCTTTGCGCGACGTCTGCGCCGAGGCGGGTAACCTTTTTATCACCTGCTGCGCCGCCGCCGAGCAAGAGGTCGCCCAGCTCGAGCCGGCCGAGCAGCGCGACTTCCTCGACGCCCTCGGAATCGACGAGCCGGCCCGCGACCGCCTGATCCGCGCTGCCTACCGGGCTCTCGGAGTGATGTCCTTCTTCACGCTCGGCGAGGACGAGGTCCGCGCGTGGACCATCCCGACCGGGTCGACCGCCCTCATCGCCGCCGGCCGCATCCACTCGGACCTCGCGCGCGGCTTCATCCGTGGCGAACTGCTCGCCTTCGACGACCTCACCACCGCCGGCACCTGGGAAGCCGCCAAGGCCGCCGGCAAGATCCGCCTGGAAGGGAAGGACTACGTGGTCAAGGACGGCGACATCCTTCACGTTCGGTTCAAGGTTTAGCGCGGTCGCGAACGACCGGTCTGGCGGGTGTCATGCTCATAACCCTTGATGAGCATGTCGCCCATCACCCGCGTACGACGAGCGATTACGCCGTTCAGACCACCTTTTTCTCCCGCCGTCCGCCCATCAACCAGGACCTGTGACACCGGACGGCGGGATCAGGCCGAGGGCGGGCACGAGGCCGGACGATCGGAGGTCCCGGACAGTGTTGCCGGGGGCAATGCGGCTGGTGTCGACCTCGGGGTCGTCGGGCAGTTTCGCCAGGATCGGGAGGCCGGTGAGCAGCTCGAGGAGGGTCGGGTTCGTCCGTTCCGCGGGATCGGGACGCGCAGGGTATCTACTGAGCACGATGCCGGCGATGGACAGTCCGCGGGCACGCGCGAACTCGACCGTCAGCAGCGTATGGTTGAGGGTGCCCAGGCCGGCCCGCGCGACGACGAGAAGCGGCAGACCCATGTCACGGGCAAGGTCGGCCATGGTGAAATTCTGCCGGATCGGAACACCGATTCCACCCGCGCCCTCGACGACCAGGAAGGCATGGCGGCGACGGAGGCGCCGGTAGGCTATCCGGATGGAGCTCATATCGATATCGCGGCCCTCGAGGGCCGCGGCCGCCATCGGTGCGAGCGGAAGAGCGCGTCGCTCGGGACAGATCAGGGACTCGGGATCGTCGACGCCGGCCACAGCGCGCAGATAGTCCCCGTCGGGCGCGCGCAGCCGGATTCTCCCGGTAACCATTTCGGGAACGGCGCCGGTTTGAATCGGCTTCATCACGCCGGCGTCGATGCCCTCCTCACGGAGCGCCGCGGCGAGGGCGGCCGCAACGGCCGTCTTGCCCACGCCAGTGTCCGTGCCGGTGACGAATATGCCGCCGGCCGTCCTGATATCGTCGTTCATAAGCACTCCCGAACTGCGGCGAGCGCCGAATCGAGGTGTTCACGGGTGTGCTCGGCGGTAACGCTCATGCGCAGGCGCGCTCCCCCCTCCGGCACGGTCGGCGGACGTATAGCCGGGATGTAAATGCCCCGATCGAGAAGCGCCTCGGTAAGAGCCAGGGCACGGTCGCTTTTCCCGGCAATGATCGGAATGATCGGCGTCTCACCGAACGGGACGGGCAGTCCGAGCGCCCCCAAGCCTTTGCGCAGGTACGCGGCGTTTTCGCGCAGCCGATCGCGGCGCCAGGGCTCGTCCGCGACCACGCGCAGCGCCTCGGCGGCGGCCGCGATTGTCGACGGCGCCGGGGCTGTCGAAAAGATAAACGAGCGCGCATGGTTCCGCAAATAGTCGACGAGTGTGGCACTGCCGGCGACGAAGCCGCCCTCGGCGCCAAGCGCCTTGCTCAGCGTCCCGAGCTGAATGAGGCCGGCGGAGGGGATCCCGGCGTGCTCAATCGAGCCGCGCCCTGTGGCGCCGAGAACACCCAGCCCGTGCGCATCGTCGACCATCAGCCAGGCGTCACGCGAGCGCGCCAGATGTGCCAGGGTCGCGAGCGGGGCAATGTCCCCGTCCATACTGAACACGCCGTCGGTCAGGATAAGACAGCGACGGAACGAAGCCCGGTCGGCGATAAGCGCGGTGGCATGATCCGGGTCGGCGTGCCGGTAAACGCGCACACAGGCCCGACTGAGCCGGCAGCCGTCGATCAGTGATGCGTGATTGAGAGCATCGCTCAGGATCAGGTCTCCGTGTCCCATCAAGGCGGAGACTGTTCCGGCACCGGCCGCGTAGCCGGAACTGAAGACGACCGCGTCGCCCGTGTGCTTGAAAGCGGCGAGGTCTCGCTCGAGGTCCTCGTGGAGGGCCAAACTTCCGGTTGTGAGGCGGGCGCCGGAACTGCCGGCCCCCCAGGATCGGGCGGCTTCCACCGCGGCGCCGACAACTCGGGGATGTGTAGCCAGGCCGAGGTAGTTGTTCGAGCCGAAGACGATGACCGGCCGGCCGTCCACAATGGAGCATGGTCCCGGTGCGATCTCAAACCGTCGTGTGCACCGAAAGCGATGCTCGTCGTGGAGAGCTGCCAGGTCGGCCGCCAGGCTGAGGTCCGGATCATGCTCGGTCAGTTCCGTCTCCGCTTGTGCGAGGGGCTGATGTGGGGTCGGCGACATCAGGCTGTCTCGATCTCGATGGCGCGCTGGAGTATGCCGATCATCTCGACCAGGTCAAACTCCGTGCTGCAGAGAGGCGGCACGAAGGTGATGATACTGCCGAGCGGACGTGTAATCAGGCCAAGCTGACGTGCGCGGCGACAGACCCGGACACCGATGCTCGCAATGTCGACGGAGTCGGGCTGCTCGACAAGCTCGATCCCAACCATCAGGCCGCAGTGACGAACGTCGCGAACCCCCGGCAGCCGTCCCAGGGGCTGCAGGCGTCTGGCGACCGTCGCGATACGCTCCGGGAGTTGCGCCAGGACATCCTCCGTCTCGAAGATGTCCAGGTTTGCGAGCGCGGCGGCGCAGGCAAGCGGATTCCCCGTATAGGAGTGTCCATGTGTGAATTGCTTCCATTCTCGCGGCGCCCCCAGGAAGGCCTCGTAGATTCGCTCGGTGGTCAGTGTAGCCGCAAGCGGCAAGTACCCTCCCGTCAAGCCTTTTCCGACGCACAGGAAATCGGGCGACACTTCCTCGTGCTCGCAGGCGAACATCTTCCCGGTGCGCCCGAAGCCGGTCGCAACCTCGTCGAAAATCAAGAGGGCGTCCCAGCGGTCGCAGATATCGCGAAGGCGGCGCAGGTAGCCCGGCGGTGAGATGAGGACTCCACCGGCCATCTGAACGAGAGGCTCGACAATTACCGCGGCAGTCTCGCCGGGATGGGCCGCCATGGCGGCCTCCAGCCGGGCCGCCGCCTCGTCGGCGTCGCGTGCGCGCGCCGGCGATGGGATCATGTCCGCCTCAAATTGTAACTCGCGGAAGAGGCTGTGGAAACGCTCGACCCCGCCGACACTGACTGCGCCGATCGTGTCACCGTGATAGCCTTCGGCATGGGTCACAAAGCGCCGACGTGGCTGGCTGCGCTGACGCCAGTACTGATAGGCCATCTTGAGGGCGACCTCGACAGCGGTCGAGCCGTCGTCGGAGTAGAAGACACGCTGTAATCCGGGTGGTGCGATCTCGGACAGGCGGACAGCAAGTCTGGTTGCCGGCTCATGCGTGAGCCCGAGCATTGTGGAATGCGCCATTCGCCCGAGTTGCTCGACAATGGCGCGGTCGATGGCCGGATTGCGGTGGCCGTGGACATTGAGCCACATCGACGAGTTCGCGTCGTAATACGCGCGTCCGTCGGCGGCAATCAGCCGGACACCCACGGCTCGCTCGATAAAGAGCGGTTCCTCGCGCTCCCATTCCTGCATCTGCGTAAAGGGATGCCAGACATGCCGTTTTTCCAGTTCCGCGAGGTTGTCATAACTCATAAGACGTCTAGGAGAGCTCCGGGAATCAGGATACCTCATCCTCGCGCAAGCCGGACCTCATCCGCAGCGTCATCGCTGGAGCGCCGAGCGTATGGCGGCCTCGACAACGCCCGGTTCGGACGGAATGCCCTTAACTCCCAGCACGATCTTTCCATCACGGTCGATGATGTACTGGGTTGGAATCCCCGTTACGTGGTAAGGCCCGCTTGCAACATTATGTCCCCGGCGTGGCGTGGGATCAATGAGCGGAGTCAGGTCGTTGAATTCGGGGTGGCTTTGCGTCCAGGCATCGAAGGCGCTCTTCGTGTCCCAGACGTTCACGGCAAGCGCCACCACTCCCTGCGAGCGATACTTCGCGGCGATCGGCTCGACGTATCGAAATGCCGCCTGACACGGAATGCACCACGAGGCCCAAAAATCCAGGAGCACGACCTTGCCGTGGAAATCAGAGAGGCGCACGGCGCGGCCATACCGATCCAGTACGCGAAAGTTCGGTGCGACAGCGCCGGATTGAAGCAGCGGTCGCTGAGGCAGCGGCCGGAGGCTGGACGGGATCTTGAACAGACTGGCATCCAGGCGGGGGTCCAGCTTTAACTGATTGACGGCGTAATCCTGACTCCATCCCAGGTTACTGTGATCCACAATCCGATGGATCAAACGGTCCGCTCCGATATAGCACCTCTCATCCGTGACCAGCACGCCACCGGGCAGCCGTTTTCGTGCCGATTTCGAGAGAAACGGATCATTGTCCTCATATTGGAACTCTACGACTGTATATACCTCTCCCTTCCATCGCTCGGGCGTAGCGAGCCGTAGAAACCGGAGCTTACCGGCAGCGCGCAGCTCCGCCACTCGGGAGGCAGGCGACTTCGCCCGGTCGAAGAAGTCGGCAATGGCGATTGCGTTTGTTCCCGGCCTCGGTCCACCCAATCTTTCAATCCTATTATATGTGGTCCCGTTGATAAGGTAGATGGCAGTATCGGTGGAGAGGAATTGAGAGGTGTCTTTAGAGTACTCGACGTCGACCATCGACGGCCCGCGGGCGCCGGCAGTCGACCGTCCGTTGTCCGACCAGATCCAGTCGTGGTCGAGATTGGGGCGCTGCATCGCCGAGTTCCCGACCGTCATCACGACTCGCGGTCTCGAATTCTCGGTGGCGCCAGGGTACTCGTAGCGCGAACTGAACGTCGCGAAGACGGAACGCGTGGCGTGGAGAGTGTCTGCGGCGCGCTTCAATATCGCCATCGGGTCCAGGTGCGAAGAGTTGTGGGCGTCATTGAGTGGCGACGGGCTCCAGCGTGGGGGCACAGCCTCGCGCTGCGCCCAGAGCGGGCAGGCTCGCGCGCCGCCCGCCATCATGAGTGCGCCTATTGCGAGCGCCGCGTACATCCTTTTCATCCAAATTCTCCGTCGAACAGTTTGCTTTCAAACTACATTACGGGCGAACGGAGCCGAAAGGTTCCCGTTTACTTGACGTTCGTACGGCTACTCTGTAATTCTAGAATCATTTGCCGTGTGTCCTGCAGTGAGGCCGCCGCGGCTGTGTCGGACGGGTCGAGAGCAAGCCGTTGGACAATCGGAAGGGCGGACCGGAACGCCGATTCCGCCCCCACCATGTCGCCCGTCATAATACGCGCGTTTCCAATCTTCGAGTATACGGTCACAAGGTCATGCTGGGCCGGGGTGTTCATCCGATCGTCGGCGTGCAGCAGAGCGATCGCCAGGGCCGATTCGTATTCCGGCAGTGCGTCCGCCGCGTTCGTCTCAGCAAGAACGTCGCCAATCCGGACATCGTCCGAGAGCAACTCGCGTTCGATGTCCCCCAGGTCAATGTTGAGCGATGAGACCTGGTCGTTGTATGTCGGAAGGGCGTTCAACTGCTCCTGCGTATCCGCCCGAAGGGGCAGCAGAATGGCGCGGCTCTGCCGGTAGACGTCCAGCGCGTCGGAGACCTTGCCGAGGACCTTGTCGACATCGCCGACCTCCCCGAGGCTGATCGCCATGTCGATCCCCGACCGAACAGAATCGGCATGCGAGCCAGCCGTGGCGAGCAGTTCCTTCGCGATCTGCAAGTCCTGTCCGTAAGCTGTGGCTGCGTCCGCCGGTCGATTCAACGTCAGGTCGACATCGCCGATTCGCTCCCAGGCCCCGGACAGGTCGTGTTGGAGCTTTCTCTGCAAGTCCGCCGGTTGGACGCGCTGCAGCAGGGGTACCAGGATGTCGCGGCTTTGCGTGTCAAGAGACAGGGCCTGGGCCGGGTCGGACTGCTTGCGGATATCGGCCAGTTCGGTGAGGGCGACCGCGACATCGTCCTCCGCCTCCGTTCCGTGCGAGCGGGCTGCAATTGTTCTTGCAATGGCCAGGCTTCGGCTGTAATACGAACCCGCCTTGTCAAAATCGCCGGTGAACCTCCACATATCGCCCATATACCGCAGGTTGATCTCCCGCTGGCGTTGCGCGCCTGCGTCAGTATCGAACGCGGCGATCTCGTCGAGTTGAGCGGCATTTTCTTGAAAGATAAGTCTCAAAACCGGGCGGGCCGCGGGAACGTCGCTGAGTCGGGTGGGAATGTCGTATGTAATGCGGTACAGCAATTTCATGGCGTGCTTTTCGTTAAAGTCCGAGCGTTGCCACTGCACGAAGCTGAATATGCCAAAGCCGGACACGACTGCAAAAAACGTCCCGACGACCGTCCTGACGATCTGTGTCCGCTTGCGTTGCGCCTCGGTGACGGCGCGCTGGGAGAGAGTAATGTAGTCGACGACGAAGCCGGGGGACTCGGCGCGCTTTTCGAGGAGCGACTCGGCTTCGCGCAGCAGCCGTCCCTGCGGCAACAGCAGGTCGGCGCGGCGGTCCTCCTGTTGCCATCGCAGCGCCGCGGCTCCTACACGGTCCCGAATTCGCAAGTACTCCTGATGCTCGGACACCCAGTCCCGCACGCGGGGCCAGCGGCGCAGGAGGGCCTCGTGTGCGACACGAACGACGGCGCCACCGTCACCCCCGCGGTCCGTTACGAGCAGGCGCGCGTGGATAAAGGAGTCAATCAGGACCTTTCGCTCGGGCGACGTCGCAATCTCGTCCATGGCCGCCGGCCGGCTTGCAACCGCGTCTCCCGCCCCCGAAGTCACCAGAGCCTGGATCACGCCGTCGAACTGCTCCTGCTGGTCCGGTTCGAGAGCCGCAAATACTTCCTCCGCCCGGCGAGCCAGGGCGCCCTCCAGCCCACCGAGTTCCCGGTACGCCGCCAGCGTCAGTATCCCGTCGGAAGATCTCCGGTTAAAGAGCTCATCCAACGTGAACTCGAGCAGCGGAAGTGCCTCCGGATCGTTGGCCGCAGCCGCATGAAGGATGTCATCCAGACTCTCGCCGGTCGCCGGATCTTTCTCGAAGCGCAGGCCGGCCGCACGGGTTGGGTACCGGATCATCTGCCCGATCTCGGCAAAAGCCGGCAGCAGGAGGTCGTACTGACCCGCGCCTTCCTTCATCGCGACCAGCAGGGGGATCTCCGCGCAGCGCGGGTAAAAATCGCTGCGCATCGTAGCGACAACCCAGACATCCCCGGACCGCGCGAGTGCGTCGAGGCACGCGATAAATCGACAGCGTGCGTCATCGCCGAAGCCCTCGCGCGTGAAAACCTCCTCCATCTGGTCCACATACACGGCAAGCCGGGCGACGGGAGGCCTTGTCAATTTCGATTCTTTGGCATCCGACTCCGCTGCGGCGCGCAGAGCGGCGGATACCCAGGCGGCGGCCGCTTCCGGATCCGAACGCAGAAGCGACGGCAGCGCGTCCCCTCCGTCCGCTTCCGGAAGCGCGGTCGAGCCAGTGAGCGCTTCCGCGAGATTGTCGAAGGGGTCGCCCGCCGTGCCGTTCGGCCGGAAGCTGGCCCGCCGCCACAGACCGACGCCCTCGACAACGCCGGGATGGGTGATCGTCGGCAGGACACCCGCGCGGATCAGGGAGGACTTGCCGCCGCCGCTCATGCCAAGCACCAGTACGAACGCGCGGCCGGCGGCGGCCTGCCTCGTCAGCGCGTCCTTGATTTCGCCGATCGCCTGCGTTCGGCCGAAATACACGGCTGAGTGCTCGAAATCGAACGCCTCGAGCCCTCGGTACGGCGATCCGGCGAACCACTGGATGGGGATCGACGCCCCCGCATCGTCGGCCACTCGCTCCGGGATGCGCTCGCGGACGAGACTCCTCATGTGCGCATCGAGCGTGCTTTCAAACTCGTCGGCGTTGGCGAAGTTGTGGAAAGCGGCCTTAAACCCTTCAGACGGCGTCCCGAACCAACGGTCAATAAACTCGTCGAGAGCTCGTTTCTGGGCCAGCTTGTCCTGTGCAGCCGCGTCGTTGTGTAAATCGATGACGGGAGGAGTTGTCTTTCGGTAGACCATCAGGTCCGGCTTGCCGGTCTTGAGGAACGAGGCATACGCGTCCTCGAACTCCCACTCGGTTCCGGAAGCGTAGGTGGAGCCGTCAGCCCGGTGAAACTCGCCCGGGAGCCGGGTTCCCAGCCGCGACCACAGGACGCAGACTACAATGTCCGTTTCCGATGGGGCGGTGATCTGTTGCTGAAAGTGTGAGGTCGCGCGTAGTGGCTCATGCTCCCAGAGCACCGGGGTCAGGGAGACATATGCGGCGAATTCGCCCTGGAGACGCTCCAGTACGCGGGCCGCGATCATCCGCTCCTGGCCGACGTCGCCGGGCGAAGAGATAAAGACGCGCAGTGGGATAACGGCCATCGACAATACTATAGCAGATGCGTGTATCCAGGCGCAATCTGTGATGCAACTGTCCGCGCGAACGGCCGCTTTCGGCCATGCCGGATTAGGGCCTTGGGTCCTGCTATTTCCTAAAT
>JBKQWH010000187.1:0-14541 GCA_052139635.1 Capsulimonadaceae bacterium
CTCTTGGAGCAACCATGGTGGAATACGTATTCACCATAGCGCTGATTGCGGTCATCGCCATAGGAGCGATGAAGTTTCTGGGCTCGTCGTCCGGAAACGTATTAAACAACATTAGCGGAAACGTTACAAACTCGCAATAGTTCGTTGCGTGATGCCGCTCCCGAGAGAATGGATTCCACTGAAACGGGTTGAACTCACCAGATGCACAGGGCCGGCGGGCGGAAATCAGGATGCGATGAACGACCACGCAGCCGCCCCCGGCACCCAGTGAGAGATTGTTTCAGTCCCCACTCAATCAGTGATTACGACTTGCACCGGTTCCGTCCCGAACCCGCAGGGCGGCGTCGACAGCGTCGGCAAGGGCTTGCGCGAAGGCGGTGCGGCCGGGCGGTGACGTGATAAACCTCTCGTCGCGGGGGTTGGTCAGGACGCACATTTCCACGAGCACAACCGGCACATGGGAGAACACGGAGCCGGTCAGTGCGCCCTGCCTGGCCCCGACCTGAGTGGCCGTGTCCGGCAGCAGGCCTCGGTCGGCAAGGGGGGGAAAGAGGCGCAGATCCGCCCGGTTTCGGAAGGCATCCCGCAGCGACGTCATCAGGGCGACGTGGAACGCCGCACCCATCCGCAGGCTGGCTGCGATGACCTCAGGCGACGGGCCGCGCACGCCGGCGGCGACACCCGGATGCTCCGGCACGTAGACGGCCGTCCCCTCCGCCGCCCCCGCATCGCAGTGGAGTCGCACCATCAGGTCCGCATGGGCCCGGTTGGCGACCTCGGCGCGGGCGCGGTTGCGGACAAACTGGGACTCGGAGGACTTGGTCATCACCACCGTGTCACCGCGTTGACGAAGAATATCACGCAGCAGCAGGGCCTCCTGCCAGGCGACCCCCATTTCCGTACTGTGCCGGCCCTGCGTCCCGCGCCCGACCTCCGACGGATGGCCGGGGTCGATGCAGATGACGGCGGCCCGTCCGACACAGGGAACGAACAGCAGGACCACGCAGATCATCAGGCTGCGCAAGCGACGGAGACATTGGTAAGTTGATACAATATGTGACATTGGTGATTCGGTTCCTGGTTTCGGAATTCTTTGAAAGAACTCCTTATGTTCCGTACCAAATGACGAGCGAGCGCAGCACGGCGCGATCGGAGAGCATGCGCGTGCGAACACGTTCGGTAGGGATGTTGAGCAAGGGTGTGGTCCCGTGCTGATGGTCGACGATCATCAGGGCGCGCTCGACACAGGACTGGTCGAGGGCCTCCATCCCCCCCTCGACGGCGTAGGCCCGCGCGAACCAGCAGGCCAGCGGGAAGGTCAGCAGGAGGGAGCCGATTCCCGCGAGATAGCTGCGTCGATAGAACGAAGGCCCGAAGAAGCCCATTCCGGCCAGATGCACGTGCAGGTACCGCTCGATCGACTGCGCGGCTGCCCCCGCCGGGACACCGCGCGGAGCCTCGATGCCGGCGAAGTCGACCGTGGGAAACCCCTCCCGCAGCCGCGGAACCGCTCCGCTCCCGCGCAGCATCGCAAAGGACGACTTCAGCCGATCGAGCGTCCTCGACCGCTCGCCAACCTGATCGATGCGGGCGTAGAGGCTGACGAGCTGTCGAAAGGACTTGGCCTCGGCCCCATGGAGAGGCTCGCGGGTCAAGGGGTCCTGAATGGCCGCCTCCTGTACCTTCCCGGCAACCTCATCGAGGAAGGTGTCCAGGTCGTCCTCTCGCAGGGCCGCGACGCGCCGGTCGCTCAGCAGAGCCGCCAGGTTGACACACGCTGTGACCCGGCGGGTGATGTCCAGGGATACGTCCAGGAGCACTCGCTCGAACGTCTCGGTGACCCGCCTCAAGGCGGGCCAGCCCATGCGGACACCCTCGAACAGGGGCCAATCCGGCGTGCCGGCACCGTCCTCGGGCACGGCGTCGCCCATCAGCTTCTGTAGGTCCTTGCGGTGATCCGCGATCGGACGGCCGAGGTTGCCGGACGTGGCCGGACAGTCGAAGCGCACGTCGACACGGACTTCGTCTCCCAGGGGAATCAGGCGAAACGGGTAAAGCCGGCATGCAAGCGGTTTTGCCGGCTCGCCATGACGGGCATGGATACGGCAAAGGTTGTCTTCCTGCAGGAAAACGCAGGCCCCATCGGGCCGGTGCGCCAGTTGGAACTGGTCGCCGCGGCGCTTAAAGAGCGGCTGCGAGCCCAGGTTCAGCTCCTCATCTGTCCATCCCTGCTTCTCGATCCGATCCCGGTCTTCCTGGGAAATCAGGATCGCGAACCGCCCGCGACAGCAGTCCCCGCACCCGGTACAGTCGTATCGTTGAAAGCCCGGCGGCGTCACTAACGGGAGCTTGATCAATCGTTCCCCCTCAAGCAGCGCTCGGCGGCCCGGTCAAGATCGAATCGACCTCGGCAAGATCCGTGGCCGTCAGCTTCCATCCGGCCGCGGCGGCGTTCGCGCGAACCTGGTCGGCCTTGGTCGCCCCGGCGATGACGCTCGCGACCGTGGGTCGGGAGAGGAGCCACGAGAACGCAAGCTCCAGCAAAGTGTGGCTGCGGGATTCACAGAAGGCGATGAGGCTCTCGACGGCGTCGACATTGCGCTCGGACAGCAGGTCGCCGTAGCGGCTTCCCTCGGTGATTCGCGTGCCTTCCGGGTGCGGCTGCCCCTTGCGGTATTTGCCGGTCAGGAGTCCGCACGCGAGCGGGAAGTACGGGATGAAGGCGGTTCCGAGCGCCTCGCACGCCGGCAGGACCTCCGATTCCGCGTCGCGCCGCAGAAGGCTGTACTCGTTCTGAACGCTGACGAAGCGGGCGCCGTTTCCGACGGCTGCCTCCGCCTCCAGCAACTGGGCGGCAGAGAAGTTGGAGCAGCCAATCTCGCGGATTTTGCCGGCCTCCATGAGTTCGGTCAGCGCACCGAGCGTGTCGGAGATCGGCACGGTCGCATCGGGCCGGTGAATTTGATAGAGGTCGATGTAGTCGGTGGAAAGTCGCTTCAAGCTATCGTCGCACGCCTGGCGCACATATTCCGGCCGCGCGCCCTGGCGGAAATCGTCGACCTGCATACCGAATTTTGTCGCCAGAATAACCTTGCTGCGACGCGAACCAAGCAGCCGGCCCAGGAACTGTTCGCTCTTCGTGCCGCCGTAGATGTCGGCGGTGTCGAAGAACGTGATGCCGGAGTCGATGGCGGCATCGATCACATTTGCGGTGCCCGGCTGGCCGATGTTCCAGCCGAAGTTATTGCAGCCGAGGCCAACAACGGACGCCTCGAGCGATCCGATCTTTCGTGTCTCCAAAGAGGTCTCCTATTCTGACGGCCTTTCCGTCTCGGCAGCGATCCAATCCAGGAACGCCGCGTTCCCGCCTTCCACGGGAAGCGCGACAATACACGGGCACTCATAGCTATGTGTGTCGCGCACGGCATTCGTGAGAGCGTCGACGAGCGTGCGGCGGGTCTTCAGGATCAGGACGCATTCCCGCGCGGTCTCGACAGCGCCCTTCCACCGGTAGACAGATTCCATCCCCGGCAGCACGTTGGCGCACGCCGCCAGCCGTCGCTCGACCGCCAACGCGCCGATGCGCCGTGCCTCGTCGATATCGGCGGTCGTGACGTAAACGAAGGAAAACTCGTCTGGCTGCATGCGTCCTCTACCCCAGAATGATCGTACCCATTTGTTGACGCGTTCTAGAGCAACTCGGTATCGGCGCCCCCGGGGATTCCAACACAGACCGCGGGCAATTCAAGCTGCCGGTCTTCTGTTACTGTCGCAGTGTAGCAAGTCACAGCGTCGGCTCCTCTTGTTGTATGTTGACTTAGTCAAGTATAGTTTGGCTGCAAATACCATCAAGAATCAAGACATCCACGAATGCGCGGCCGAAGGGAGACACCACTGGACAAGCATGGACGGCGGTATAATCACGGTGTGCTCGAACCTCCGCAATTCGCCCGCTATGCGTCCGTAGTTGTCCAGGTGGACGTTCGGGGGCTGGAACAACCTTTCACCTACGGGGTGCCGGCCGGAATGACGCTGTCGGTCGGCGACGCGGTCATGGTCCCATTCGGCAATCAGACCGCGGCGGGCCATGTGATCGCGACAACCGAGCGGCTGCCGCCGGCCGCGTTCGGCGCCAGGATCAAGCCGGTGGCGAGCCGGATCGCTCACGCCGCGGCGTTCAATGAAGAACTCCTTGACCTGGCGCGATGGGTGGCCGGCGAGACGTTCACGGAACTGCGCGACACGATCCGGCTGATCGCGCCCGAGATTCTGGAATCGCGCATACGAACCGTGCTCCGGCTCGTGCCCGACTGGCGCGAGCGCCTGGCCGGCACACGCACTCGACTCCTATGGAGCGTGGCCGGTGCGATTGAAGCGATCGGCCCGGGCGGGGCGACGCTTTCCGATATCGCGCGGGCCCTCGCGGCGGGAAGCCGGGCGGAACACCCGGCGTCACGCAAGCGGCCGGCCGTCGACCCAAAGGGCGCCACACTTCCGGAATCGAGTGCGCCGCCATCGACCCTGGCACTGTGGGACAACGGCGAGGGGGCGGACCGCGCTCCAGTCGATGTCACAGGCGCGGAGTTGACGCAGGCGGTCACCGACCTGCGTCGACGCGGCCTTGTGACCCAGGAGGACGAGGTGAGCCCCCCGCGCGCTCGGCCGAAGCTGGTGCGAGTTGTCCGGCTGGCGGTCGATGCGGTCGAGGCACGCAAGGAGGCGGAACGGCTCGAGCGCCGCGCCCCGCGGCAGGCAGCCCTCCTCAAGGCACTGCTTTCCGCGGAACCGGCAGATGCAGGATTGTCGGACAGGTCAGACGAGTCGGTTGGCGGAATCGCAACTGGCGTTCCGGTCGTCCCGATGGCGGGGTTGGCGGTCGCGGCCGGGGCGCATGCGGCGGCGCGTGCGCTCTCCGACAAGGGCCTGATCAGCTACTTCGAGGTGCCGGTGCAGCGGAACCCGTTCCGGATGTTCGGCGACACGATCGAGGGACCTCCCTTGTTGACGGACGCGCAGGCGGTGGCGGCCGCCAAAATCGGCGCGCACGTCGATGCCCGAGACGGAGCAGCGGTGCTGCTGCACGGAGTCACCGGGTCCGGAAAGACCGAGGTATACCTCAACGCTGTCGCTCGCACGCTCGCGAAGGGCCGGTCGGCGCTGGTGCTGATCCCCGAGATCGGCCTGACGGCGCAGCTTCTTGACCTGTTCAAGGGTCGATTCTCGGACGACCTCGTTGCGGTGCTGCACTCCGCCTTGATGCCGGGCGAGCGGCACGACGAGTGGCAGCGAATCCGAACGGGCCAGGCACGCGTGGTGCTCGGGGCGCGCAGCGCGGCCTTTGCGCCCCTGGTGGACCTGGGGCTGATCATCCTCGACGAGGAGCATGACGGCTCCTTCAAGCAGGAATCGCCCCCGCGATACCACGCCCGCGCCGTGGCCCGGAAGCGAGCCGCCATGACCGGGGCTCCTCTCGTTCTCGGCAGCGCTACTCCGGCGTTGGAAACGTTCTACTACGCGCAGACGGGCACGTACGAGCTCGTCTCGATGCTCGAGCGCATCGAGAATCGACCGCTGCCCCCGGTCGAGATTGTCGACCTCCGCGTCGAGTTCGGCCGAAAGCGCAGTGGGGCGGCCGAACCGAAGGCAGGTCCACCGGAACCTTCCCCGCGGTTGGAGACGTCAAATCCGACGTCCACCGAAAAGTCGGAGGGCACGCCGGACTCAGCCGCGCGCAACGTCTTTAGCCGCCGGTTGGCGGAGGCCCTTGCGCAAAGGCTCGATGCCGGCGAACAGTCGATTGTCTTCCTCAACCGTCGAGGATTTGCGACGTTCCTGCTCTGCCGCGACTGCGGCCATACGCCGCACTGCCCGAACTGCGACGTCACCCTGACCTACCACCACGCGCAATTCCTCCTCCAGTGCCACCATTGCGACCATCAGCGCAGGGCGCCGGACGTGTGCCCGATGTGTTCCGGGCGGCGAATCGGCCGCTTCGGTTTGGGGACGGAGAAGGTCGAGGAGGGTCTGGCGCAGCTCTTCCCACAGGCGAGGCTGCTGCGAATGGACCGCGACACGATGGCGAAGAAGGGCGCCCATGCCGACGCGCTGAGGGGGTTTCGCCGCGGCGACGCCGACATCCTCATCGGGACCCAGATGGTGGCGAAGGGACTGGACTTTCCCAATGTCACCCTGGTCGGCGTCGTGAGCGCGGACACGGCCCTGAACGTTCCGGACTTCCGGTCGGCCGAACGGGCATTTCAGCTCCTGACCCAGGTGGCCGGGAGGGCCGGGCGAGGCACACTGCCGGGCGAAGTGATCGTGCAGACGTTCAACCCTGAACATCCGGCCATCCAGCGCGCTTTGTTCCACGATTACCTCGGCTTCTATGAGGAGGAACTCCCGCACCGCCGCGAGCTCAGCTACCCGCCCTTCTCGCACATGGCCAATCTCGTCGTCAGCCATCCGGAGGAGCAACACGCGCAGGCGGGTATCGAGTACGCAGCGACTGTGCTGCGGGCATCCACTGCCGAACTCGACTCGCCGGTCGGCATGCTCGGCCCCGTGGCCTGCCCTCTTTCGCGTCTCAAGAACAAGTTTCGCTGGCATCTGGTGTTGCGCAGCCGCCAGCGCACGGACCTGCTGGCACTGCTCACGCACGCGTTCCGCAGCCTGAGCGCGAGCGATCGAACCGGCCTCTCGGTTGATATTGACCCTCTGACAATGCTATAATATCGGCTAATCCCAGACTGGATTTTATAATCTTCGGGAGTAGATGAAAGGGAGCGCGCGGACGGGTGGAGCCGCACGCGGGAGATCATGGGCGAGATGGCGAAGGCCGTGGCAAAGTTGACCGACCTGATACGCAAGGACGACCCGATCGTAAAGTACGAAGGGGACGGGCGCAATATTCTCCGCCAGGTCTCCAAACCGGTACTCCGGGTCACCGAGGAGCACGCCGAGCTCGTTGCCATGATGCAGGTGATCATGCAGGAGTCGAACGGCGTCGGTCTGGCCGCGCCGCAACTCGGAATCCTGCAGCGAATCTTCGTATTCGACGCCGGCGAAGGTTTCCATGCCGTGATCAACCCGAAGATCCTGCAGCGCAAAGGCTCGCAAGTGGGCGTGGAAGGCTGCCTCTCCATCCCCGGCCTCTACGGTGACGTCGAGCGGGCCAACGAAGTCGTCATCAAGGGGGTGGACGAGACCGGTCATCCGGTTCGAATCCGCGGCGAGGGCCTGACAGCCCGTGTCATCCTGCATGAGAACGACCACCTCGACGGCATCCTGTTCATCGACCACGCCGACCCGGATACCCTGCACACCGCGAAACCCGGCGAAGCCGCCGATCCCGGAACAAGGGAATAGGTCACCTTTAATCGATATGCGTATTGTGTTTTTAGGAACGTCCCCGTTTGCCGTACCGACGCTGGAGCGGCTGACCAAGTCCGAATCGCACACGGTGCTCGCCGTGGTGACTCAGCCAGACCGGCCGTCGGGCCGTGGCGGCCGCTTGAGCGCATCCGCGGTGAAGGTAGCCGCGACCGCGGCCGGGATTGAAGTGCTGCAGCCGGAGAAGGTGCGGGCGCGCGACTTCGTCAATACGGTGCGAGCGATGGAGCCAGACGTCCTGGTCGTGGCCGCATTCGGCCAGTTAATCTCGCAGCGATTGCTCGATGTGCCCTCGTACGGCGGCATCAACGTCCACGGCTCCCTCTTGCCGCGCTGGCGCGGAGCGGCGCCGATGCAATATGCACTGCTGGCCGGTGATTCCGTCACCGGTGTAACGACCATGCAGATGGACGCCGGCCTCGATACCGGCGATATCCTCCTGCAGGCAGAACTGCCTCTAAGAGATGGGGACAACCTCGGCACGATTGAGGGCCCGCTTGCGGAGATCGGGGCGAATTTGCTGATAAGCACGCTGGACCTGCTGGCACGCGGCGAGTGTCCGCGGGTCGTACAGGACCCGCTGCGAGTGACCCATTCTCCGTCGCTGCCCACCGATGCCGGGGAGATCGAATGGACACGGCCCGCACGCGACCTCCACAATCAGGTCCGCGGGCTGACCCCCCGGCCGGGCACATTCGGCTGGTGGCAGGGCAAACGCCTCAAGATCTGGCGCACCGGCGTGGCGGACGGGACGTCGGAGCCCGGTGTGGTGCAAATGGTGGATGCGCAAGGTATAACAGTGGGCACGGGCAGCGGTTTAATCCGGCTCATCGATGTGCAGCCCGAGAGCCGTGCGCAGATGCCGGCAGCGGCCTGGGCGCGCGGGGCGCGTCTCACACCGGGCCAGTCATTCGATCCGCGAACAACGCGCGATGAATAGGGCTCGGTGATCGGCGGGGTATGAACGGGACCGGTAAGAACTGAGGGAAACGGGATGGATTCGCCCGACGATATGCTGCAGCGGGGAATCGCCTACAAGATCGAGGGACGATACGAGGAAGCCACCGCCCTGTTTATGGCCGTACTCGCCTCCAACGCGACTAACTCCGAGGCCCGCCATCAACTCGGTCTGGTCCATGGGTTCGTGGGTAACTTTGCGGAGTCGGTCCACGAGCTCGAACAAGCGGCAACCCTCGACCCGGGCAACGTTCTGGCCAGAAATGATCTGGCCCTGACGTACACGATGCTCGGCATGTACGACAAAGCCCGCGCCGAGTTCGCTCGGGTCCTGGAGCGCGACCGTGAGAACGACATCGCCCTGCGCAACCTGAGCTACATACCGTGACCACGGGCGGACCAGGATTCCGGACTTCACCACGGAAAGCACAGGAATATCGTTCCGTCGATGGTCGTAGAAAAGACGAAACCAAGACTTGACTTGCGGACAACCAAGGCCGTGACTCAGGGAATCTCGTCCGGTCCTCATAGAAAGTACGCCGTCGATGTCGATGCGGCTCGGTCAGGTTCGATCGTTCATCCCCTTTGCCCTGCTTGCCCTGTTTCCCGTGTTGCTGCTCTGGCGCGTGGTGTTCCTGGGTGAGGTGTTCCTTCCGGCGGACTTGCTGCAGGATGTGGCGCCGTGGCGCCGGCCCGGGGCGCAATCGGTCCCCTGGAACCCGCTGATCTGGGACGGGATCGCGCAGTTCTATCCCTGGCGCGCCTTCGCCGCCGCCACCGAGCGCGCCGGGTACCTGCCGCTCTGGAATCCGCATCAGTTTTGCGGCGCGCCCTTCGCAGCCAATTCTCAGTCGGCGATCTACTACCCGCCGAACATCTTGTTCGCGCTGATGCCGGTCGCGCATGCGTTCGGCGTCAGCGTCCTGCTCCATCTCTGGGCGACCGGCGCGTTCCTGTACCTGTTCCTGCGCCGATCGATGGCCGCCGCACGCGGCTCCGCTCTCGTCGGCGCCGTCGCCTGGCAGCTCTGCACGTGGCAGGTGTCGTGGCTGCACTTGCCGACATTCCTCTGCGTTTCCGCGTGGATTCCCGCCGCGCTTCTGGCCGCCGATCGGCTGGCCGCCCGCGCGGAGCCGCGGTCTGCGACCGCGCTCGGGCTGAGCCTCGGGATGATGCTGCTGGCCGGACACCTGCAGGTCTGTCTCTACGGCTTCCTGCTGATCCTTGCCTGGACCGTCTTCCGCTTGCCGGTACGCCGTACGGGTTCAGCTCCGGATAAGTCGGACCGGTCGGACCGGTCGAGTGCCATTCCCGCGGCTCCGGACAGGCATGTTGGCGCCCACCCGCTCTTTGGTACCCTCGCCGCGGCCGCCGCGGTCGCGCTGCTGTTGGGGCTTGCGCAACTGCTCCCGTCGGTGGAACTTGCGCGCATGTCGCACCGCGCGGGGTCGGGTGCAACCGCCGCCGGCTATAAGATGTACACTGCTCTGGCCGTCCCTTTTTATGAACTGGCGGCGATGGTAGCGCCGGACGTCTATGGCAATGCCACAGCGGGGACCTACTGGGGCTACACGGAGTATCCCGAGAACGCGTCGTATGTCGGCCTCTTCCCGTTGATCCTGGCCGTGACCGGCACACTGGCCCTGTGGCGACGGCGTGAAACGCGGTTCTGGGCCGCGGCCGCCGTGGTGGCTTTGCTGATCGCGACAGGCACTCCCATCGACGCCCTCCTGTACTTCGGCGTGCCGGGCTTCTCGCAGACGGGTTCCCCGGGCCGGGTACTCGTGGTGTGGTCCCTGGCCGTGTCGGTGCTGGCCGCAGTTGGAATGGAGGCGATTCTCGCGCGGTCGTCGGTTGCGATTCGCCGACCGCTGCTGGCTGCGGCTGCCTCGATTGCCCTGCTGACGGCGTCGGCGCTGGCGTCGGCACAGGCCGCCTTCTCCGGGCTCGGTGATCCCCATGCGCTGGTCCAAAACCTGTCGCGCGAGACGGACTTGTGGCGAATTCCGTGTGTAGTCCTCGGAGGGGGCCTCGCGATCGTGCTCGCATACCGCCGCGGACGTCTCGGGGCCAGGGCGGCCGCCGGGGCGATGGCCGCCCTGACGGCGCTTGACCTGCTCGCGTCGGGAGTACCGACCAGCCACACCGTGCCGGCTGCGGCGGTCTACCCATCGACGCCGTCGATTGCGTACTTGCAGCAGCACGCCGGGATGGAACGGGTCATGCCGGTCAACCGCGGCTGGAGTCTGGATCCCGCCAATCCCCCGCACGCGGTGCTGCCGCCGAACGCAGCGACCGTCTACGGCCTGTACGACACGCAGGGATACGATTCGCTGCTTCCGGGGCAGTACATGGCCTTCGCGCGCCAGGTCAACGACGGTGAGGACCCCGCACCGCAGGCCAATGGCAATATGGTGTTCACCCGCGGCCTCACATCGGACGCTGCGCTCGCCCTTGCCCCGCATTACGTCCTGGCCCCAGCCGCCGTCGATGTCCCGAGCCAGCTTGTGCCGCTGCTGACCGACGGAGACACCACGCTCTATCAGAACCAGGCCGCCCTGCCCCGGTTCAGCGTCGAGGGCTCCGACGCCGTCGTGACCGCGTCGATGCCGGCGCCGACCCGCCTGAACGTCACCGTGCCAGCCCCGGCGCAGGCAGGCCCGCTGGCACTGGTTGTCCGCGATCAGTGGTTTCCGGGCTGGCACGCCGATGTCGACGGCAGGCCTGCCGCGCTCGAGGAAGCGCCGTTCATCTTCCGTACGGTGCGCTGGACCGCCGCCAGCCAGCGCCCGGCCGTCATCCACCTCCGCTACGAGCCGGCGACCACGCGACTTGGCATCTACTCGCTCAGCCTGGGCTGGGCTCTCGCGCTGGGCCTGATGGCCGCGTCGTGGTCGAGGAGGCGCGAGGGCGCTGCCGACTGACCGGGGGACGGGCTTCCGCGGAGTATACTGGTGGACATGGACCAAAAGCTCTCGACTCTGAGCGATTCCGAACGGATCGCGCTTCTCACGCCTCCGGTCGGCCGCGTGCGGATGGTGCTCGACACCGACACATTCAATGAGATCGACGACCAGTTTGCGCTGGTGTACGCGATGCTGTCGACAGAGAGACTGGATGTGGAGGGGGTGTACGCGGCTCCGTTCCACAATAGTCGATCAACGGGCCCACGGGACGGCATGGAGAAGAGCTACGAGGAGATTTGCCGGGTGCTCGATCGGCTCGGTCGCGATCCGGACAACCTGGTGTATCGCGGCTCGTCCCGCTGGCTGGGAAGCCCCGAGTCCCCGGTCGAAAGCGCCGCGGCGCTGGACCTGGTCGAACGGGCACGTGAAAGCTCCACCGGTCCACTGTATGTTGTCGCTATCGGCGCGATCACCAACGTTGCCTCGGCCCTCCTGCTGGCGCCCGACATCGCCGACAAGGTCGTGGTGGTCTGGCTGGGCGGCCATCCGCATACCTGGCATACCGCGCCGGATTTCAATGTCCGGCAGGACATGGCCGCCTCCCGGCTCCTTCTGGACTGCGGAGTCCCCCTGGTGCGAGTCCCCTGCGTCAACGTCGCAGAGCATCTCCGAACCACGCTGCCGGAATTGGAGCGGTATGTCCAGGGTCGCGGCATGATCGGCGACTACCTTTACGATATCTTCGCCTCGTATTGGGAGGACCACACCGCTCGTTCCAAGGTCATCTGGGACATCGCCCCGATCGCCTGGCTGCTCGACGCACACTGGATCCCCTCCGTTATCCTCCCTGCCCCGATCCTGACCGACCAGCACACCTGGAGCCTCGACCCTCGACGTCCGCTGATGCGCGAGGCTATCGGCGCAAACCGCGACGCCGTCTTCGGCGACCTGTTCCGG
Source organism: Capsulimonadaceae bacterium (assembly GCA_052139635.1). Taxonomy (GTDB): domain Bacteria; phylum Armatimonadota; class Armatimonadia; order Armatimonadales; family Capsulimonadaceae; genus JBKQWH01. The sequence goes on from JBKQWH010000187.1 coordinate 12,210, forward strand.
AAACTCGGTCCTCTCAACGTTGCAGGGGCACGTCCGAGCGGACGTGCCCTGATCTGAGATGGCGGCCGCACAATCAATACGACAGCCCTTCCTCCTCAAACTCACGAAGCCTGGTGATAAAGGCTCCCGCTGCGGTTAAGCTGTGCCCGGCGATGTCCTTCATCACTCGCTGGAGGAAAGGAGACGCGGTCATCCGATCCCCGAACTTCTTCGACACCCACACAGTCACCGGGATCAGGGCGAGCCCGAACAGGATATTCGCCCACAGCCAGGCGACATCATAGCGGGCGAACCCGAAGAGCACTTTCGACAGGACGATGGCGAACGGCGCCCAAACAACGGCGCCCGCGATGATCCCCCAGCGGACGAGCTGAATTCGCAGGACACGGAGTGCCTCGACTTGCTTTTGGATACCGATGATCGGTTGCCCGTAGTCGATCCGCAGAGCCGCACCGATCTGAGGTACGGTCGCCACGAGCATGCCCATGGCGTAAAGGCCGAGTGCCAGGCCAGGCAAAGCCAACGGCAGTGTCGCGGCGTGCTGGTATGTGAAGACACAGAGCGCAATCACAATCACAAACCAACAGATAGCTTCCACAACAAGGAATGCCGTCATACGCTGCAAGGCGGACCGCGCGCCATTCAGATTCGCCGCTTTCATACGCTGCCAGTTGAGACGAATACTCGTATCGAGCTTCTGATCGTGTTCCGCCCATTTCCCCTTCATTTCATCCAGGTCAAACATGATCTTCCCCTTTCAGACCCGCGTCGCTCCGCGGTATTCGCGCTTGATGGATTCTTTCAATCGGCCAATCTTTGTCGCAACATTCGTCTCGGTGATGCCAAGTACGTCCGCAATCTCGCGATGGCTGTTGCCATCGAGATAAAGCAGAATCAGCGCCTTATTGAGTGGTTCCAACCGATCGATCATGTCGTAAAGAGCCAGCATGTCCGGGTTCAGATTTGCGTTTTCGTCGATCGCGTTCAGCACCTGAACTTCGTCGGATCGTACGTGCCGCGATCTTGTCGTCTCGCGGCGGTAGAAGGATATCGCGACGTTCAGGGCAATCCGGTACATCCATGTCGAGAACTGATAGCGCTCATTGAATGATCCGAACGACTGCCACATCTGCACGATAATCTCCTGCGCAAGATCTTCGCGATCGTCACGGTTTCTGCAGTACGAATTGCAGACCTTGTAGAGGATCTTCTTGTGACCGTCTACAAGGGTTTGGAACCGTTCCTGCAACGCCGGCGCTGTCATCGGCCTGTCCAACCTTCCTGTTTGCTGTTCCAACGGCTCGTCCACGCTCAACCTGTTATTCGCACGAGGGCGTCGGAATATCACACACTCGAGCAAGATTCCCGGACACCCCAATACTACCAACCCCACGGCGGATTTCGGCCCATTCGAGACGTTCAGTGCTCCCATTGAACGAAGGAAGAAAGGTGTAACCACGGAAAGCACGGAAGTTACGATTCCTGCGTGTCGGTATGGGTGCCGAGCCGTCGATCGGGAACGGAGGAAGACAGGCCCATCTTGACGAATATCACCACATGCGAAGCCGACTCACCCCTCTCCTGCTGCTGACACTCTTGCTGGTGGCCGTTGCGCCCGCTCACTCGCAAGACCAACCGGAGGTGTCGAGCGCCTCCCTCGATATGGACTTCGGGGAGAACGGCTCGGCGATAGTGAGCCTGAAGGCCACCGCGCCGGATTCCCCCGACTTCAGGAAGGCGTTCCTGGCGATGATTGGAAATCGGGCTCGGAATTTCCAATCCGTGCCGGACTACGTGGATGGCGGCCTGGACACCCACGCCGTGCGGTACTGGGCGGAGTGCGATGCGTGGAATCGGAACAACGGAATAGTACGAGGGTCGATCGACGTCCGGCCTTTGATCCCGTACCTGCGGGCGGACGGGTTCAGAACGATTCTCCTGCAAACGATTGCTCCGGTAACCCCGTTCGTTCACTTCCCGGGAACCGCCGTGTCGTTTGGCCAGGCACACTCCAGTATCGTCGAATATCACGACACAATCCCGCTCGACGGGAGCCGGACGTCGATTGCGTTCGCCTTCGGGTACCGCGCGGCCGACGTGGTGGGCGAGTTCTGGCCGCTGCCGGTGGTCGTGGCGGCTCCGCTGCTGATCACCCTCTGGATGCGGCGGCGCGCGTTGCATGCGGCGCAGGCGCCGGCCAATCGACCGGCGGTCCTGTTCGGATTCTCAAGGTATCTTGAGAATCTCCCGCTTGCCATGTGGATCGTGTGGTTGCAGTTGCTCCTGGTCCACCAGGTTTCCACCATCCTGGATTTGCTCATACCCGCCAACC
>JBKQWH010000188.1:0-13927 GCA_052139635.1 Capsulimonadaceae bacterium
GGATGCTGCATGCGCGCGGCGGCATTTGCCTGTTCACGGATGCCGATCTTTCTTCGCCGATGACCGAGGCGCGGAAACTGTTCGACGCGATCAGCCGGGGCGCGGACATCGCGATCGGTTCGCGCTGGCTGCGGGTGGAACTGCAGACCGAACGGCAACCATTGTACCGGCAGGCATTTGGACGAATTTTCAACCTCATTTGTGGCTTACCGGCGTTCGTCTTCCGGTCCATAGCGTCCATAGCGTCCATAGCGTCCATTTGTTCATTTGTTCATGCCAGAAGTGACAAAGGCCGCTTCCCGATGGGAAACGGCCTCTGAACATCTGTGGCAAGCGATCGGCGAGCTATGGGCCGATCTGGATTTGCGGCTGTTGCTGCTCAGGCTGCTGCTGCTCGGAACGTTCGTCCAGGTCTGCCGGGCGCTCCTTGAGCACGACGCTCATGATCTTGGTCTCGCCGTTCCGATAGACGGCAAGTACGAGGTTGTCGCCAACTTTCTGCTTCTGAATGATCTCGAGCAACTGATCCGAATCGGTGATCTTCTCGCGATTGGCCTCGAGGATAACATCATAGCGCTGCAGTCCGGCGGCTTCGGCGGGAGATCCGGGATAAACCTGCGTCACAATAACGCCGTCGTCCCCCTTCAGATCGATGCCGAGCGAAGTGCGTGTCGCGGCGTCGATTTCCTTCAGCGGCTCGTACTCGACACCCAGGTAGGGACGGATGACCTTGCCGTCCTGAATGAGTTCAGCGGCGATCTTCCGGGCGGCGTTGATCGGGATGGCGAAGCCGATACCGACATACGAGCCGGTGGGCGAAATGATGGCCTCGTTGATGCCGATGACCTGACCGTTGATGTTGGCGAGGGCGCCGCCGGAGTTGCCGGGGTTGATCGCCGCGTCGGTCTGTATCACGGAATTGAGCCGATGCCCCTCCGCGCTCAGATTGGTGCGGTTCTTGGCCGATATGATGCCAAGCGTGACCGTGGTCCCAATGTCGAGCGGATTGCCGACCGCAATGGCCCAATCGCCGATTCGAATAGAATCGGAGTCGCCAAGATCTGCCACTGGAAGCTTGAGTCCCTTCGCGTCGATCTTGCAAACCGCGATATCCGTCACCGGGTCGGTGCCGATGACCTTGGCTAAATAACCCTTGCCATCGAACGTCACAGTCACCTGCTCCGTGTTTTGAACGACGTGGTTGTTGGTCAGGATGTAGCCATCCGGGCTGATGATGATGCCGGAGCCGGCGCCATGCGGATGGATCTCCTGCTGGTTGAATTGCGGCATTCCAAATCCGAATTGCCGAAATATCGGGTCGTTGCCGAAGGGATCGGATTCCTCGATTGCCTTGCCGACAGTGTGCACGTCGACGACGGAAGGTTCGACCTTCGCCGCGGCATCCGCAATAACGCTGTCCCCTGCCGTCCGCCGGAGCGGCTCGGGCGGCGTGTTGAGCACCGCGAGGACAGCTTGCTTCGACTGGTCTTGAGTGCCCGGGAGGATGCCGCTTGGCTCAAAGCCGTACAGGGCTTTGAGGGCGCAAGCGCACATGACGAACCCGATGCAAAAAGCCGTGGTATAGGACAAAGTTTTCTTCATCGTTGTCTCTGACCTCAACGTTAGTTTTCGGAGGAAACCCGAATCGCCTTCAAAAGATTAGCCGTCTCGATCGCGGACATCGCCGCATCGGCCCCCTTGTTGCCCGCCTTGCTGCCTGCCCGCTCAACGGCCTGCTCGATCGTATCGGTCGTCAGAACGCCCAGCAAAACCGGTACGCGCTGCGCTACGGCGATCCCGGCCAGACTGGAGGCCATCGGACCCGCCACGTATTCGAAGTGGGCCGTTGCCCCGCGTATGACCGCCCCGAGGCAGATAACAGCGTCGAACTTTCCCGACACCGCCACTTCCTGCGCGGCAATCGGTATCTCAAAAGCGCCCGGAACCCGAACGATCGAAATACAATCGTCCGAGGCGCCGTGCCTCTTCAATACGTCTACCGCGCCGTCCAGCAGACGGTCGGTAACAAGGTTGTTAAACCGACTGACGACGATCGCGAACCGGAGGCCGGTGGCGATCAAATTTCCTTCGTACGTTCTCATATACGGTGTTTTTCCAAAAAAGTTCACCCGAACTCAGCACCTGGAAGCCGCAACCAAACTGCGGAGAAGAAGCGATTCCTCTTTTGTCCGGAGGACGTTCTCCACGGCAGCCCGCGAATTCATTCGTGGGTCGATTTCGTCGCCGCCCGCGACGATTCTCACGATGAGTATCACAGCTCCTCGTCATCACCTGGTCCCAGGAGCGCGGCGGCGGGATCGGTGAGAAAGTGGCCCATTTTCACCCGTTTGGTCTCCAGGTACCGGGCGTTGTCGGCGTTCGGCGTGGTGACGAGGGGAATTCGGCTCGTGATTTCGAGCCCGTAGCCCTCGAGGCCGGCCAGCTTTGCCGGATTGTTCGTCATATAGAGGATGCGTCGTACACCCAGGTCGACCAGGACCTGGGCGCCGATTCCGTAGTCCCGCAGGTCCGGCTTGAACCCGAGACGGACATTGGCTTCCACCGTGTCCGCCCCGGCATCCTGAAGCGAGTAGGCGCGGATTTTGTTGATAATCCCGATGCCGCGGCCTTCCTGCTCGATATACAGCAGGACGCCGCGGCCCTCCTTCGCGATGCGCTGGAGAGCGAGTTGGAGCTGGTCGCCGCAGTCACACTTCAAGGAGCCGATGAGATCCCCCGTCAAGCAGGAGGAGTGGATTCGGACCAGGCAGTCGCGGCCGTCACTGACATCACCCATCGTAAACGCCACGTAGGGAGCCGGATCGACATCACTCTGGTAGGCATGCACAGTGAACGCGCCATAGCGGGTGGGCAGCCGCGCCGTGGCCACCTTGTGGATGAGCTTTTCGGAGCGCCGGCGGTACTTGATCAGATCGGCAATGCTGACCAGCTTGCACTCGAACCGCTGCGCCAGGTCCGCGAGTTCCGGGAGGCGCGCCATGTCGCCGCTGTCCCCCATGATCTCGCAGATGACCGCGACCGGCTCGAGCCCGGCGAGGCGCATCAGGTCGATGGCCGCTTCTGTATGCCCGGCCCGCTTCAGCACCCCTCCCTTGCGCGCCATGAGCGGGTTCACGTGGCCGGGCCGGTTGAAGTCCTGCGGCCGGGCCTCAGGGTCGGCCAGCTTGCGCATGGTGAGCGCCCGATCGGCGGCACTGCTGCCGGTTGTGGTGCCCTCGCGAGCGTCGACCGTGATCGTAAAGGCAGTCCGCATGCTCTCGCTGTTTTCGCGCACCATCAGTTCGAGCTGCAGCGAGCGCAGACGGTCTTCGGTCATCGGCACTGTAATGATGCCGCTGGCCTGGCGTGTCATCAGCGTGATCACTTCGGGCGTGACGAACTCGGCCGCTATTACGAAATCGCCCTCGTTCTCGCGGTCTTCGTCGTCGACCAGGATAATCAGACGCCCGGCGCGCAGATCGGCAATGGCTTCTTCAATGGAGTTGAACATGATAAAAATGTGGACGCGCGAAGGAGACACGCAAGAGTTCGTGCATTGTCTTCGTAAGGGCTTGAGGAGGGCGCACCGGCGCCAAACGCGACGCAGAAACCTCCTCGCGCGCCCGGAGCGAGCCCGCGCCTGCAATCATCGACCCGCAATCGTGAAACGCCGAATTCGCTAGTGCTCGAGCAGAGACGGTCCGGCCGTGAGCAGAGCGCGCTCTTCGCGAACGAGATCCGCGATTCTCGGCAGCGGCTCCGGGCGGCCCGGCTCCCCCCCGAGAAGGCGCTCGACGTACTTGCCGATGATATCGTTCTCGAGATTGACGCGATCGCCTGCCCGACGAGTGTGGAGATTCGTATGCTGCCAGGTGTACGGGATTATGCTAACTGAAAACGTTTTGTCGTTCGCCTCGACGACAGTCAGGGATATCCCGTCGATGGCGATACTTCCCTTGCGAACGATATACCGCATCACACTCGATAACGCCGTCACATAGATAAAATAGGAGTTGTCCACCTCGCGAATGCTGGCGATCGTCCCGGTGCCGTCAACATGTCCCTGCACGATATGCCCGCTGAAGCGCCCGTCCGCCGGCATACTGCGCTCGAGGTTCACCTCGTCTCCAATCGCAAGCGCCCCGAACGCCGTCCGCTGCATTGTCTCGTACACGACATCGAAAGTAAGCTCATGGGGGGTACGCCTGACAACGGTGAGACAGGCGCCGTTCACAGTCACGCTGGCGCCGGGGTGCGCGTCCAGGGTAACCGCTTCCGCGGCGATAAAGAATCTGGCCGACTGCTCGCCCCGCTCAATACCGGCTACGGTCCCGACCTCTTCGATTATTCCCGTGAACATTTGCTTCTTCCTTGCTACGCCGTAAACGGCGTGCACCGGCTTCCGGGCATAGAAAATAGGAGATAGTCCTTAGAAAATAGTCGGGAGACAGGTCCTCCCTACTATTTCCAATCTACTAATTCCTACTTTGCTTCCAGTCGAGTATCCACCCCCCCAGGTCGATAACCGGCTTTCGGGCACAGAAAACGGGAGAAAGTCGTTAGAGAATAGTCGGGAGACAGGTCCTTCCCGCTATTTCCTATTCCCCAGTTCCTACTTGTCTTCCGCCCAAGGCTACTCTTATTTTACCCGAACATTACGTCGATTATAACGTCGGTCCCCGAGCGGCGAAGGCAGTAAGATTCGGGCCGGAGCGCATCGGACATCAGGCATACGCCTGCCCCACCGATCGGTCCGGGAGCCGCACTGCCGCCCGCGATCCGCGGCGCTATCGCCAGCAGCCAGCGGTCGACAACTCCGGCCGACATCAGCGAACCGGACAGTTCCGGCCCGCCTTCCACGAGAACTCCGACCATGTCGCCGCGCGATCCCAACCGCCGCATCAGGTCGAGGAGATCGACTCTGCCGTCGACGCCGGCTTCGCACACAAGCATTTGACACCCGGCGTCCAGAAAAGTTTCCTGCAGCGGCGGCGGCATGGCGGCGGTTGTCGCGATCAGCGTCCGCCTGTCGTCCGCGGCCTTCCGCACGACCGCCGAAGTCAGCGGAGTGCGGCCGCGACTGTCGACAATCACGCGCCATGGATTGCGCCCGCCGCGACTCAGCCGCGTGGTTAATGCAGGGTCATCTGCAAGGACAGTGCCAACCCCGGCCATGACAGCATCGCACCGGTCGCGCAACTGCCGGTGGGCGGCCGTGCGGGAGATTGGGCTCGTAATCCACTTCGAGTCGCCGGTCACGGTCGCCACTTTGCCGTCGAGCGTCACGGCCGACTTGAGGACGACCCACGGCAGGCCGGTAGTTCGGTGCTTGATATAGGCCGCGTTGAGCTTTGCCGCCCGGTCCGCGAGGACGCCAACAGTGACGTCGACCCCGGCCCCGCGCAAACGGTCGACCCCACGTCCGGCGACCCGCCGGTCCGGATCGAGCATTGCGACCACGACACGGGCCACGCCGGCATCAATGAGCGCATCGGCGCACGGGGGCGTGCGCCCGAAATGGCTGCACGGCTCGAGCGTCACCACCGCCGTCGCCCCGCGCGCGGCCATGCCCGCCGCCCGCAGCGCCCGCACCTCCGCATGCGCCTCCCCCGGCTCCCGGTGCCAGCCTTCGCCGACCTTCGCACCGGTCGACGGGTCGATCAGGACGCAGCCGACCATCGGATTCGGGCTGGCATGTCGGCCAAGGGCGGCCAGCCGGAGGGCGCGAGCCATGGCATGTTGTTCAGTTTCTGGGGTCAGCATAGTCTTATGTGGCCTCCCGGATTATGTGGCGCCCGGTCTGCGTCGTGATGAGAACCGGTTGTCGTTCTTTGCCGGACGCCACATTATGAATGATATTAGAGTTCGCGGAGGAACCGGATTAAACCTGCGTCGTCGCGCCACACATTTGCTGGTTCTTCTCCGCTCACTTCGCATCTGACGCGTGCGTCCAACGATTCCCATACTTTGAAGACGGCTGGTGAAACGAGCATCAGAACGGATGAGTCATCGTACGGAGCGGCGTAAAGCGTTTCAGAGGTCCATTGTTGTTCGCTTAAACGATATTGCCGTCGACATCCTCAGTTACGAAGGAGAACGAAATGAAATCAGCACGAGCATTTACCCTCATCGAGTTACTAGTTGTCATCGCGATCATCTCGATCCTCTGTGCGATCCTATTCCCCGTATTCGCCAGTGCACGTGAGAAGGCGCGGCAGATAGCCTGTGCCTCGAACTTGCACCAGCTCGGGCTGGCGTTCATGCAGTACACTCAGGACTTTGACGAGCACCTGCCGAGCACGGTCGCCGGCGGAAACGGGGGCGTCGGCGCAACCGGCGGCTGGATGTATATGACTTTCTATCCCGGCGACGACCCGGTGCTTGGCGTCCACCCCGGCGCGTTCGACCCGACACGCGGCAGCATTTACCCCTATGTGAAGACGACCGGAGTCTACAGGTGTCCCGACGATAGCCACGGGTTGAAGACCGGGGACTCTTACTCCTACAACTCCTGTCTGACGAGCCCCAATCTGAAGCAGGCCTCCGGCCCGGGGTTCATCTGGCCCGGCAAGACGCTGTCGCGGTTTAGCGACAGCGCGGATACGTTCGTGCTGGCGGAGGAAGGCAAACAGGGAACCCAACTTTCCACCAACGACGCCTTGATGAACATGGACGCAAACCCGGGATACGACTACCAGTCCTTCACCGACCGGCACACCGGCGGCCAGAACCTGCTGTTTCTCGACTTTCACGTCAAGTGGTATCGATACGCTACGATTGTCAGCAGCGACTTCGAGACCGCCGGCAACGGCGACTCGTGCCTGAATTAGCGCGTAGACGCGACGGGGCTTTCGCTATTCTCTCACGTTGAGCCGCCGCGGCGGAACTGCGGCGGCCGATTTGGCGTTAAAAATGCTTGTAAGGTTCCTGAAACGCGCGATTGTCGCGCCAGTACAGCCGGGGACATACGCGACACCCCCGCGGTCAATCGCCTCAATGGTTAGCGGCGCATCTTGAATCACGTGCTGAAAGCCGGTATAATGACCCGTCACGAAGGCGTTGACCCGCGGTCGCGCCACATCGGTGTCCGTCCGCGCGGCTTGCGCCAGAATCATTCCATTACGGAGAGGCCCGACCCCAACATGGCAGCTAGCCCAACCGCCGTCAGATCACAGAGTACGCAGCAAGATCTCATCGATAGTGCGAGGCGATACGACGCGCACACCGGGGAGTTCGAGAAAATCGACCCTGGCGCCGTCATCACTGCATTAGGCCTGAGCGATGACGATCTTCTCGTAACCATGCAGAAGATGCTCACCGCGCGGTACTTCGAAGAGCAGTGTAACCGTGCCTTCCGTACCGGGAAGGTGGGCGGCTATCTGCACCTTTACAGCGGCCAGGAAGCGATCTCCCTCGCTATCAGTGAGTGCTGGAAGCACGGCGACCAGGCTTTGTCGTCGTACCGCGACCACGCCCACTGCCTGTTTCTTGGCAGCGACCCCCACCGCGTGATGGCCGAGATTTACGGGCGGTCGACCGGGATCTCCCGCGGAAAGGGCGGCTCGATGCACCTGTTCGACAAGCAGCACGGGTTCGCGGGCGGGTACGGAATTGTCGGAGGACATGTCCCGATCGCGATCGGGATCGGCTGGGCCCTGCGATACAAGAAGGAACTGCGCGAGAACGGCAACATCTGTGTGTGTTACCTGGGCGACGGCTCTATGAACGCCGGAGGCTTCCACGAGGCCCTCAATATGGCCCAGCTTTACCGTCTGCCGGTCTTCTTTGTCCTCGAGAACAATAAATATGCGATGGGCACGTCGGTCGAGCGCTCGTCGGCGAACACGGACCTCTCCTCGCGGGCCTGTTCCTATGCTATGCCGAACTCGAAAGTCGACGGCCAGGATTATTTCGCCGTCCTCTCCACCGTTAACGCCATAATCACCCAAATGCGCGAAGATCGCAGCCCCTACTTTCTCGAGGCCGTCACGTACCGCTACAGTGGCCATGGCGCGGCGGATGGGGCTGAAACCCAGAAGACGTACCGAACCCAGCAGGAGATCGACTACTGGAAACGCCGCGACCCGATTATCCTGTTGAGCGATGTGCTTCGAAGCCGCGGCATCCTCGACGAGGCAAAGTTCGAGCAGATGGAGCAGGTGGCAATCGTTTCCGCCAAGTCGGCCGCGGACTTTGCCGACCACAGCCCGATCTGCGAACCTCATGAGTTGACACAGGATGTTTACGCCTTATAGAAAATCGAAGTGAGTAAATAGAGGAGGAGACACGGATTTCCGGCTGTGTCCCCACCTTCTATTTCCTGCTCTCTTCCGCAGACGGCCGGACGAATAGGACATAAAATCACGATATGGCAGAAGTTATCATGCCCAAAATGGGCGATGCGATGACGGAAGGAACGCTGATCTCCTGGCGCAAGCAAGACGGAGACCTGGTGCGTCCCGGAGAGATCATCGCCGAGATCGAGACCGACAAGAGCAATGTCGAAGTCGAGGCGGAACATGCCGGCATCCTGGCGATCCGCGCCAGGGCCGGGGATGTTCTTCCGGTCGGCGGCATCATCGCCATCATCGGCGACGGCCGCGCATCGTCCGAGCCGGCGAAAGCCGCCAACGGAGCGAAGCCCGACCCGCAGACAAGCAGTGGGCCCCATTATCGATCCGGTCCCCCGAGCGAACATGCGGCCGCAACGCCATACACCGGGGAGACCGTTACGCTCAAGTACAGCGAGGCCATCCGGCTTGCGCTCGACGAGGAGCTTGAGCGCGACGAAAACGTGCTGATTCTGGGCGAGGAGATCGGGCAGTACCAGGGCACCTTCAAAGTGACCAGGGACTTCCTCGATAAGTACGGCCCGGAGCGCATTGTCGACACGCCCATTTCCGAGATCGGAATGGTAGGTTTGACATGCGGCGCGGCCATGATGGGCATGCGCCCTGTTCTCGAGTTCATGACTCTGAACTTTGCTCTGGTGGCGTGGGACCAGATCATCAACCATGTCGCCAAGATTCGCTACATGAGCGGCGGGCAGTTCAGCGTGCCGTGCGTGATCCGCGGGCCGGGCGGGGTTGGAGTTCAGCTTTCCGCCCAGCATTCGCAGGACCTTGCGCACTGGTATGCGAACACCCCCGGCCTGAAGGTTGTTTGTCCGGCGACCCCGGCCGAGGCCAAGGGTCTTCTCAAGAGCGCCATCCGTGACGACGACCCCGTGGTCTATGTCGAGCATGCCGGGCTGTACGTTGTCAAGGGGGAGGTTCCCACCGATCCCAACTACCTCGTGCCAATCGGCGTCGCCGATATTAAGCGACGGGGCACCGATGTTACGATCGTCTCGTACTCGCGCGGCGTCACGCTGGCCCTCGCCGCAGCCGAGATTCTGGCCGCCGAAGGCATTGAGGCCGAAGTCGTCGATCTGCGCTCGCTGCAGCCGCTGGATATGGACACCGTGGTCGAGAGTGTCCGGCGAACCCACCGGGCCGTGGTGGTTCAGGAACAGTGGCTCAACTACGGCATTGCCGGCGAATTTGCCGCTCAGATCATGGAAAAGGCCTTCGACGACCTGGACGCGCCCGTTGAGCGTGTCGCGGGCGCCTTTGTCCCGATGCCGTACGCGCGCAGCCTGGAACTGCTGGCCGTCCCGCACGAGCCCGAGATAGTGGCCGCCGTCAAGCGCACACTTGCCCACGGTTGAGAATGCTTGCAGCACCGGGCTGTGCCGAACTTGTCGAAGGCCTCAACAATTCTCGAAGTTTGAGTTCCGACCGACCGACACATAGAAAAGCAAATTATCCATGTCTGAAATCATTATGCCGAAGATGGGCGATGCCATGACGGAGGGGAAACTCATCCGCTGGCGCGTGGCCGACGGCGCCGCAGTGAAGGCCGGCGACATTCTGGCCGATATCGAGACCGACAAGAGCAATGTGGAGGTCGACGCCGAAGACAGCGGCGTCGTGCATCTACACATACAGCCCGGAGCGGTTGTGCCAGTGGGTGAGGTGATCGCGACCATCGGTGATGTGCCGGCGAAGAAGGCGGTGCGACCCGCGACTCCCGAGCCAGCCCGCGTTTCCGAGGCCGTGCCGGCCGGCAACGGCGCGATTTCATCTCGCTCGGCTCCCGCACGGGCGGAGGCAGGCGGCCGGGAGCGCGTGAATGCGTCTCCGCTTGCCAGGCGCGTGGCCAGGGAACTCGGCATCGACATTGCCCTGGTCACCGGGACCGGCCCGAACGGCCGGATCATCGAGGCCGATGTCACGTCGTTCTCGAAGCCTCGGCCCGCCGCCGTGCCCACGCTGCCGGCCATGCCGGCCGCACAGCCTGCGGCGGATGTGTCTCCGGTCGAGCTCAGCACAATGCGTCGCATTATCTCTCGACGAATGGTCGAGAGCAAGACCACCATCCCGCATTTCTACCTGACCGTCGATATCGACATGAACGAGGCGATCGAGCTGCGGGACAAGCTGAACGGCTACGACGAGGCGCTGCCCAAGATTTCGCTGAACGACATGCTCGTCAAGGCCGCCGCCTGGGCACTCGTCCAGGTCCCGGCCGTCAATGCCGCCGTGCGCGACGATAAGATTTATCCCGGAACCGGCGTGCACATCGGCATCGCGGTGGCCCTGGATGAAGGTCTCATCGTCCCGGTGGTGCGCGACGTGGACAAGATCACCCTGCGCACGCTTGCCCGCACCAGCCGCGACCTGATCAAGCGCGCCCGCGACAAGAAACTCCAGCCCGACGAGTATAGCGGCGGTACGTTCACGGTCTCGAACATGGGCAGCTTCGGCGTCGAGCACTTTACCGCGATTATCGATCCGACGCAGGGCGGAATCCTGGCGGTCGCGAGCATCGTCGCCAAGCCGGTCGTTCTCGAGGATGGCGTCACCATCGCCGTACGGCAGCGCATGAACGCAACGTTCAGCGGCGACCACCGGCTGATCGACGGCGCGACCGGCGGGCGATTCCTCCAGGAGTTCAAGCGAGCGTTGCAGCATCCCGTCTCGCTTCTGGAATAGCCGTGCGCATCCATGAGATTGGTGGGGAGTTCGCCTTGATCGACCGGCTGGCGTCGCGCTCGCGGGCCGGCGGCGGGACGCCGCACGGAATGCTGGTTGGAATCGGCGACGACGCGGCCGTCGTGCGCTCCGCTCCCGGTCGCGACACGGTCGTAACCGTCGACATGCTGATCGAGGGCGTGCACTTTCGGCGTGACTGGAGCGACATGTATTCCATCGGCTGGAAGTGCGCCGCGGTTAACCTCTCCGACATTGCGTCGATGGGCGCCGACCCGGACTACGCCTTCCTCTCCCTCGCACTGACGCCCGCTGACACGGTCGAATCGGTCGACGACTTCTACGACGGATTTCTCGCCTGTCTGTCCGAGCACGGCGGCGCCCTGACCGGGGGGGATACGAACTCCTCGCCCGGTCCGTTCGTTGCCGGGGTCACGCTGCTCGGCTCGGTGGCAGCCGGCCGCGCCGTCCTGCGATCCGGCGCGCGCCCGGGCGATATCCTCCTCGTTACCGGCAGTCTGGGTGACTCCGCCGCCGGCCTCGCGCTCCTGATCGCGGGAGAGGATGCAGGCGGGTTCGGCTCGATCCTTGAGCGTCACCGCCGGCCGACTCCGCGTGTGGCGGCCGGCCGCGCCGCCGCGGCCACCGGGCTTGTTCATGCGGCGATGGACATCAGCGACGGGCTTGCCGGCGATCTGCCCAAGCTGTGCGCCGCCTCGAATCTGGGTGCTCGCATAGATGCCGCCGCTCTGCCCATCTCCGAAACGGCTCGGGACGCGGCGGTGCGACTTGGCCGGCCGGTGATCGAGTTCGCGATCGCCGGCGGCGAGGACTTCGAGCTGCTTCTTGCCGTCGATCCGGTCGGTGTCGAGGCCGTCATTCACGCAGTCGAGGCCGCCGGCGTCGCGGCATCCGCAATCGGCTCCATCGTTCCCGCCGGCATCGAGTTCGCGGGCCTTCCCGCCGATATCCGGTCGGCCGGCGGCTGGGACCACTTTTCAGGGGATTGATTGTCCGGCACAAGAAGTCGAGGTAACCGGAAGCACCCCGAGAACGACAGTGCAGCACAGAATTGTCACTTACTCAGCCAGGGAGACATGGGACGCCGGCTTCGCCCTGGGGGCGATACTGGCGGCCGGCGATGTTGTCGGGCTCATCGGCGGGCTTGGCGCCGGAAAGACCACGTTCACGCAGGGTCTGGCTTCGGGTCTCGGCATTGGGGAAGATATCGTGGTCAACTCGCCCACGTTCACGGTTCTGGCCGAACACCCGGAAGGCCGCGTCCCCCTTTACCACTTTGACGTATACCGTCTGGCCGGCCCGGACGACCTGACCGGCATCGGTTTCGACGACTACCTCGACGGCAGCGGCGTCGTCGTCATCGAATGGGCCGACCGCGTGGCCGGTGCGCTGTCGGAGGACGTTTTGATGGTCACTTTGACCGAAGTCGCGGATGGCGCGCAGGATAACGCAACCCGCGAGATCACCTTTGCCGCGACGGGACTGCGGTCCGTCGACGTAGTGGCTTGCCTCGCCGGAAATGGACGAGAGACATAGTCGCAGAACTACTCTGAGGATTCCCACCAGGCTCCCCGGATATATCCGGCCTTTTCCTTCCAAGTATGGTATCCTGAACTTAACCGGCGTCGCCGAGATGGCACGACGCGACAATGAGCCAGGGATACACACGACGCTATGGGGCAATCGACGGTACTGCGTCCGGTTACAAGTGAAGCAGAAGATATGTTTGAGCCGGCCCTAGCAGACCTCACTGGCCGATTTCACCGTACGACACAGACGAATGCCACCAAACTAAATATGCGTATAACACTACCCATGAGATACTTGCTGATGCTCATTTCGAACGAGGGCTCCCTGGCATCGGATTCCCTCGGGTTGCATTTTCAGTGAGTGATAACGGCGGTGTGTTTACTTGCCATGCCCTACCTGATCCTTGACACCAGTGCCGACCATGCGGTCCTCGTTTTGGCGGGACGCGAAGGAGCCGTGGCGGCTGCTACCGTATATGAAGGCCGCCGCAGCCTGTCGCGCCGCCTGATGGGCGTCCTCGATCGTCTGCTGTGCGAGAATGGCCTCGGGCTGGAAGACGTCGACGGCCTTGCGGTCGGAGTCGGTCCCGGCTCGTTCACCGGTCTGCGCGTGGGGCTCACAACGATGAAGACGCTCGCACAGGCGACGGCACTGCCCTTAGCCGGAATCCCCACACTGGCAGCCTATGCCCACGGTGTCCGCGGGGCAGAGGTCGTTGTAGCCACTCCGTCGCGCCGCGACGAAGCCTATGTCGCTGTGTACTCGTGCGACGCGGCTGGGTCGCCGGCGCCGGTGAAGATGCCCTATGCCGCCACGTACGCCAGCCTCGCGGAAGACGTGTGGAGGATGGCGGCGGAGCGTCAGGTGGCCTTGTGCGGCCCAGCCCCGCTCCTCGACGCGCTGGGACGCTACGGGTCGGACTCGGCCGCGTCCGTGCGGATCGAGCGCGCGTGGCCGCCGCCGGCCGGCCTGGCCGCCCTCGCCGCCAGCCGCCTTTCCGCCGGCGATGTCGACGATCCTCTCGGCCTCGTTCCGACCTATGTCGTTCCTCCGGCAATCAGCACGCCCAGGCTGCCGGCGCACCTCCCGGGCGGCCCGACAGACTCGTCCTTGTAAACCCAGCGTCAACAGACTATACTATCATAGCGCGGCATAGCCGCAACCAAACTGCGGAGAAGAAGCGATCCCTCTTTCGTCCGGAGGACGTTCTCCACGGCAGCCCACGAATTCATTCGTGGGTCGATTTCGTCGCCGCCCGCGACGATTCTCACGATGAGTATCACTGAGGATAGGCAGGAAAGCCTTTCCCACGATAGGACAGGAATAATCCGGGCTAGGCCTGT
>JBKQWH010000189.1:0-17058 GCA_052139635.1 Capsulimonadaceae bacterium
TCTGTCCGGTGGGAGGTGCGTCCGCCGTAATGGTGACAGTAGCGCCGGACGCATAGCTGCCCCCGCCGGTGCCGTTGACCACCGTAAGCGTGTGATTTGAACCGCTGGTGACGGGGATTGTAATCGTTTTGCTCCATCCGCTGCCGGGGTTCTTGACCTTAAACGATGCCGAGGCTGCGTTGCCCTGATAACCCGTGGCGACTATCTGCGTCGACGTGAGCGACGTGTTTGTCAACGTGGCCGAGGTGGTTCCGGAGGTCTCGAGCACTTGCGCGCCGGTCAAGAAGCCGTTCCCGGTGAGAGTAACCGTGAAATTTCCGACCGCGATCGAAGCGGGAGCCACGGACGACAATGTCGGCCCCTTGGGAATGATATCGATATACGTCGAGGCTGAGTAGGCTGTGTTGGCCGTGCCTGTCGCAGTGATCTGCACGGGATCCTGGCCGGGAATGGCGGCGGGAGATGTATACAGACCGGTCGGCGAGACCGTGCCTACCGTCGCGTTGCCGCCGGTGACACCGCCGACCGACCAGGTGATGGTCGCGGGAGTCAAGCCATATGCGACGGCATCGAACTGCTCCGTTGACCCGCCTACGACCACGGACGGCGAAAGCGGATTGAGGACGACCGATGGGGACACGGTAACGGTGAGTGTGTCGCTCCACGCCGACCCGGGGTTCTTCACCTGGAAAGAGGCGGTTGTCGCCGCGCCCTGGTTGCCCGAAACAAGTATCTGCGACGTGGTGATCGTTGTCGGCTCCATATCGACGATCGTGGTTCCATAACTCTCCTGTACAATAGCGCCGGAGGCAAAACGCGCACCGTACAGCGTGAGCGTAAAGGCGCCCGGAGGCACGTCGGCCGGCGAGATGCTGGTGAGTTTCGGCCCCTCTAAAAGAACCGTGACGTTTGCGGTTGCGGATAGTGCTGCGGCCGTGCTTGTCGCCACAATCTTCACCGGATTGGTGGCCGGTACCGTATGGGGGGCCGTGTATAGACCGGTAGAGGTAATCGTTCCCACGGCCGGGTTGCCGCCGGTAATGCCTCCGGCCGACCAGGTAACGGTCGTGGGTGTGACCCCGGTCACGGTCGCTGTGAACTGAATGGTCTCACCCACCGCTTTCGAAAGCGAGATGGGGCTAATCGATATGCTTGCTGTTGCAAACGCGCTCAGGGGAATGAGCGTCAATGCAAGCACCAAGACAACCTGCCTGAAGAGCTTCATGAGAATCATCCTCTCCGAGTCCCGCCGGCAAGATTGCCTGCGAAATACATCCCATCACCGATGACATTCCGCGAAAAAGGTCAGTTGGGCGTTCGCACCCTGCTGCCGCACACATGAGCAATCGCAACTCACCGGCGGGACACGCCCTAGCTAGTGCATAGCTTTCATATGTTATATCACGAGTCCATTTCCTTTACAACAAGCAAGCGTTATCCGGATTCTTCCATGAATGCACGCGCCGTCGATATGCGGAACAGGCCGATTACTCGGCGGCTAGCGTGCCGAGTGGAGCAATTCGTAAGGGGTAATGCTGCGGAGGGAGTTCGAGCCGTGGACGCTGTCGTAGAGTTCGCGGACGCGGCGGCGCTCGTCGGGGCGGATTGACGGGCCGATCCAGCGGGTCCGTGGGACTCCGATTCCGACGAGGCCGCGGTAGCCGCGCACGAAGCTGGCGATCTGCTGGGCGTTCTGGATATTGTGGGACGATGCACCGGGCCAGACGCAGTGGATGTGCGGGGCCAGACCAGGGGCCCCTCCCGGAGCGTCCGGGCCGCGGCGCCAGGCCGCGATCCCCTGCAAGCGCAGCGCACGCACGTCGCGATCGGCCGACCGGTCTGGCGCCACCACGGCGATGTCGAAGGCGCAGCCGTAGATCCGTCCGTGGTCGAATCCCGACGCCATATGCGTGCCGGCGCTCACCGCGGAAGGCCGGTTTCCCGGCGAGATGACCTGGGTCAGGCGCATCAATCCAATCGGGCCGAGCGCCCGCACAACCGCCGCGGCTGCGCCGCCATCTGGTTGACCAGCGAACGGGAGAACCAGTTGAACAGACACGCCGCAACCGCGAGCAGCATCAGCACGATCAGCAGGAACTGGCGGTTCCGGGTAACGGGATCAGGTTTGCCAATGCTGCTCATAATCAGTCCGGCCGGGTTGCAAAGGTCCTCCACATTGGGTCGAGGCACGCACTGTCGGACGTTTGCAAATCCCTCAGTTCATTCCGAAGTATAGTACCATCTCGTAAACGTTGTGTCGTGTGCGATCGACGTTGAGCGGCCGCCGAAGACCAGCACAAGGGGTACGGCGAGCACCATGCCGCGCCGCGATGCGAGTCCGAGTCGAGGTCGCGTGACAGCGGGATTCCCGTCCCGAAAAGGCCGCTCCCCACTCCGGTCCCAAGGGTCGAAAGGTAGGTGAACGCTCCGGCCTGACGCATCCGGCGACGACTTAACGCGAAGCGTTGCGGCTAAAACGGCTTGTTCGCATTCGCGCCGGGCGCGAAGTAGACGAGGCCGTGCGGGAAGTCGAACGTGACCACGAAATGGGAGAGAAGCCCTTCGCCGAGGGACCCCGCGTTCAACTCGGACGTCCCCCCTTTTGGGTCGAGCGAGAAGTCGGCCGGGACGTGCTGGAAGGAAGCTCCGGCGATCGCGAACTTGTCGATCGTAGTGCGGCGGGAGGAGGAGATTCCGGCGATGCCTCCGCCGGCCAGGGTGACACCGCCCGGATAGCGCGTGTCCAGCTTCTCGTTCGTGATGTACGGCTCGAAAAGGCGCAGAGTCGAGAAATCTCCCGTATCGAGGAGGAAATGTGCCGATGGAAGATCATCCAAGCGGGCGTCGACGGTCGGAACATCGTTGTCGAGGTTCACCGGGAGCGGCGTTCCGTCCTTAGCGGTCGGGTGGAAGCTGTCCGGGTCAATGAACGTCATCCGGTCACGGGCGAAGTCCACTCGCACGACGAGCTTCGAGAGCAGGTCATACCCGAGCAGTCCACCGACCGGGCCGCCGGTAAAGCCTTCGAGGACCATTGGCAGCGTTACCGCCACTCCCGTCACGCCGGTGAGCCGGACTGCGTGCGGGATCTCGATCGTACCAATCGCCACCGGGCGCAGATCGGCTGAGCCACCATAGCCCATCGCCTCCAGGACGCCCCCCTCCTTGAGGTTCAGCGAATCGGCCAGTTGCTTCGAGATCGCCGTCGAGCTTGCGCCGCTATCGAAGAGCAGACGCTCCGGATGCCCGTCGATGACAACCGGCAGCACGATTTCGCCGTTTTCGACGTCGAAATAGGTCGATGCCGACACGGCCTTCGGAGTGGTGAACGAGAACGCTTTCGCTGAGGGAGCCGGCGGATCAAAGAGGGACTGCGGAAGAGGGACGTTGGTTTCAAGTTTGGTCACGACAATGTCCATGTCGTATCGCTGCGTTCCGTTGGTGACGTGTACGATGGTCGGATACTGAACCCCGCCGAACGCGTGGTAACCATAAAAGTACGTTGTTGTGAGGACCGCATCTTCCTTATGTTCCTCGCGAACGATCATGTACGTCTTCGGGTCGAAGTAGATCGTCGACGGTTTTCCGCCGTCAGGGAGGACATCGACGATATAGTCTCCGGTCGCCGGGTCTCGCGCCGGGCGGAGCGAGAGCTTGCCCGGCATTCGGCCGGGGCCTGCGATCACGTACGAATTGCTGTCGAAGTAAATCTGGTTTCGCAGGTCGCGCTGCTCATCGTCGGCCAGAGGTCGAACGCCACCGTTTCCGTCGATATGCCAGCCGACCTTTCCGTTGTATCCCTGGACGACCTTGACGACGCCGAGCAGGTCCTCCTCGTACTCGCGATCCGGAGCGGAATAGGCCGAAATCACGGTGCCGGACGCTCCTCCTGTCGAAAGCGCCTGAGTCATCCGGGTGCTGTGGACGCCCGCGACCGCTTCCTCTCCGCCGAGGGCGACGAGATGGTGAGCCAGCAGGTCGTCGAGCGAAAGGTCTCCGGTTGTGGCGGAGGCGGTGAGGTTGCTCCGGCTCGGTTCGGGTGCAGCCGGCGGCGGCAGCGCGGCCGCCGGCGGCGCCAGAAGGAGCTCATTGTCCGGGTAGTCGAAGGTCACCAGGAACCGGCTCAGCACTGTGTTTCCAATTCCGCCGGCGAACTCCGAGATGTCGGAAATCCCGGCGTTTCGAATGGTTGCCAGCCGGATATTTGTTACCGATTGGCCGCCAAGAGTGAGCCGATGGCCCGGTGTCGATATCTCCGCGACCATTCCGCCGACTCCCAGCCCCATTCTCAGCAGCGCTCCGGGCGCGCCGGACTTGTTCTCCAGCTTCTGCGCGGCCGCATAACGCGAGTAGAGATGGACGTCGCTGTTGTCGCCCGTGTCGATGATGAAGCGCGCCGGCTGCCGGCCGTCAACGGAAGCTTCGACAGTCGGGGTGTGGTTCTCGAGCTTGATCGGCACGACCTTGCCCTTCGTTTTTCCGGTCTCGAGCGTCGCCGATCCGGGCGCAGAGAGCGTCAGGAGCTTGTTGCGGTAGTCGACACGCACTACCATTCGCGCGAAGATATCGTATCCCAGTGCGCCGTCCAGTTGAGGATGGCTCTCCGCAAAACTGGGCGATTCCGGAAGATCCACTACGTAAAGCAACTGACCCTTCAGCCGAAGCCGGCCGGCAACATCGACCGTCGTGTGCGTGGCGACCTGGCTCTTGACCGCGCCGCCATAGCCGACTGCCGGCACGTTTCCCTGGGTGTCGAGGCCGAGGCCCTGCGCCGCGGCGCTCGTAATAAAGCTGCTCGCCGCGCCACTGTCGAGGATGAAGTGGAGTGTGCGCCCGTTGATGCTTACCGGGACGACAATCTCGTTGGTTTGTAACTCGAATGGGATCGTGGTCGAATCCTGATCCTTCGGATCGAGGAAGACGAAGTCCCTCGCCTCCGCGGGTACGCGGAATATGGCCGGGGAAACGCGCGCCGAGTAACTGGCCGACTGCAGGTCCGCCGTGATCGTCACCGGAATTCCCGCATATCCGATCTTCAGATGCGCCGGTGTCTGGTCCCCGTCGATATTCCGGTATGACGTGATTGCCACCGTCCCGGTAATTCCGGCCTCGTGCATCTCCATACGGTCGATCAGAAACGTGCTCGGGTTGATGTACATGGTTTGCACAGTTCCGCCGCGCGGCGTGGCGTCGACAACGTAGTCGCCATCCGGTGCGCGGGTGGGACGCAGTGTAACGTGCGCGCCGCTGGTGTCGGACAGGGGGTCGTATGTGTCGAGCGAAAAGGTCTCGGCGGCGCGCGCCTCGGTCAACTCCGGCCCGCGGATGATACGCACGTTTCCAGTGGAGTCCTGCTCCCAGGCCTGCACGCCATCGTCGGCGTTGATCATGTGCAGCGGGCCGAGAGTCAACTCCACACGGAAGCTCTGTGGCGGCACGGAGTACTCATCGAGCGAGCCGCTCAGGCCGCTGGCTGTCAGGGTGTAGTTGGTGTGCTCGGCCCCCTTAACCGGGGCCGCGCCGCCGGCGACTCGGTGCTTATGCAGCACCCAGGCCAGCGTTCCCGGCCGCAACTTCTGTGTCGACATGTGTTTGCGGGCTTGCGCCGCGGCCGGTGTCAATGGGAAGAGCAGGAGCGCGAGGCCGCAGACGGCAGCGCTGAATTGGGTGATTTGTTTCACAGATATCATTTTACCGTATAGGGGTAGACGGCAGCCACGCCGGGGATCCGGAGAAAGGCCGCGGTGACTGAGTCGATGCTTGAGTCATCGGCCGTTGTCGCGATGAGCACATGGGCGGGACCGGTCGCGATTTCGAGCGAAATATGTCGCGACGCGCAGGCTTCGGCGATGGCAGCCACCAGGCCCGCTCGCTCGTCGGTATCGAGCAGTAGTACGTGCCGTCTTGCTGTGTCAGGTTCGGTCATTGTGTGGGTCCTTGCGGGTGATGAAAGAGATGCCCGCTGGTGTAGAGGAAGAACGCCATCGCCATGGCCACCGCGATGGCTCCGGCGTAGATCATGGCGAACGTCTCCTCGCGTGAAAACTTGAAGTGGCTCAGGTTGGCCAGAATGACGGCCAATCCCATCGGCGCGAGTGCCCCGGCCTCACGCAGGAATCCGAGTTCGACCGCAAGCATGGTGATGGTCAGAAATGCGTACATCATCGCGAATGTCCGAGTTGCGTTCAGGTGCTGGCGCAGGACAATCGCGAAGAAGAAGCCGATGAACAACGTGTCGCCGGGCCCGATCATGCTGACAAGGTGCAGCCCGTGCATCGTCGGAACGTGGACGGAGACCTTCGACACAATTCCGGGGTGGTTCTTCAGCGCGTTATGGGTGAACCCGACCGGGGTCATCGCCCCCACAATGTCAATGACTCCGGCGACAAGCGCCAACGGCAGAAGGATCTTTGCTTCCCGCACGATCCGCGCGACCATCGCTCCCACCAGGCACCCGGTAAGCGTATAGATGATGTTAACCGCGCACCCATAAGCCGCTTGAGCGACGTAGCCGTGACTGGGCGCGATCCGGCCGGAGGACATCAACAGCCACAGGACGGCCAGGAACGCCGCCTCCCTGGCCTCGGTCGTGAACGGCTGGTCCAGAGACAGCATGCGCCAGGGGAGCAGCATCTGGAGGTACATGAACAGGAGCGTTGTGCCGATCACGACCGATGCGACCAGTAGGCGCGGCTTGTGATGGGGTGAGAACGGAATGAGCGGGATGATCAGGCAGAATGCCATATAGGCCAGCGCGGCTGTGGCCAGCATCATGAACAAGCGACGTCGATTATCGGCGGGCGTGCCGTTGGGTGCGATTTTGGCGAAGCTCTGCGGGCCGGCGGTGTTGTCGAACAAGCTCATACGGTGCGTTGCCTCTCGTGGTGCAGCAGATCTTCCACCTGCCGGATACTGGTTGCCTGCACGAGAAGGTTCCGCAGGGCGCTCACGCCATGAAAGCCTTTAAAGTAGTGCGTGATTTGGGCGCGCATCTCCGTCACGGCCCGTGCTTCCCCAACGTTGGGTGTGCCGGCCAGGGTTTTGAGATGCATCAACGCGGCCTCGATGCGTTCGTCGAGCGTGGGAGGCGGCCGAAGTTGTCCCGTTTCCAGGAACGTCTTGATTTCGGCGAATATCCACGGATTGCCCATTGCCGCCCGGCCCACCATCACGCCGTCGCAGCCGGTCTCATCGACCATTCGGAGGGCGTCGGCCGGCGTCGCCACGTCGCCGTTGCCAATGACCGGGATCGTTACGACGTCCTTGACCCGCCGGATAATCGACCAGTCGGCCGACCCCGTGAATCCCTGGCTGGCGAAGCGAGCGTGGACCGCGACGGCGGCCGCGCCGGCGTCCTGCGCACGCCGTGCGAACTCGACCCCGGTGGCGTGGGCGGGGTCCCAGCCGGAGCGGATCTTGACGGTCACCGGGATCTTCACGGCGCCGACCATCGCTTTGACCACGGCCTCTGCGTGGCAGACATCGCGCAGGAGGGTCGCACCGGCGCCGATCTTGGCTACCTTGGGTACCCAGCAGCCCATATTCAGATCCACGATGTCGGCGCCGGCGGCCTCGACCACCCGTGCCGCCTCCGCCATGATCTCCGGTTCACCGCCGAAGAGCTGCACGGAGACCGGTCGCTCGGCGTCGGTCCAGTCGAACATCCCGAAGGTTCTCTTGTTCTTGTAGTGGATCGCGTGTGAGGAGAGCAACTCGGTGACGACGAGGCCGGCCCCATAGGTTTTGCACAGCAGTCGGAAGGCGTGGCAAGTGACCCCGGCCATAGGCGCAAGCACCAGGGGCGTCTCGACCGTGACCTTGCCAATCTGCATCGGCGGTAGCGCTGTGGTTTGCACGAGCATCATTGCGGCTTCATTATACCACCCACCGATGCCGCGGAACCGGGTCAAGGTTCCGCGTTGGACGCTATCAACGAGACGTCCACGAGATATTGACGCGATCCGGCCCCGCCTGCTTGACACGGGCGGGGCCGATGAGAATGCCATGGGACAGCGACCCATCACAAGCCGAACGGCAGTGTTGGGTCGCACTTGCTGTCGAGCGGGATGGATTGAACCTCGGACGTCAGGAGACTCAGGAAGTGCAAGTAAGACGTCATGGCGTGGAAGCAGACGAGGCTTGTTTGAACCTTTCCGAAGAAGTTCATCTGGTATACGGTGTTCACTTGCTCAAATTCGGCGAAGATGCTCGGTGGAAGGTGGGTGACGATGTCGACCTGGTTGGCGATGCGCCAGGAGTTCGGCACCAGCGCGTTGTACCTGGCGACAAAGGCGGCGTCGCCGACACAAGGACTGGCGAACGTGATTACCGTCAGGTTCGGAAGACCGAGGCTCGCGATCTCAATGCCGAGCAGAGTCGCAAGGGCGGAGCCAAGGCTGTGACCGGACACGGTGATCGAAACCGGCCCAAGCGGGGCTATGGCAGCCTGGAGCGCGTCGACAAGCCGGGTGAGGCCCGTATCGGTCTTCACGCCGAGGGAGCTATATACGGCGGTAAATCCATCTTCGGTGTTTCCGGCATCGGGCACAAACGGGAATTGCGTCATCAGGAATCTCGCGTCCTGAATCCATTCCCAGACCGACTCGGTCCCCCGGATCGCGACGATGACATCGGTGGTTCCGTCGGCCGATGGCGTTGCTGCCGCCGCGACGAAGCCGAACGGAAGGAAGAGGGTCGGAATGATCTTATCGTCCTGCGCCTGCACATCGACGTCGGTGACGATATCGTTTCCCTGGAAATTGAAGAGAAGGTTGTATCCGGCCGGCAGCACGTACGGCAGCTTGTCGGGGGTGACCACGCGCTCGGCTTCCAGCACATTTTGACCGAGAAAAATGGATCGTTCAATCGGGAGCGGCATGAGTTTGTTTCTCCTTAGTAAGATTTCGTTATCGAACGTTAGGCGCCACGCGCGGCGCCGCGTTACACTAAGCCGAGATACGAGGCCATGTGATAGGCCAGAAGATAGTCGATCCCGGGAGCCTCCAGGTTGACGTTGCCCGTGACAACGTAGCTGAAGTCCGGCTTGCCGGTAGCGTCAAGATTGAAGCCGGCATTGAAGGGGTTCCGCTGCCACATATAGTCCATCTCGGAGTCGTGGCTACCGGAATCCGCGTCCGTGCCCAGGCTTGGGCGGTAGTGCAGCGGCAGGGGGTATGGTACCACCACATCGCTTTCGTTGTCGAAGGCGGATGTATAGACCTTGATATCGTTCTGGTTCAGGCCGGTGAGGAAGATCGTGCTGGGAGTCACCTCGCGGGGCAAACAGGTGTCCGGTCCCTGGATGCGATTGAAGCGAAGCCAGAGCTCATAGAGCAGATAGAGCGTTTCGTCCTGCAGCGTCGCGCCGGCGGTGACGCTGGCGGCCGTCGTGGGATCGATCAGCATCTGCCAGAGGTTGAAGTAGGCGTTTCTGTGCAGCTTCGTTGTGCCTGTTAGCAGCTCGAACGCGCGCAGATAGGATGTGCGAAGTGCCGGGTCGTTCTCGAGCCAGAGGAGCAGCCCGAGGGCGGCATAGTCCAGATTGAACTTGTAGTACTTGGCGACCGGATCGAGGCAGTCGCCCCAGATCGGTATCCAGACCGTGTCGGCGGCGGCGGAACTGGTCTGATAGGCCGCGTCGAAGAGGGCCGGGTTAATGGTCGCTCCGACCTTGAGCAGCGCCAACTGCTGGTGGAACTGCATGATAAAGGTCGTTACGGTTGTAACGTCGATGTGACCGTCCGTGGCCTTGATTGGGTCGCCCGTGGGAGTGGGCACGTTCCAGCCGTTGTCTAAAATGTACGACAGGAAGGGTGTATACAGACTGCCCACGCGGGCCTGTACGGTCGAGTCGGTGACGAGCCGGTAGGCGCAGGCCAGTCCGAGCAGGATTCCCATGTGCGAGTCCCGGCTTGGCGGATTCGCATCACGTCCGACCGCGCTCCAGGGCTCGCCGCCCACCGGTATCGAAACATAGTATTTCGTAGAATTGGGCGGTTGGTTCTTCGGTACCGGCTGATTGTTCGGACGGTTCAGAGGTGGGTTCGTCTGCAGAGTCGACGAGTCCGGGAGCGCCGCGCGGCAGAGAAGGCCGGTCAACTGGCCCGTTTGACCGGCGACATCAGCCGTCGCGGTCTGGGTGATCGCGAAGAGATTTGCGATTCCGCTGAGGATGGCGTTGACCCTCGCGAGCGCATCACTTTGATCCTGTGCATTTCCCTTCTTGACTGCGGCCGCGTATCGGAAGGATTCGGCGGCCAGATAGTGCCCCGTCCAGATGGCGCAGTCGTCCTCGTCGACATAGTTCACGGGCGGACCGCCGACGGGTATCCACCCGTCCTTGCTGGGCGGAAACAGCAGGGCGTATACGAGGCCGTTCGGCGCGTGCGTGAGAATCGCCCCGTCGATCAGCGACGCATACGTGCCGAGGTCGGCGACGTTGTTGACGGGTTGAACGACATCGGTGGACGCGATTCCAAAGGTCCGTTGTTGATTGACCAGTTGCACCAGTTGCGAAACGGAGTCCGGGAGCGCCACGGAGAATGAAGTGCTGTACGGCACGTTGATCGCGCCGTTCTTGAGATGGAGGTCAGCTTTCAGCGTCAGGTTCGCGGCAAGCACTGCGGTGATCGTGCCGCTGACCGTGAAATCCCGGATCGCCGACACGTTTAAGCCATCCAGATCGATCTCGAACTCCATGCTTCCGTCCGGATTGACAACGGTCCGGGCGGTATTGATATTGAGATGGCAATTCACAAATCCCGCCATGTCGACAGTGAAGTTTGGCGTAATGGCCAATCCGGCGACCTGGGGGTTAACGGCAGTGAAGTCGTTCGATTTAATCCCGGCTACGAGCCTCAGGCCGGTGATGTCGATCGTTTGCTGCTGGTTCTTGATGGTTTTGGACAGGAAGGTGGCGCCGAGACCGCTTACGTCGACGATGCCGTTAACGAGAGCGGTGATATGGATGTTCCAGCCGTCCGGGTCCAGCGGCGCTGCAATCTCCAGCAGCGTGGCAGTCTGTTGGGAGATTCCCGGCGGCGCGGAAAGGAGGTTAGGGGACCCGCTTCCGGAATCGGCGACTGTGGCCTGGGCGCCGCTGAGCGTGAGAAGCACCTGGTACTTAATCGCTGCGCCTGACGACGCGTTCGATTGATTGATCTGAAGATTGTTTAGCTGGTCGATGATCTGCTTTGAGAACTGTTCGGACAGCATTTCCCAGGGGGCCGCGATCAGGGCATTTGCATCGTTAATCGGCATGGTATATATTGACGCTCCTTTGCTGTAGTCCGCTGTCTTCCTGCGAGTTTGCACGGAACAAGGCTATGAGCAGAACCAGGCGTTCACGGAATCCTCGCAGCACAAGGGAGATTCGCGAACGATTATGCGGTGAGAAGCCGGGCTCGTATGTAGGGTTCGATCGCTGCTTCGTTACGAAAGTTAAGATGCATAATCCGTGCCAATATGGACTCAGATAACCTGTTAACGCGCGTTTATTCCATAAGCCATGGAACGCAGTATTCTCGATTCCGATGTCGGAGATGCGGTGGACTGACGTGCGAGGGGCTTCCTTGACGCAGGCCGGTGAAGAGCAGACGGATTCGGCGAGGTTAGCCCCACCACAGCGGAACGTTATAGGGTGGGAACTCGGTGTCCATGGAAATGAGTGACAGTCCTTCCTCGATTGCCGTCGAGATGATGATTCGGTCAAACGGATCCCGATGGTGATATGGAAGGCCGCGGAGAACGTCGAGGTACATTGCGCTTAGCGGCAGCGTCGTGATGTTCATCGCCTCGGTCCGGGATTGTAACGCTGCAACGGTTCCGGTCAGAGGCAGTTTTCCCAGGCTCGCCTTGATGGCGATCTCCCAGAACGACGCGATGCTGACAAAGATGTCGTTTGACGCATCGATGATTGCGTCGCCGACGGCCTGCGGAAGCTCGTCGGCTCCGCGGGCGGCCCACAAGAGAGCATGGGTATCCAGAAGATATCTCACGGCATATACTGTCCAAATCCCATCTCTTCGGCGGTAACAGAGTTAAACTCGTGGAGATCGAACTCGCCGATGAGGTCGCGGGCAAAGCCGAGGGTGCGCGGTTTCCGTTGAGTCCGCTCGAAATCCTCCGGCGCCAGGACATAGGCGATGGTCTTGCCTGCGCTTGTAACAGCGATCGGGCCTTTCCTGGCCATCTCCCAAACGGTTCCGATACTATTGCGAGCGAACGTTGCTGTAACACTTTCGACTGTTTTCATAGCCACCTCAACATGTCACGCCAGGACTATTATACCATGCGTAGTCAAAACATTGGCTATGTGAGCGGGCCGGTGAAGGCCTGTCCGGCGATGTAGATGATGAACTGATAGACTATGATCTTTACTCCGGGGCCGATAGCGTTTCCGGTCCGGATCATAGCCCATCATCTAATCATCTGCATCATGGTTCAGACAATTCACCAGAACCCGAGCTCGAGGCGGGCTTCCTCGGACATCATGTCCATGCTCCACGCCGGCTCGAAGGTGAGCTCGACGTGGACGTCGGCGACACCCTCGACGCTGCGGACCTTCATCTCCACCTCTCCGGGAAGCGAGCCGGCCACCGGGCAGGCGGGGGACGTGAGCGTCATAACCACTTTAACCACGCCGTGTTCGTCGACGTTAATCTCGTAGATCAAGCCGAGTTCGTAGATGTTGATCGGGATTTCCGGGTCGTAGACGTTGCGGAGAGCCTCGATCACCTCGGCCTCGATCGCGAGGGGGTAAACCTTATGGGTATGCGGTAAGGTTAAGTGTTCCATCGTTTTCCTATTCCGTGCTGACGGCGGCATCGGACGCGCGCAGAGCAGCGGTGACAGTATGCCAGGCGAGGCTTGCGCATTTGACGCGGGCTGGAAACTCGCGGACGCCGCTGAAGACGGCCAGCTTGCCGACGGTTTCCTCGGTCTCCTGCGCGGTATCGGTGTCGCCGGTGACCATGCTGCGAAACTGGTCGAAGAGACGCTCGGCCTCTTCCGGGGTCTTGCCCTTGAGCATGGTGGTCATGATCGACGCCGACGACTGCGAGATGGCGCAGCCGGAGCCCTGAAAACTGATATCGGCAATCACGCCGTCCTTGAGGTCCAGGTAGACGTCGATGACATCGCCGCAAAGGGGGTTGTGGCCCTCCGCATGGTGCGAGGGGTCCGCCATCACCCGGCAGTTGCGCGGGTTCTTGTTGTGGTCCAGAATGACCTGCTGATACAGCTCCCTGGCAGCACTGGACATTATGCGAATACCTCCGCCACACGATTCAGGCTCTCGACCAGCGCATCCACTTCCGCGCACGTGTTGTAGGCCGCAAACGACGCTCGCGCGGTGGCCGGGATGCCGAACCGCTTCATAACCGGCTGCGTGCAGTGGTGACCGGTTCGGATCGCAATGCCGTCCTGATCGACAAGAGTGCCGATGTCGTGCGGGTGGACACCCTTCAGGATAAAGGAGATAACACCGGCTTTGTCGGGGGCGGTTCCCACGATTTTGAGCCCGGCTACTTCGGGAAGGCGCGTGGTTCCGTATTCGAGCAATGCGTGCTCGTGTGCGGCGAGCGCATCAATACCAACCTGCTCGATGAAGTCGATGGCGGCGGCCAGACCGATCGGTCCCTCGATATTGGGAGTGCCTGCCTCGAACTTGTACGGCAACTGGTTGTAGGTTGTCTTCTCGAACGTCACCGATGCGATCATGTCGCCACCTCCCTGGTAGGGCGGCATCGCCTCGAGCAGCGCTGCCTTTCCATAGAGGACGCCGATGCCGGTCGGCCCGTACATCTTGTGGCCGGAGAGGACGAAGAAGTCGCAATCGAGTGCCCGTACATCGACGGCCAGGTGAGGCGCCGACTGGGCGCCGTCGACCAGGACGGGGATGCCGAGCCGGTGCGCGCTCTCGATGATCCGCCGGATGGGGTTGACCGTGCCGAGCGAGTTGGACAGGTGAACGACGGCGACGAACTTCGTGCGCGGGCCGAGCATCGACTCGTAGACGTCCATGTCGAGCACGCCGTCGTCAGTGATCGGGACGACGCGCAGGACGGCTCCTTTTTCCTCGCAGAGCATCTGCCACGGGACGATGTTCGAATGGTGCTCCATCGCCGTGATAATAATCTCGTCACCGGCCCCGACGTTCCTTCGGCCATATGTCTGCGCCACGAGGTTGATGCCCTCGGTGGTCCCGCGCGTGAAAATGATCTCCCGCGTGTCCGCTGCGTTCAGGAACCGCTGGATCCTGGCGCGCGCCTCCTCATACCGAGCGGTTGCGCGCTCGCTCAGGAGGTGTACTCCGCGATGGATGTTGGCGTTGTCGTGCTGGTAATAGTGCACCAGGGTATCGATCACGTTTTGCGGCTTTTGCGTTGTCGCCGCGTTGTCCAGGTACACGAGCGTATGGCCATGTGCCATCTCGTCCAGAATCGGGAACTGAGCTCGTATCTGTTCAATGGGGTAGCCGCCATAGCCACCGTCGTCCGCGTTCATCTCATTCTATCCCTTCCAGCGCCCGTTCCGAGAGCAGCACGTGGTCAAGCTGCGCGCGGATCGGCTCGATCTTGATACGATGGACAATGTCGGCGGCGAACGCGTAAATCAGCAATTCCCGGGCCACATCCTTGTCGATCCCGCGCGATCGCAAGTAGAACATGGCCTCGTCGCTGAGCTGGCCGACCGTCGCTCCGTGCGTGCACTTGACGTCGTCGGCGTAGATCTCGAGCTGCGGCTTCGTGTTGATCTGCGCATCGTCGGAAAGCAACAGGGTCTGGTTGGTCTGCTTGGCGTCGGTCTTCTGCGCGTCCTGGCGCACGAAAATCTTCCCGTTGAAGACTCCCCGGCCCTTGCCGTCAATGATACCCTTGTAAAGCTCGTGGCTGTTGCAGTGCGGCATGGCGTGGTCGATCGACGTGTGGTTATCGACATGCTGCCGGTCGCGGGCCGTGTACAGGCCATTGAGGGTGCACTCGATACCCTCGCCGGCGAGCACAGCGTTGACGTCGTTCCGCACGAGCGCTCCGCCAAAGCCGATCGAGTGCGATGCGAAGTTCGCGGCTGCGGCAAGCTGGATCTGTGTGGTCGAGACGTGATATGCGGCGGCGCTCTCGCGCTGGATCTTGTAGTGATCGATTACGGCGCTTCGGGCGCAGACGATCTCGGTGACCGCATTGGTGAAGGTATGCGCGTTTTCGAGTCCGACATAGCTTTCGACGATGGTGGCCTGCGAGTTCTCTCCGGCGACGATCAGGTTGCGCGGGTGGGCGGCGGTTGGCCCGTCCGCGGATGTCGCGATAAAGAGCAGGTGGATGGGGCTCTCGACGACCGCGTTGCGCGGGATGTTAATGTAGGCGCCGTCGACCAGCGCCGCCGTGTTCAGGGCGACGAACGGCTGGGAGTCAAACGCGGCGTACCGGCCCAGGTTGGACAGCACACCCGCATCCTCCACCGCAAGAAATGTCGCCAGGCTGCCCACAACCGTGCCCTTTGGAAGCGGGTACAGCGTCGACAACTCATCCGAGAAGCGGCCGTTGACGAAGACAAGCTCGACGGCCTGCATCCCCGTCAGCGCGTATCCGGCAATCTGCTCGCAACTGAACTCGGGCATCGATGCGGCCAGCTTGAACGGGGTCTCGGCGATCGGCGCGACCGGCGTATAGCGCCATTCCTCGTCGCGCCGGGTCGGGTAGCCGATCTCGCGAAATCGCGCGCGCGCCTGCTGGCGCAGGCCGCCGGCCCAGCCGCCCGGCTTCGTTTCGGCGCCAATGAGATCGTCCAGTGTTCGGGAAATGGAATCTGCCAACGGTGTCATCTCGCTGTCGTCTCCTTACGCCACCATCTCGGCTTCGAGCCAGTCGTAGCCCTTCTCCTCGAGCTCCAGCGCCAGGTCCTTGGAGCCGGAGAGCACGATGCGCCCGTCGAGCATCACATGGACGAAGTCCGGAACGATATAGTTGAGCAGCCGCTGGTAGTGCGTGACCACGATGATCGCCCGTTCCGGGCTGCGCAGGGCATTGACCCCGTCGGCGACGTTCTTGAGGGCGTCGATATCGAGGCCGGAGTCGGTCTCGTCGAGGATGGCCAGCCTGGGATCGAGGACGGCCATCTGGAATATCTCGTTGCGCTTCTTCTCGCCGCCGGAGAATCCCTGGTTGACGGGGCGGTTGAGGAGGCTCTGGTCGATATGGAGCACCTTGAGCTTCTCGCGCACCAGCGCCAGGAAATCCATGGCGTCGAGCTCCTCGAGGCCGCGGTGCTTTCGGATGCTGTTCAAAGCGGCCTTCAAGAAGTAGGTGTTGTTGACGCCCGGGATCTCGACCGGGTACTGGAAGGCCATGAACACCCCTTCCTTGGCGCGCTCCTCCGGATCGAGGTCGAGCAGGTCGATCCCGTTGAAGCGAATTTCACCAGCCGTGACATCGTACACGTCGCGCCCCGCGAGCACGCTCGCCAGTGTGCTCTTCCCGGAGCCGTTCTTTCCCATAATGGCATGCACCTCACCGGCATTCACCGTGAGATCGATCCCCTTCAGGATCTGCTTGCCGTCGACTTCCGCCTTGAGATTCTTGATTTCCAGCATTGTGGTGTCTGTTCCTCTGCTATATTCCGTGTAGTGTTGATCTGCGACGTGAACTACGTCGTAATGCGTCTCGTACCTCTATCGCTGCCCAATGCATGGAGTCCGCAATTCGATGCCCTCGGTTTAATTCGTCGATTGTGAACGTGCCCGCTTCAGCCGGGCTTCGCCAGCCGTCGTCCGCGCCGCGGAATGGATACTCCGTATTTCGATTACTGGGCTCGCCTGCCTGTGGGAGACTGGGGGCCAAACGGCATACGAACCGGATCTCCGCGCGGATGGCCGGGCTAAATCGCTCGCTGAGAACCGCGCCAATGTTATTGTACCGATGTCTTTAGGCCTTACCTGTTATTATTTATATATAGTTAGTAACTATAATAATAATAAGCAACGAGGTTTTTGGTGGATAACTTGCCTCGCAACGCAAATTTTGCCCTATTTATAAGGGTTTTTTAAAACTCGGTCTGGTG
>JBKQWH010000190.1:0-35093 GCA_052139635.1 Capsulimonadaceae bacterium
TAAGCGACGTAGATGTGACGAGAAGATGACCGCACATCCGGTTCATTATACAACGGGCTTCACACCGCCGAGCGACCTGCTTACTCGCGTCTACTGGGACCCAAGCCCCTGCGGGGCCGGGGATTCGTGCAGACCTTCTCCAGCCCCGCAGGGGTTTAGGTCCCAGGTACCCGATACATCCGTGTCGAGTTCTACACGCGTCAGGGTTGGACTGGGGGGATCGGGCTCACTTTCGCTCGAGAAGGTCAGTGTAGATCCCCGGCCAACTGTTTGGAATGGGGATCGCATGTACAGCCTTCGCATAGAAGTCGACCGGGCCGGCCGCGCCGATGACCGCATACGCGTATCCGAGGTCCCAGAGGGACCAGAGGGCGGCGATGAGCAGCGCCTTGCCGATGCCCCTCCCGCGTGCGTCTTTGGCGACGCCAGTGGGGCCGAAGAATCCGCGCCGGGTGGAGTCCACCGTTGCAAATCCAACAATTCGACGGTCGAGCGTGGCAATAAAGCAAGGAATGGGCTGGCGGGCGAACACCGCCGCGCTTTCGTCGGCCCAGCTCTGCGAGAACTCGCAGGTGATGAAGTCGCGCACTAACGAGAGTTCGAATGTGTTCGCGCGCCGGATGTTCACCCCTGTGTTGCCGATGGGGCCTTCGCCCTCGGACCGGGGCGGCAGATGATAAAGCGGTACGAGCAGGTCTTGCATGGTTGCTCCTATGTACGTCCCGGAGGACCGGAACTCGGGTGTTATGGACAAACGGACGATCCGCACTGCCTGTTGGTTCTCGTTCCGCTCGATTCCCGGAAGGTGAGCGGCCGTGCCTTGGCGAACTTAGAAGCGTGCGTAACGACACCTGGCTGTCCGAACAGGTCGCGTCGGCGACGCGCCGGATGCGATGCTGGCGCTGCTTGCTGCGGGGGAATCGCCTGTATAAGCAGGGCGACTTCGTCGAGGCCGCCGATGCCTACCGGGAGGCTCTCGAGTACGATCCCCTGCGGGTGGTCGTACGGATGAACCTCGGACTGTCCCTGTACAAGCTGGGAGACCGTCCGCACGCCCGTCAGGAGTGGCTTGCAGCGCGCGAACTGTGCCGCGGGAACCAGGCATATCTGGCCGAACAGCTTGAGATCATGCTGCGCCAATTCGGATGAACCCTCAAACGTACTCGTCAGTCGACCAGATCGTTAAGCGCGCGCAGGAGTTCGCCTGCGATGGCCGCCGTATCGGGATCCTGGGCGTACAGGTCGGGATGCAGGGCGAGCGCGATGTGGCGACGGGCCCGGCGCATTCCCTCCGGGCCGATGGCGGCGGCGGCCTGACCCAGGAGGTGTCCCCCGTGGGCGGGGCGATCGGTGAGGCGCCGGTTCACCGCGTCAAGCCGCTTCTGAGCGGCTACAAGTTGATGCTCGGCTCGTTGAGCCCGCTCACGCATTTCCTCCCAGGTTCGCTCGGACTCTTTTAACCGGCGTCGCAATTCGCGTACGGTAGCCTGGAGCGCCTTATGGCGGCTGCATATTCGGTCGTGGATACGCGGGTCCACAGGTCGGGCCTGATCACCACGCGCCCCAACCAGCTCGCGGAGGCTGGCATCTCGATAAAGAGTCGCACGAGAGATTCCGGCTCGCTCCGCGACATCCGCCATGCTGAACGCGGCGCCAATCTCCTCGAGGTCGCGAAGAGCCTCGCGAACGCTCTGGCGGCGATCCTCGAGATTTGCCGGCTTAGCACCCCGTGTGCGTACGGCGCGATTGTTGCTTGGAGTTGCCATCGTTGAATAGAAAACACAAGTCAGGCTGCACGCCCCGAAGTCTCGGATGAGTGAGCACGGCTTGCACCGTTATGAAGCCAATCGGATTGTCTTACGTCTCCATCCTTTACGGGCTTTACCCAAAACGCAATCGTCCTCCTGCTCACGGCGGGAGGACGATCGAGGTACTGCCGGCGTGGAGAGAAAGCCGGGCTAAAGATGTGCGAACGCGTTCTTGATGGTAATAATCGCGGGCCCCATCATAACGACAAGGATCGCCGGGAAGATGAAGAAGATCAGTGGGATGAGCATCTTGACCGGCAGCTTTGCCGCCTGCGTACGGATAGACTGGGCGCGAGCGATGCGGATCGCTTCACTCTGCACCCGCAGAACGCTGGCGATACTGACGCCGAGTTGCTCCGACTGGACGATTGCCGTTACGAACGAGCTGACCTCGGATATGTCCAATCGAGCAGCCATGTCTCGCAGGGCGCGACCGCGCTGTTTACCCAGTCGCATCTCATCGAGAACGCGGCCAAACTCCTCTGCGATCGGGCCCTTCATCTTCTCAACAACCTTGGAAATTGCCTGATCGAAGCCCAGGCCGGCCTCGACGCTAACGATAAGGAGGTCAATCGTGTCCGGCAGTTTCTTGCGAATGATGTATTGCCGCGACGTAATCATATTCTGAAGCAGCGAGTCCGGGGCGACATAGCCGATCAGCGTGAACAACATTACGATGCCGAGGCGGGTTGCGATGTCGCTCGCGAGGACATGCTGCATTACGATGCCCAGGCACAGCATCACCAGCAGGCTCACCACCTTGAGGCCGATGAATTCGGTGACGCCGAGATGGCCGGGGTTTCCGGCTCGAACCAGCATGGCCCGGATTTCGTCGGTCGCGCCGGCCGGTGTAAGTTTCGTGCTGAGAGTCGACATTCGGCGCAGAGCCGGACGCACGACGCGGTCTCCGAACGACGCGTTCATTTCCGCGTCGGTCAGCGAAGGCATCGTTTCGTAGTCGGTGTCGAGGCTCCGGGCGATCGTGTCAATGCGTTGATTGAGGATGGTCTTATCATGAACCGGCGCCGTTAGCCCCACGACAAGCAGCATCCCGAACGTAAACGCGAGCGCAGTGATTAGGATAGTTATGACCATGGGTTCCTCATTCAATCCGACGCGCGGTGCGCGCCCGGTGACGCGCCCGTACCTCTATCATACTGCAACTTTTCGGGACTTTGTTACACATCGATATCGACCATTTTCTTAATGATCAGCCCACCGGTGACCATCAGAATGATCGTGATAATGATCATCGGCACGCCCATCGGATCTTGAAGCATTGGCGTAAAATAATCCTTATTGGTCAACCGAAGATACAACGATAGAAAAATAGGAAGCAGGAACACGATTATCCCGGACAGTTTACCTTCTGCGGTCAAGCCGTCGATCTCGCCCTTAATCTGAATCCGCTCACGGATTGTGCCCGCGATCGTGTCCAGGATCTCAGCAAGGTTACCGCCGACCTGCAGTTGGATCGAAACGGCGGTGACTACCAGGTCAAAGTCGTAAGATCGAATGCGCTGGACCATTCTCTGGAGAGCGTGCTCCATCGGCACTCCGAGCCGAACCTCGCCGTGCACCCACGCGAATTCCTGTGCGATCGGCGGACCCATTTCCGTAACGACCATGTCGCATGAATGCAGGAACGAGTAGCCCGTGCGAAGTGAGGACGAGATCAGCGTGAGTGCGTCCGGAAGCTGCTTGTTAAACCGTTTCGTTCGATCCGCCTGACGGTACTTGA
Source organism: Capsulimonadaceae bacterium (assembly GCA_052139635.1). Taxonomy (GTDB): domain Bacteria; phylum Armatimonadota; class Armatimonadia; order Armatimonadales; family Capsulimonadaceae; genus JBKQWH01. The sequence continues at coordinate 3,550 of JBKQWH010000190.1, forward strand.
TGATACAGACGGGGATAATGAGTCCGATTACCGCCATAATCAGCACCATCGAGATCTGATGCGTGCAGGTAAGACCCACAAACCCCATACCAACAATGCACACGAGACACATCAGGATGAACTCCGCCGGTCGCAAGCGCATGTCCGCCTGGTGTAGGTGCGTGCGGAGCTGTTTTCCGAAATCGTTGCTTGCAAGGTAACCCGAGACCGTGGGCAGCACGTCCGGCCGCTGACTCATGAGAGTGGGCTGACCTCCCTGGGCGGCCGCCCCGGAAAGCGGCTGCAGGCTGCTCTTCAATCCCTGGCCGTCGAGGCGGCTCTGGACGTTGACTCCCTGCTGGTCCTTGCGCTTGCTAAAATAGTCGGCGATTCCATAGACGATGGCGGAAACGCTGACTGCGACGCCGCCAATGATTACGGGTGACAAATGGTTCACGGATCACGCTCCCTTGACTTCTTTTGTCATACAGTAATGTCCGGCTTACCGGACCGTGCGACACGGTAAGCCAACCGGATTACAAGAACAGGTCCTTCGGGAGGGAAATTCCCTGGGAAATCAGGTTTTGTACGAACTTTGGCCGCAATCCCGTTGCCTTCATCTCGCCGATAACGCGGCCATTGGAATCGATGCCGCGCTGTTCGAACCGGAAGATATCCTGGAGTACGACTACATCGCCCTCCATGCCCTGGACTTCGGTGATATGCGTAATCTTGCGACTGCCGTCGCGAAGTCGGCCCTGTTGAACGATGAGCTGGACGGCTGAGGCGATCTGATCTCGGATGGCCTTGACAGGGAGCTGGGTTCCCGCCATCAGCACCATTGTCTCGAGACGCGCCACACAGTCGCGCGGCGTGTTCGCGTGAGTAGTCGACAGGGAACCGTCATGGCCCGTGTTCATAGCCTGGAGCATGTCGAGCGCCTCGCCGCTTCGGCACTCGCCGACGATGATCCGGTCGGGTCGCATACGAAGGGAGTTCTTCACGAGTGCGCGAATGCTTATCTCGCCTTTGCCCTCCAGGTTCGGCGGTCGGCTTTCAAGCGTTACCACGTGTTCCTGCTGGAGTTGAAGCTCGGCCGCGTCCTCGATGGTGACAATCCGTTCGTCTCCCGGAATGAACGAAGAGAGAACATTGAGCGTTGTCGTCTTTCCGGAACCCGTGCCCCCGGATACAATGATGTTTAATCGGCCGAACACGCAAGCCCGCAGGAACTCGACCATCTGCGCGGTCACTGTTCCAAATCGGATCAAGTCCTCCGCCTTATAGGGGTCGCGCGAGAACTTTCGGATCGAGATCGTTGGCCCCTTTACGGCGAGTGGTGGGATAATGGCATTGACGCGCGAGCCGTCCGGCAGACGCGCATCGACCATTGGGGACGATTCATCGATACGGCGGCCGAGAGGCGCGACGATGCGTTCGATGATGCGCAGCACATGCCCGTCGTCCTCGAAGACTTCGCCCGATCGAACAAGCTTGCCCTTGCGTTCGACGTAGATCATCGTGGCGCTGTTCACCATGATTTCGGAGACGTCCGGGTCCTCCAGCAGCGATTCCAGTGGCCCAAATCCGGCGATCTCGCTGACGACCTTCTCCACCAACTGGCGGCGCATGGTCTGCGTGAGCGGGATACCCTCTTCCTGCACGACCGTAGACGTGAGCGCGCGAATCTGGTCCGTCAATTGTTCGTGGCTCAAACGGCTGACCGCCGCGAGGTCATCCTCGGACTCCTTGACAAACCGCTTGTGAATTTTCTGTTTGAGCTCGGTCAGCACCGCGGGGGTTGGCAGCGCGCTCTCGTCGGTCCCGGGGCCGCCTCGCATCGCCAGTCCGGCCGTATCGGCGTTGCGGCGGAGGTGAAACATGGTTTCAGATGTCGCCTCGGCCTGGATCTGCGGGGCCAGGCGATCGGCGATCGAGATAGCCGGCTCGTGGTCGACGATCTGAGGCGCCTGCATCGCGTGGCTGATGTGCTGAAGCCGCTGCAGGTCCACCTCCTCATGCGGAGGAGGAACATCTTGCGGCATTTCGTCTCTGCGCTTGAAAAAACCCATTGTCATTATCCTCCAAAGAAGAAGCCGCGCTTGGGCCGAGCAAGATCATCGGCCGACAGCATCATCGTCTTTTCGATATTGCCGATGCCGGCCAACGTTCGTGCGAGCTGGCGAATGCTCTGGGCCACGGCGGTGTTTGGCTGGCTGACGACAAACGGAACCCCTTGGTTGATCGAGGTCGGAACGACGACACCGTCGTTGGGGATCTGCGCGGAGATCGGATGTCCTAGCGTCTGTTCGATCTCCGAAAGCGGGAGCCGGTTCTGCCGGGAGACCCGGTTCAGGACGACGCTGATCTTCTCCCGAGCCACATATTTGCCCTGGATGGTGGAGAGAAGCTGTCGCGTATCGTTTATGGTGGTCAAATCATACAGGTTTGCCACAAGCAGAACCGTAGACGCATGTGCGAGGACGTAAAGCGTGGTTGTGTGCAGAATCGGGGGCACATCAATCAGGACGTAGCGATAGTGCAGCTTTAACTGCCCGATGACGTTTTCGATACACGCCACTGTGATCGCGTCGAGGGCGACGGGGGTCTTTGAACTGAAGAGTACGTTCAGGCCCGATTCATGCTGCACCATGCAGTCCTGCACGAGCTGGAAGTCCACTTCGGAGGGATCCAGGCTTGCCAGTTCCGCGAGAGTTCGGCGCGGCGCCGTGTTGAGCAGCATGCCAACATCGCCGAATTGAACGTAAAGGTCAATGAGAACGGTTGGCTCGCCGGTTTCCTGCGCCATGGCCACGGCAAGATTGGTCACAAGGGTGGTCTTTCCTATCCCTCCCTTGGCGCCGCTCACCGCTATGAGGCGGGTCGTCTTTTTGGGGTCGGCGGCCTGGACGAAGGCCGGGCTGTGGCGACGCTGCTCTTCGTCGTAAACATCATGAACAGCCTTGAGCAGAGCCGTGCGGACGACGGGGCGCGTGATATGCTCACGCGCCCCGGCACGCATTGCTCGACGGAGGTGGTCCTCCGCTCCGCTATCCGACAGAATGATTGTCTGGGTCGGTAGATATCCCACACCGGCCAGGTATTCTGCCGTTTGGAATCCGTCCTGCACGCTGAGATCGGCTGCGAGGATCGCGATATCGGGACGGTACTGGTGCGCCATCTGAAGCGCTTCCTGACCGTCGCGGGCCAGGCTGACGATCTCGATCTCCGAATCGGTCGCCAGAAACGCTCGCAGTTGCTCTCGATTGGGCGGGTTGCTGTCGGCAACCAGGACTCGAATCATATTTCGCAGTTACTTTCCTGTGTTGGTACCAGGCATTGTGACTTGTATTTGCGACTTGTCCGGGTCGGCGTGCTTTAACCCGTTCTCCAAATCCGGAAAGTCCTGGTCGAACTCTCGTCGCGGTATGTAGGGCTTCCGAATGCTCAGGTTCTCCAGCGCGTCCGCCGATGGCGGGGTTGCGCCCAGGTCTCCGGGCTTAACAATCTCCGCTTCGATTAACACCAGCAACTCACGCTCGTCCTTCGTAGTCTGAGTGCTCTTGAAGAACTCGCCGATAATGGGGAGATTGCTGAGCAGCGGAACCTTGCTAATGGTCTTACCGTCGTTGTTCGAGTAAAGGCCGCCGATAACCAGCGTCTGGCCGGTCTTGATCTGAAGTGTTGTTGTGGCGCGCCGGATAAGCAGCGACGGGATCGAGAAGCCATTGATCTCGACCGAATTCGCCAGGTCAATGTCGCTAACTTCCGGTGAAACGGTCATCTGGACCGTATCGTCACTCACGACAACTGGCGCAACCGTCAGGCGGATGCCGTATGGCTTAAACAGGACGGTTATCGTGTTAACGGTGCCGCCGCCGACGAGAACCGGAATGGCAAACTCGCCGCCGACCAGCATGCTGGCCTGGTTGCCGTCGAGAACAAGAAGGCTCGGCTGCGAGAGAATGCGCGCCTTATTATCCGAGATCAAAGCGTCTAGCTGGGCGGCATAGGGCAGGTCACGCGTCAGGTTTCCGCCGCCGAGCAGGCTCGGCACGTTCGGGGAGGTCGTTACCGGCTGCGAGAACAGGATGGGCTGCGGGACGAAGGTCTCGGATGTCGACGTGCTTTCCGAGTTGTTCGTTATCGTGGTTGTCGTGGCCTCGATGCCAGTGCCCCAATTCACACCCAGGTTCTTCTCGTAAGACCTGTCGATGTCGACGATCTTGGCGCGAACGAGGACCTGCTGCGCCGCCTCGCGCTGGAAGTTGATCAGGTTGATTACCTTCAACTCAGGAGGAAGTGAGGCGAGCAGTTTTGTAAGCGGGTCGACCTGCTGCATTTCCTTAACTTCCATCTGGTTATCGAGTTCGTCGGTATTCTGTGCCGTCTGGCCGATCGGAACGGCATACTTGCCGGTCAGGATGAGTGTCTCCGCGTCGAACGGCTTGGCCGTAATTCCCGTGCTTTGCAGGTTGTCATTCAGAAGGTCGCAGTACCGCTCGGCTTCGTTCTTGAGCTGTACCTCACTGGCGTTCACAATCAGGTTCTTCACTTTGGCGGCATAGGCACTGGCGATCGATTCTGCCAGGTTGACCGCGTCCGCCGTGGGTGCCGAGCCTTCCAGGAAGATCGTGTCGTTGACCGCACGGACGGTCACGGTCGGGATGCCGATCTCGTCCTCGATCTTCTGAGCGATGACGTCCATGTTTTGTGACGGAAGGACGGTCACCGAGATGGTGTTTTTTCCGCTACGGTCGTATACGAAAATCGTTGTTCGACCGGTTCCTCGTGCACTTACAAGAAGCCGGCTTGCGGACAACGGCGTGATATCCGCCACTGTCGGGTCGCCGACGGCCGTTGTCGTGATCCTGTGGAACTCGTAGATGACCGAGTCTCCCACGTTCATCGTCTTGCTGATATCCTGCGCGCCCTGTTCCAGATCGGGCGGCGCAGGCGTGGTCTCGCCCAGGTTTTGAAGCATTGGAATGGGAGCGATCGATCGCAACGACGACGCCATTCGGGTGCTGCGGTCCACGGTAAGGCTGCCCGCGAGGGCAGGCTGCTTTGCGACGTGCGACGTGGATGTCTTGTTAGTCGCCGTAACCGTCGCGGGTTGAGCGACGGCGACGGAGACTAACAGAATCGGCATCGCCGCAAGAGACGTAATCAAAGAGAGCGCGCATGTTTTCCGTTTTGGGTTCATAGTAGTTATGTCTTTACGATAAGCCTGACACGAGTGTCGCCGACCAACTTTAACCAGCGCGCCACCGCGGACGATGGCGTCTGGTCACCGGTTTAAATAGCGCAGGGCTAAGGACTGACGGTTACCTGGCGAGCATCCGATCCCTTAATGACCGTAATACTGATCGTTGCAGGTGCCGTCGGCAGTGCCTGAACCGGCGCGATGGGCGGCATCGGCGGTATCGGCGGTGCAACGACAGGTGCTGCCGCCCCAACGTCATCGAATCGGTGGCCCGTCACAGTGGAGGCGTCCACAATTGGAATGACCGTCGGGAACGTGTCCTTGGCGCTGCGCAATGCCAGCATCAGCACTCCTTTGGAACCGGCCAGAATAAGCTTCTCGGCGTCGACCGGCGTTACTTCAACGGTCGCGTTCGGCACTTCTGTCGGCTTCGGGGTCGTCGGCTGATCATTATCCGGATTCCCGTTGCTGTTACTGTTGTCGCTCGACGTGCCCAGGGCTCCGTTGTTGTTACTGGTGTTCGCGGGCGGGACCGGCGTCGTCTGGATAACCTGAGAGCCGGTTGCCAGGAGCAGGACGTTTTGCAGGACGGCGCGCTCGATCGTATGGCCGCGGCCAAGGTCGAACGTTCCCATTACGTCAACATGATCCCCCGGCTTTACGAAACCCGCGACACTGCTCGTTGGGTTGAGGGCTATCGTCATCGCGCGCTTGCCGGGTGGGATGATGCCGGCCAGGCCTTCGACCGGGTAGATGGGCGGACCGATCTCGTCCTTAGTGACCTGCTGTCCGGTCTTGATCGGCAGGACGGCTACCTGGCCGATCACTTCCTGCGGGCTGGAAACTGCGTTCGGCTCCATGTCTTTCTGATCGACCGTCTTAAGTTGGATCATCGAGCTGGTGATCACCTCTCGAGCCGGTATATCCTGGTTGGTTATGACAACCGGAGTTGGCGGCGGTGGTGCCACCGTAGCCGGGACCACCACTACTTTAGGCTGCGAGTTCGTCTTCAGCCAGAGAAGCGCAAGGGCCGCTGCAGCAAACCCCGCGATCACGGCTAGGATCAGCGTGGTGTTTCGTCCACCCTTCGGCGCCTGCGGCGTCAGCTTTGTGCGCTCTAGTCGGAGCGTCTTGTCAGAAGGTGTTGACATGTTTGTGTGTCCTGAATGTCTAAGCGACCTGTCGAGTTAGTGCTCCGGTCGGCGAAACCGGAGCGCGACGATATAGTAGTGCGGCTGCGCCGCTGATACTCGGCACAGGGGATTGTTGGTCCCGTTGCCGGCGTGAGTCGTGGCTCATCTGTGTGGGATGGGTGGTCGACCGTCCAGGCTTTGGATAAGTCGAATATCGGCACCCAGGCCCGTTACGTCGACTCGACCAGGATTGGCCTCTAAAGCCAATGGTGGCGACAACAATCCCTGTACACAGTGCAGCAAGCTCGCTCAATACCCAATTATAACATGATTGTAAACATCCGTGGTACGATTCTGCCCAATTGTTGGCAATTTCTGTTGCTGTTGTCACCTTTGGACAGCATCAAGGCCATCTGGGTACGGTCAACCGGCCTCCCGTACAAATGGTCGCTCGACACTGCGCCACGGTTTAATCCGGACTATTCATCAACGTCGAGCGGTCCGGACAAGCAAGCTACTCGGCTTCGGGCAGGCGAGCTATCCTTGCTAAAACACGTGATGGACGATCATCCACTCAATTGCCGCACCCGCCGCGATTGCCGGGGCCGAAGGTATTTTCCCTACCTTCGAGTTATCAGCCATCCCTTTAAGGCTGTCCGCAGACTTAATCGTCGAGAGCACATGCCATCCTAATAGTGCATTCAAAACGGTGTGCTTGAGCAGCGGCCATCCTCCGCGGAGAAGAGGGTAGATGATACCCATCACACCGCCGGCCAGGGCTGTATAGAGCAGCACCCATCCCATTAACGTCGGGCCAACGAAGGTCCCAACTGCCTGCAGCAGTTTGACATCGGCGGCGCCGGTAGCCCCCTTCAAGAACATCAAGAGGAACCAGAGGCTACCCACAAGCCAACCCGCTGCCGCGGCTTCCAGTCCGCGCAACCCGTGAAACACCACGTTGACGGCCACACCTGCAACCATCGCCGGCAGCGTAAGCCAGTTGTAGATCTTGCGGCGCGCCACGTCGGTGACAACCGCGGTCGCAAGCACCGCGCCCAGCATTGCGGAGCACACCAAATCGTCGGTTTTGAGGATGAGCATTCCCTGCTGTCCGATTTCTCAGGTCTAAATCCCGCATGCGCTGCGATGACCCGGGGCAATCCACTAAAAAGGGGGCTAAGGCTCCCCGCCCATTCCCCTTGGAGCACGTGGTACGCGCTCCCGGGGAGAGTCTTTCGTTGCGAGTAGTCGACATCCATCAGGCTGCAGCGCTCTCTGCGCGTTGACAGCCTTCTCCATCCCCTTGAGCATCCCGTTAAACCACGTCAGCCGGCGGACACACGTCTCAACGTTCTGGAAATACAAGCCGGAGAAACGGGCCGATGTTTCCCGGGGATAACGGACACTGGCGACAATGCCGCATGACGGCGATGTGGAACCCGCCCTCGTCGCCGTTTGTCGGCGGGCCGCGACGATTGCTACTGTAGGTGTGCTACAAACAGGATACAAACGCTCTCCCACAATACGAAGTCCCGCGGCGTTGTGCGCCACGGGACACTTGGACAAGGAGCGCCCGGCGCTACTGCCAGGCGGATGTTACGCTGTTATTGTTATTGGACATCTTATCGTTCACGGTTTGGCCGAATGTCTTTATGCTGGCCAGAGCAACGATGGCGACAAAGATGAGCAAAAACACATATTCCACCATGACGGCGCCCCGGGCTCGCCGGGACCGGCGCTTGATAGATATCATATGATTGGCGACGTTCATTGGTCAACCTCATCAAGCCCTTCAATGACTGTCTCGGTGTGCTCAGGAAGAACGCGGTCGTTCTCGCGCTTGTACAGCGCTGGAATTGCCGAATTGTTCCCAATGACGGCCCCGTTAGAACGGCGAATTCATCCCAACTGAGGGAGAGAACTCATGCGTGGAATCTTGCCGTCACATCGTATCTCTTCTAGTATTACACAGAAATAAGCCGATTCCTCCCGATACTGAACGGATTCTAAACGAGTTTATTCGGTCTTCGCTCGTCGATCGGCCTCATATCACGGCCATTACTGTTGGAATGCGACAGCCCCCCCGTCCGGAGGATGGGGAGGCTGTCAGTGCGATTATGCCTGTCTGGCGTTGACTACTGGCTGTTGGTGACGTTGCCGGAAACGCTGTTCAGCTTGTTCGCGGCCGAGGAGCCGAGGAACTTCATAGCGCCGATCGCGATAACGCCGATGAGGGCGACGAGCAGGACGTACTCAACCATCGTGGCTCCATCCTCTTCGCGGATGTAGCGGGCTGTCAGTGACTTGATCATTTTCTTAACTCCCTTTTCGAAACGACATTTGTGTTTTACAAGTGCCTCTTGCGAGGACGACGAACATGCTCCGGACCTTTAACCGGGCTTCGGCCGGCGGTATACGCTGGCCGCTATCGACGTCTGCAGCGATCGGGTCAACCGGAGTACTGGTTTACGCTTTCCGCAACAATCGGGGGCCTACTTCCCTGCTAATTCTTTGCGTCTGCGTCACCTTAATCGTTACTCTCGATTGCCTGCGCCAAAGTTATTATACAGCACTTTTTGGAAACTCTACGGTTTGAAAAAATATTTTCAAGATTTTTTTCGGACCCCTCGCGACGGATATTCCCACTAAAAATAGTGTGATCTAACGCGCAGAGTCGAGGCGAACCAGCCCGGACGCCCCGAACCGGCCGATTTTGGTGCCTGATCGCCGGCTAATGCAGCGACCGGATAATGTGCTGGGCCTCGGGGTGGGGTAGATCGCCGACGAGGACGATGCGCATGCCGCTTAACACCGTGGTTGAGACGTTCGGGCGCGGATGGTCGATGCGCATCATATTCGGCCGGAACGCCGGAGTTTCCGAGAGTGTGAACGAGTTCAGGCCGTTAATATACCGCTGCTGAATGACGCTGCGACCGGCGAGTCTCCAAACATCGGCCGGTTGTGGGTGGTAACCCGCGGGAATGTATCCGGGGACGAGCAGCGAGAACCCGGCTTCTCGCTCGGCTGCGTCGGGTGTGAGCTCCCTTTCCGGATTCTGGCTCTGCACGGTGGTTCCGATGGGTGTCGGCGGTGGGCTGAATGTGCCGTCCGGAATCGACACGCCGAACTGGATATGCGTATAGTAACTGGATTGCAGCAACCGCCCGTCCTGGGAGTGCTGCTCGTCCTTCATATGCGGAAACCCGGTTTCGTCGTCCACCCAGTACACCCGCCACGGTCCCGGGTCCTGCCGGCGGCGCACCTCGATCATTGTACAGGGGCGTCCCGCGACGCTGTCTGTTCCTAATATCGTCAGGATCAAATTGCCCCGCTCCGCCGCTCGCAGCATAAGAGGACTCCGGTTGGAGCGGGCGCGCAGGCGCGATGGACGCGTCACCAGCGTATCACGTGCGCTTGAGAAGCTCCACTCGGTTGTGCCATTATCGATCACATAGCTGCCGTTTACCCGCGGAGGAGTCAGTGACAGGATCTTGAGTCCGCGGTCTCCGTCTCGTATGACATGCTGAGTCGAACGGATCGGTCGGATGCCACGGTCCAATTCGACAACGACGTCGCCCTCCGAGGTCAGCGACCGATCCGCGTTAAGCATGCGACGCAGCATGTCCAGGCTGGACGTCGAGGCCTGCTCCGGCGCGGGAGCGATCTGGCGGATTACCGCGGCGCCCGGTGCGCGGCCTTCTCCTATGGCCGGCATCGCCGGGCCGATTGCGAGTCCCACGACGACCGCCGCCAGTGTTCCCAGTATGTACGTGCATTTCTTGTCCATGTCACAAGCTCGAATCGACGGCTCCGGCGTCGGCCTCAGTCCCGTCGACCTGCCCCGCCAGGGCCTGCGCCGACACATCGGTCAAAGGCTCCGATTCCACATAACTGCGGTGCTGCTCCACGCAGTGCGCGATCAGGGCTGTGTCCGTCTGCGGCGTACCGACGATAGACGTATGGAAATACAACCCGAATCCGGTGCCGATCACGCCGAAGGCGGCCACCGCGGCAAACGCCGGCCGAAGTATCCGGCCCGGCACCGGGTGCGCGAAGACCGACTGCCACCAGGCCGCCAGGGGATTTGCGACCGCCGGCGGACCGTTAAGCGCCGCGATTCGCTCGGCCAGCCGGGTGTCGAACGTGGATGACGTTTGGTGTAAGGGTAGAGACCGAAGCAGGTCCTTGTTGGACCGCAGCGAATCGACAAACGTCCGGCAGTCTCCACAATCCGCCAGGTGTTTCTCCACTTGAGTGGTGCGGCGGGAATCGAGACCGTCGTCAATGTACTCCGAAAGGAGCGGCTTCCAGTTGTCACACTTATTGTTCATTCGATCTCACCGAATCCCCACCAGAATCAACCGCGCACATACGCGGACAGCAGATCACGCAATTGCACACGGGCATTGAACAGTCGTGACTTGACCGTCCCGAGCGGGCAGCCCACCACCTGGGCGATTTCGTCATACTGCAGGCCCTCGATGTCGTGGAGTATCACCACCGACCTCAGCTTCTCCGGCAGCTTTGTGAGCGATTTCTCGATCTGAGCCGACATCTCTCCCTGCTCGAACACCCGCTGCGGGTCGTAAGTGGTATCCGGCACTTCGCGAACCTGCGAGGATTCGTCTTGATCGATAGGATCGTCGAGCGAGTATGCGATGTTCTGGTTCTTCTTGCCACGCCGATAATGATCGATGCACAGGTTGCCCGCAATTCGGAACAGCCAGGTGTTCAAGCTTGCCTGGCTGCGAAATGATCCCAGCGACGTGTACATCCGTATGAAAACTTCCTGGGTCAGGTCTTCGGCATCGGAAGTACTGCCAACCATCCGCAGGATGTAGCTGTAAACCTTATTCTTATACCTGCCGACAACCTCGTCGAATGCGGCTGTGTCGTTGCGCAGGCAGCGATCGATTAAGACTCGGTCTCCGTGTGTCAAGCAGATCACCTGAGCAAAGGCCATGGCACGTCCCGCACATTTCACAAGGCGTATGAGACAGACAGGTTCAACGAGCGTTGTTCCGGCCAATCTTACAGGTGCTAGGACGTGTCCCGTGTGGAAATGTTCAATAATTTGCGGTTCGCGGTGCCTTCCTGAGAAAACTCTTGCCTTTCGTAATGCGAAATGCAGGAAATGTCAGCAGGAATGTGGTAATGTCCGTGTCGAATTATACCGTATAATCACTCGGTGGTGGCTGCTGCTCGGGGAAGCCCCCAGCGCTACGACAATCGTGGTTCATTGCATCGGAGGCCGGGCTGTCTCCGTCGACGTCGGTCGGGATGTCGCACTCTCGCTGCGCGACGACGACGCGAGCGGCATTTATGGTACGCGGGAGGATTTTGATGATACAAACTTCGAATCGGTGGTTGGCTCTGCGCCGAACTGTAGGCCGGTGTCTGGTGATGGGGGCGATGACTGCGACCCTTGCGATCGCTGCGGCGGCCGTTACGCCGGAGCGCGAACTGATGGGTGTCAAGATATTTAGCCCGATGAGCGTGGTCCTCAAGAAGTTCGGCACGCCTTCCGACGTGCGGATCGGCGCAACATCGTCTGTGGATACCTCGGGGGGCGGCGGGGGCGGCCTTCCCGGTATGGGCGGGTTCCGTGGCGGTTTTCCCGGTATGGGCGGCTTTCCCGGTATGGGCGGGCCGCCCAGCGGGGGCGGCGGCGGCGATACACAAACCCACGCGAACACTGTCGTTTGGGAGTACGATCAGCCGGATGCCGGCGCTCTCGAGTTCACATTTTCGTCTGACGGTCGCGTCGTACAGATCCATCTGACCGGACTGCACAGCCCGGCATCGACGGTGAAGAAGGTTACGCTTGGAATGAAGATGAACGTGGTGATGAACGCTTACGGGTATCCGGAGAGCCAGACACTTGAGGGCAAGGTGCTGCGCCTGGACTACCTTAAGAACAACCACTGTGTGTTCCAGTTCTTCAACGGCCGCTTGGTGGGCATTACCGTCGCCGCAGTTGACTAACGGATAGGGCCTGGTAACTGGTATCCGAAATCGACGGGGAAGTGGTCGGCGACTCCGGCCACCAACCACAACCAGCCCGGGATTGCCGAGGCGTGAACTATGGCCGAGCGGTCCGAGATTGAAGAGGTACGGCTACGAACGGACCTCGTGGCGACCATCGAGCAATATGTTACCCTGAAGCGAGCGGGCAGAAACCTGAAAGGTCTCTGCCCGTTCCATTCCGAGAAGACGCCGTCCTTTACCGTCAATCCGGATGTCGGGCGGTTCAAATGCTTTGGCTGCGGCGAATCCGGCGACGTAATCACCTTTGTTCAGAAGATCGAAAACCTCACCTTCCACGAAGCCCTGGAAAGACTGGCATTACGCGCCGGCATAACGCTTTCACGCCCGGATCATGCCGCCACGCGCCCCGGAGCGCCTGCCGAGGTGAGCGAACGTGACCGGATCTACCGGGCCAACGGCGTCGCTCTGCGATACTACCGCGACATGCTTACGTTGTCCGAAGCCGCTCGACAGTATCTCGACGAGCGGTGCATCGATCCGGAGACGCAGGCATACTTCTCCCTCGGCTATGCCCCGGAGGCCTGGGACGGGTTGACCACCACCCTCCAGAAACAGAAAATCCCCATTGCCGATGCGGAACTGGCGGGTCTTGTCTCTCGCAGTGAACGCGGTAAATACTACGATCGCATGCGAGGTCGCCTTGTTTTTCCAATCTTTGACGTGCAGGAGCGCCCTGTCGCTTTTGGAGGACGCCTGCTCGGCCCTTCGGCCGCTGGTCAGCCGAAGTACTGGAACTCCCCGGAACATCCGGCGTTTATCAAGGGTCGTACACTGTACGGGTTGGAGAAAGCGCGCAAGGGAATATCGTCCGCCGGTTGCTCCTTGATTGTGGAGGGATATACCGACGTGATCTCGGCGCATCATGCCGGCTTCACGAATGTTGTCGCCCCACTCGGCACGGCGCTGACAGAAGACCATGTGCGTATTCTCGCCCGGCTCGCACCCGCCGTGATGCTGTGTTTCGACGCCGACTCGGCCGGTTTGAAGGCCGCGTTTCGGGCGGCCGAGATATTCGAGGCCAACGAGGTGACGGTCACTGTTCTCGAGCTTCCGGATGGGGAAGATCCGGATAGTTTGCTTCGTGCCGGGCGCGAGGAGGAATTTCGGCTCGCGATTGCGAATGCTGTATCGATGGTGGAGTACCGTATTGGCCGACTGCTGCGGACACATCCCCGGGCCACGGATGCCGACCGGGTCACGATCATGCGGAAGTCGCTCCCGATCCTCGGGGCCATCGGAAATGTCGTTGAGCGAGACCGGTACATTCGGCAGGTCGCGCCGGCTCATCCGGCATTCCGGTTCGGCGCCGCCGCTGCGGAGGATCAGCTCAGGCAGGATGTCGACGCTTATCTCGCCGTCCGCGCGGCACGTGCGACCGGCCGGCGCAGTGATCCGCGCGTGGAGCGGCCTCCGCAGCCTCCCATCCGTGAGGCTGCCGATCGGGCCGACATGCACCTTTTGCGAGCGTTGCTTTCGGGCGACCCGGCGCTTTCCGGACCGGTCCTCGCGGGAATCCGGCCGGACGAGTTTGCAACCGACAACGGCAAGGCGCTCGCGGCCGTTGTCTATCGGGTATTGAGCGAGCAGCCGTTGGCCGATGCCGCAAAGGTGATCGACTCGGCCCGAGACACACCGGTGGCAGAAGCCCTCACTGCTCTGGTGATGGGCGACGAGGAACCGATGTCGACGTCGCAGGTGGATGAAGAGATCTCCTACCTTCGGCGCAAGTCGGCCGGACAAGAGCGGTCGAGGCTGCTGGGACTGATCAACAGCGGCGCGGCCGGCGCCGACGACTATGCGCGCTACACCAATTTAATACTGAAATTAAAGGGCAGCGAACGTGTTTCCGCGTTCTAACGCGGCTTATTCGGGAATAATGGGAGAGAGAGGGAGAAACGCTTGCGCCGGCGCGCGTTTTGATCTCCACATGCTCTCGGGGTTGACGCGTAGTGTCGGTGGATCGCCGGTCGTGAATTGGCCGATCTTTTCACCGCAAACGGACCAATCCATTGCCTCATTTTTAATGATTGGCAATATTCGGGGCTAGTGCCGCACATTGATTGTGTTTCAGCACCGCGTGGTGCGGTATAAGGTTAGGTAATAAGGTGGCGGCAAGGGAAACTGGCAATGTGGTAATCGAAGCGGTAATGAGCGGCGAGCAGGATCTCTCCGGAAGCGAGGACATCCAGCGTCTACTCACGCAGGGAAAGCAGAAGGGCGGGGTCACATACGACGAGATCAGCGATGCTCTCGGCAATCAAGCGATCCTGGGTCTGGAGCAGATCGACGATGTGCTGCAGTTCCTCGACGACGAGGGCGTGCGTGTCGTCAGAAGTTCCAATGACCTCCTTGGAGCGGTGTTCAACGACCCGTCGGAACCCGACGACCCGCGGACACGCCACGAAAGCGAGTTCCCGGACGAGGATCTCGTGGCCATGGAGGGGATGCCGCTCGACGATTCCGTGCGCATGTGGCTCCGCGAGATCGGGCGGACCCACCTGCTGTCCCTCGACGAGGAGATCCGGCTCGCCAAGCGAATCGAGCGGGGAGATAACGAGGCAAAGGTTGTGCTCACCAAGGCCAACCTTCGTCTGGTTGTGTCCATTGCCAAGCGGTACACGCTCCGTGGCATGTCGTTCCCGGATCTGATTCAGGAGGGCAACATCGGCCTGATTCGGGCCGTGGAAAAGTTCGATTACCGCAAGGGCTATAAATTCAGCACCTATGCGACCTGGTGGATTCGCCAGGCAATCACCCGCGCGATTGCGGACCAGGGCCGAACGATCCGTATCCCTGTCCATATGGTGGAGACGATCAACCGGCTGGTGAAGACGAGCGGGCAGCTCCTGCAGGACCTCGGGCGAGAGCCCACCCTCGACGAGCTTGGCCGTGAGCTCGACCTGCCGGTCGAACGCGTCTCCGAAATCATTCGCATTGCCCCCGAGCCGCTGTCTCTCGAGACACCCATCGGTGAGGAGGAGGACAGCCATCTGTCGGACTTCCTGCAGGACGAGGATACCACTTCGCCCACCGAGGCGGCGACCTACATCATGCTGCGGGAGAAAATCGAGGAGGCCCTTGACCAGCTCACACCGCGTGAGCGTGACGTACTCAAGATGCGGTTCGGCCTCGACGACGGCTATCCGCACACGCTCGAAGAGGTCGGCAAGCACTTCCAGGTCACTCGCGAGCGCATCCGCCAGATCGAGGCCAAGGCCCTCAAAAAGCTCCGCCATCCCACCCGCTGCCGCCGCCTGCGCGACTACATCGAGTAGGTTGCCGATACAATGATCGACGTCGGGGTGCCATAGCCGCAGTTTCAACGGCCTGGCGCTTCAAGGCTGCCCTGCGTCCGACTTGTCCGATTCGCCCCCCACAGCGCGCGAAATCTTCCGTTGCAACTTTTCCCACCGTTTCTTGTCTGAAGTATCTGTGCTCGTCGGAGATACAGGGCAAGACTTGTATTGTCGACAAAATAATCCTGAATGTGCGGAATGAAACTCGGAAGGACGGGTAAAATAGGCAGATGTAGTGCCGACTCGGTAAATGCAATCTTGCGCCGGCGCGCTATGGACCGATTTTCCGTATCTCCAATCGTCAATTTCGACACTCTGTCTCTACAAAGGAAGGTTTACATGGAACCGTTTGAATGGCTGCTTCTTGGTATCGGCCTCGTCGTAGGCGGGCTGTTCGGCTCGAAGGGCAAGGGCATTGTGAAGTCCGCCGCCAAGGGATACCTCGTGGTCGGTGAGAAGGCGAAGGTTGTTACAGCCAACTTGAGGGAAGACTTCCGCGACGCACTCGAGGAGGCGCGATATGAGCAGGAGCGAGAAGAGGCTCTGCGCGAACAGGCCGAGTATGAGGCGGAGGTCGCTCAAACCGGCGCCAAAACCAAGGTAAACAGCAAAGGCAAATCCGCCAAGGTGAATGCCGCCAGTGAGCCGGAGCACGTGCACGAGAATGCCTGACGCCTTGCTGAGAGCCCGACTCCACGGAGCCGACATGCCAACTGAGCAGTCGACGTTCCTGGTGAACGGAAACTCTTCCGGCATTCGGCCGGCCGAGGAGACCAGCTCAAGCAACGGGCGGGTGCTTCCCGCGGCGAATTCCAGCGGGTGCCACGCCGGCTGCCCTGAGCGGGCGGGTCTCACCGCAGTGTCGAGTTCGCCGCAGCCCGGTGCCAACGGCATTGCTTCGAACTCCTCAACTCCCTCTCCGCTTGCGGGGAGGGCTGGGGAGGGGTCGAACTCCTATGCGATTGTATCGGCGATTCCGGGTCGATTACGACTTCGAATCGCCGGCAGTCGCCGGAGAATACTTCAAGAGGCTGCCGTCAGGCTGTCCCATCTGGAGCAGGTGTCCTCGGAGCGGGTTGTGGCCGAGGCCGCCAGCATTATCATCGAGTTCGATCGGTCCTTCCCCGTAAAGGAGATGACCCTGCGGGTGGGGGCCGTCATCGAGGGAGTTATTCGCGAGGACCGGGCCCAGCGGGCAGAGGGCGTACACCCGGACGCACCACTGACCTTGAAGCGGTCGCCGATTGCACCCGTCCTCGGCATACTTCACTCGATACCCGGGCGCTTGCGCCTGCACATCCCCCATTTGCGCCGGCGTCCGCACGTTGCGGCGCACATCGAGACTGTGCTGCGGTCCGAGCACGGGATCACCCGTTTTGCGGCGGAGGCGAGCAACCAGTCTGTTGTGATACACTACAACCCCAAGCTTCACAAGCCTGCCAGGCTGCTGGGGTTATTGAACGACATGATCACCGCCGCGGTGCAGAGCCCTCCCGGTCACCAGGAGATTACTCGGGCCAAAGATATCCCGACCGAGGAGCCCGCGGGGCTCAATCCGCTGGCGCTTCCGACAATCGCAATCGCAGTCAGCCTGGTGGGAGTCGCGCCGATCGCCCTCAGTATCGGATTGACCGCGCTCGCATCGCTTCCCGTCGGCGCCCGCGCCTTGCGCGGGATCCGCGAACGACGCGCCTGTGTCGATCAACTCGATATTGCGGCGATCACGGTGCTCGGCTGGCTGGGAGAGTTCTTTACCGCAGGGCTGATGACCTGGTTAATTGGATTGGGCGACCTGATCCGGGCGCGCACCATGCGCCAATCCCGGCGGGCTATCAGTGAACTGATGTCGCCGGCCGGGCAAACCGCCTGGCTTCAACGGGATGGCATTCTGGTTTCCGTCGGCGTGGACAAACTCGCCCCGGGCGACGTCGTCCTCGTCCATCCGGGCGACCTCGTGCCGGTCGACGGCACTGTTGTCGAAGGGCGCGGCCTGGTCGATTGTAAGGTCCTCACCGGGGAATCGGTTCCGGTCTACCGCGAGACCGGGGATCTTGTCTACGCGCTCACCACTGTTGTGGACGGGAAGATGGCCATTCGGGTCGAACATATTGGCCGCGAGACTCGCGCCGGGCAGGTCGCCACCATGGTCGAGGAGGCTCCCCTTGCCGACACGCGCGTCCAAAACTATGCCGCACTGCTGGGCGATCGTCTGGTGATCCCGCTGTTCGGACTGGCCGCCCTGACATACATGGCGACCGGCGATGCGCTTCGCTTCGCCTCGATCGTTATCCTCGACTTTGCGACCGGTATACGGGTGTCCGCACCGACAACGATTTTGAGCTCGATGATCGCCGCTTCGCGCAAAGGGCTGTTTATCAAGGGCGGGAAGGCGATGGAGAAGCTCGCCGTCGTGGACGCGATTGTTTTCGACAAGACGGGAACCTTGACTCGCGGCGAGCCGAGCGTGACCGATGTCATCGCACTGGACCGCGCCTATTCGTCGAAAGACGTCCTCCGTCTGGCCGCCTGCGCCGAGGCCAAGCTCAAGCATCCCGCCGCAACCGCGATCGTACGCGCGGCTCGCGACCACGGCATCGCGGTGTCGCAGCCCGACGAAATGGAATATGTTCTGGGCTACGGAGTCCGGGCCGTTGTGGATGGAATGAGCGTGCAGGTCGGCAGCCGGCGGTTTATGGATCAGCTCGGAATCGATCTCCATGCCGCCGCACAGTTTGTGCACGACCGTACGGCCGCGGCGAATTCCCTGGTCTATATCGGATCGGGCGGAGAACTCATCGGTATGCTCGCGTATGCCGATCCGCCGCGGGATGAGAGCGCCGCCGTCATACTGGCGCTCCGGGAACGCGGTGTAAAGCGTATTGTTATGTTAACCGGGGATTCCTCGGCAACGGCGCGCGCCGTTGCGGAGAAGCTGGCTATTACCGACATTATCGCCGATGCGTATCCGGACCAGAAGGCCGACGTGGTCGAGAAGCTTCGACGCGATGGATACTCGGTCGCGGTGATCGGAGACGGCGTAAACGACTCGCCCGCCTTTACGCGCGCCGACGTGGGAATCTCGCTGGCGGGCGGCGCCGACGTCGCCAAGGAAACGGCCGACGTCATTCTGCTTGACAATTCCCTGTGGGGAATTCCGAAAGCGATCGACATGTCGCGGACGGCGATGCGCATTCTTCGGCAAAACATCAACATTGTCGTTGCACCCACGGCTATCGGCATCGGCGGATCGCTCGCCGGATTGGCCTCGCCGTTGATCGCCGCAATCATCAACAACGGCACTACGGTGATTGCCGCCCTCAACGCGCTCAGGCCGCTCTTCGACAATGAGACGCGTTCCCTTTCCAACTCCGGAGCGTTTCGTATTATGGAACCGCGTCGCTCCACCACGGTACGAAAACGGCCACAGCCCGCAAAGCGGGCCATGCGAGCGGGGTAACAAAGTGCCACAATTGACACCAGTGAACGCGGTCGGGGCCGGACTGGCAAGTCGCCCGGCCACATGGCAGGTAACATCCGCCTTTCCAGGCAGAATCCGGCTTCAAGCCGGCAATTCCGCCGGCAACGGTTCGGCGCTCCAGGCATGTGCAACCCGCATCGCGGCGATTTCCGCCGTGACCGAGGTGTCCATTATTCCGCAAGCACGCAGCCTGGTTGTTCGCTACGAGGCATCCGCGCAGCGTTTGCCGGACATGGTGAACGAAGTATTGACGGCCGCCGGACCCGCCCCGGCGCGCTCAGCCTCGCCGCGGTTCTCGCAACGGGAGCGGAATGAGTTGGACGTCGCTTTGCTCCCTCCGAAGATGGAGGGGGAAGAGAATGGGCAAACTCTTATCCCTCCGGTTTCGGGGATGGGTTCCGACGAGGCCGGCGCCGATCGACCGCCCTGCGACAACGACATGACCCTCGGCTGCGTAGTCGGGCGGGCTGTCGCCCGCGCTCCTGGCGCGACAATGCATATTCGCGCCAAGGACCTGCCGTTCCATCCCCCTCCGGTCGCTCCGATTATCTGGCCAACAATTGCCATGGCGGCGGCGGCGATCGAGGTTGTGCCGGCGGCGCTGACGCTGGCGGCCCTGGCCGTTGCAAGCGTGCCGATTGCTCGGCGAACGGCGGTCAGCATTCAGAAGCGCCAGTTCACCTCGGACAGCATGGACCTCGCAAACGTCGTGCTCCTTGTGTTCGAGGGCAGCGTCCTGCAAGCCGGCGCCATCACCTGGCTGGTTCAGGTGGCAACCATGATCCGGCACGATACGATGCACAAGGCACACCGGCGCGTCCACGCGTCTGTGGCGATTGCCGGCCGGGACGGCAATGAGCATCGCAAGCAAAAGACATTGGATACCCTCGAGCGAGCGTTGCTTGGCGACAGCCAGCACCAGCATGTCTGGACGAAGGCCAAGAACAGCCTGTCCACTCCGCTGGCGGTTGCCGCATTGATCGCCTTTGCGATAACGCGCGATCCCGGTTACCTGATCGGCCTGATGCGTCCGCGGGCGGACTTCAATGCGGCGCTGTGCTTTGGCGTACCCGCTCCCATCTTGACCGCCATGACACGCGCGGCCGCCCACGGCCCACTGCTGCGCAACACCGCCGCCGTCGAGCGGCTGGCGCAGATCGACGCGATCGTCTACGCGACGATCGGGAGCAACAAGGACGAGCACTTGCTTGGCCGCCGGGTTCGGTCGCTGATGAAGCGCGGCATCCGTCGGTTTATCCTGCCGACAGACCACGAAGTGCAGATCGTACGCCGGACGGCGGCTCGCGCCGGCATAGATGGCGTGATCGTGGAGCCGATGCCCGAGGATCGCCATTCGATTATCCGGAAGCTGGTGCGGCATGGTCATCATGTCCTGCTGATTGACGATGGCCAGCACTCGCCGATCGACATCGCGCACGCCGATATCCACCTGGTGATAGACACCGGGCAGCAGATTGCCGAGTCGGCGCACATCATCATGTCGCATTCCGACCTGCACGGACTCGTCCAGGCGATCGACATCTCTCGGGAGGCGGTCCACAGCATCCGGCATAACACGGCGCTTGCCGCATCGGCGGCCGGCATCAACCTCGTGCTGTCGCTGGTGCCGCCGGTTGCCGCGACGGCCGTCAATACGGCCACGACTGCGATCATGGCCTCGCGCAGTCTGCGATCGGAAAGAGTCGACGGGACGCCGGAGCGTCCACCCCATCTCCCGCACCCGCGGGTCACCAGGAAACATCCGGCTGCCCCGGGTGGAGAGGACCATGGAACAACAAACTGACATTGCCGTGCAGACGACCAACCCCGATGTGCCGGCGCAGGTTGCTGTCGTCGAGCCCGGCGCGACGCCTGCTCGGACGAAGCCAGGCATTGACTTTAAGAAGCTCCTGGTACCAATTCTCAAGCGGATGCCGCGGTACTTGCGGTTGGGATTGGCGCTGGCGAAGGAACCGGCCATTCCGAATCGCCACAAATCGGTGCTTTACGGAGCCGTGGTGTATCAGGTGACGCCGATTCATTTCCTCGCTTCGCCGATCCCCATCATCGGCCAGATCGACATCATTGCGCTGCTGTTGCTGGGGATACGTCAGGCCTACGTCAATTGTCCGCCGGATATCGCCCGGCAGCATTTCAGCCGGCTGGGGATACAACCCAACCAGATGGACCGGGATATGGCCGTGATTCTCGGTTTGGGAGACTATACGATTACCACGGCAACAAAACGGGTCACTCGGGACGCCCGTTTCCTCGGCCGCGTCGCCTCCGGCTTCAGCCGGCGGCAATTCGGCCGTCTGTTGACCGAGGCGAGCAAGGCGGGACTGAGCAGTGACACAAGTTCTTAAACCAGGGGGAGGCGCTCGGATCGCGTCCTCCTTTCAGGGGCGCATGCGCCTCCAATTTGACCGCGTTCCCGGTTATCGCGAACGGATGCGCGACTGCGTCGACCGCTTGACGGCGCTCGACGGCGTCGTCGAGTGCAGACCCGTCCCCGATGCGGCGAGCATCATCGTGCGGTACACGGCGTGCGTCGAGGCCAAGCTAACGTCGCGCCGGGTTGCCGCATTGATATTGCGAGAATCCGGCGCGCGGGTTCGCGGACACATGGCGAAGTCCAAAACCGACGATGGCGACATTGAGAAGGTCGCGGACATTCCCCTGGATGACTCGCTTGGCCTGAACCCATTGGTCATTCCTTCGCTTGCCCTCGTCCTGTCGGTCGCCGGCGGCGTCCCGGCGGTTGTCGCCGGGACCGTCTTCGGAATATCGACATTGCCGGTTGCCGGTCGGGCTCTCTCGAGCCTTCGCGAGCGCCGCGCCACCGTCGACCAGTTGGATTTCTCCGCGCTGGTTGTGCTCGCGGCGCTTGGCCAGTACTTCACCGGCTCGCTTATGACATGGTTGATCGGCCTGGGAGACTATATCCGGGCCCGCACGATGCGGAAATCGCGGCGCGCGATCAGCGATTTGCTCTCGCCGGCCGGCCAGCGGGCATGGCGCGAGGTGGACGGCGACGTCGTTTCCGTCGCGGTCGAGAGTCTGGAGGCCGGTGACATCGTCATCGTCTACCCGGGCGACCACATCCCGGTCGACGGGGTTGTCTCCTCCGGGCGGGCCGTGGTTGACCAGAAGATTCTCACCGGCGAATCGGTGCCCGTCCTGCGCGAGCCCGGAGATCCCGTGTTTGCGCTGACGAGCGTGGCCGACGGACAGCTCTCGATTCGTGTCGAGCACATCGGGCGTGAGACGCGCGCCGGGCAGGTGGTTTCACTGATCGAGAACGCACCGCTTTCGGATACCCGGGTTCAGAACTACGCCTCGATGATGGGTGACAGGCTCGTGCTCCCAATCTTCGGATTGGCCGGCGTGGCCTATCTCATCTCCGGCGATCCGGTGCGACTCGCCTCTGTCCTGATTCTCGACTTCGCGACCGGCATCCGCGTCTCGGCCCCGACGGCCATCTTGAGCGCAATGATCGACGCCTCCCGCCGCGGACTGTTCATCAAGGGCGGTAAGGCGATGGAGAAGCTGGCCACGGTCGACGCGATCGTCTTCGATAAGACGGGCACGCTGACGATCGGTGCGCCGAAGGTAACGCGCGTCTCGAGCTTCACACCCGAGTTCGATGACGAAGAGGTCCTGCGCCTGGCTGCAAGCGCCGAGGCCAACTTGAAGCACCCGGCCGCACAGGCGATCGTTACTGCCGCGCGGGACCGCGGATTGGCTATCGAGCCGCCTGTCGACATGGAATACCTGCTCGGCCTCGGCATCGTCACCGCCATTGGCACTCGGCGGGTGCAGGTTGGCAGTCGTCGATTCATGCTCCAGACGGAGATCGACATTGCGGCGGCCGAACAAGTCGCCGCCGAGTGCGCCGATCTCGGACATTCGACGGCTTACGTGGCGGTCGACGGCGTGCTGGCCGGGTTGCTGACCTACGCCGACACCGCGCGGCCGGAGAGCGCCGCCGTCGTGCAGGCGCTCCTCGACCGTGGCGTCAAGCGGATCGTTATGCTGACCGGCGACACCGCTGCGACCGCGCATGCGATGGCGGACCATCTGAAGATCACCGACGTCATCGCCGACGCCTTTCCGGAGCAAAAGGCGGACGTGGTCGGGCAACTGCGTGACGAGGGCTATACCGTCGCGGTCATCGGCGACGGGGTTAACGACTCGCCGGCGTTCACCCGTGCGGATGTCGGAATCTCGGTCGCGCACGGGGCCGATGTCGCCAAGGAAACGGCCGACGTTATCCTGCTGGACAGCAACCTGTGGGGGCTCCCGCGCGCGATCGACATCTCCCGGGGGGCCATGGGCATTCTCAAACAGAACATCAACATTATCATCGGGCCGACCGCCGTTGGGCTGGCCGGCTCGGTAATCGGCGTGTCGACGCCGCTCATTTCGACGGTGATCAACAACGGGACGACCGTAATTGCCGGTCTGAACTCGCTCCGCCCGCTGAACGGATCACGACGGGACAAGGGACACAGCGGCGAATCCACGGCGCTTGTCCCCTTCCGCGTTAAGCGCTCTGCGTCAGCACGACCTGCTCGCAACGCCATGGAATCGATGGGAAAGAAATCATGAACGGAACTCAGTGGCTCCTTGTCCTTGGCATCTCGCTCGCGAACAATCTGGATAACACAGGGGTCGGCATCGCCTACGGGGCAGGGCGAATCCGCCTGTCGGTCCCGGTCAACCTCTGGATCTCCGTTGTCACGTTTATCATCACCGCAGCGGGGGCTGTGTTGGGCGACCGCACGGCGCTCTTCCTTCCACCGCACGTTGCCAAATTGCTCAGCGCCGTCATTCTGTGCCTGATCGGGATCTATGTGATGCGTCCGGGGCTGGGCAACCAGACAAAAGACGGAGAGCCGGCCCTGCGCGACGTCCTCAATGACCCGATCCGGGCCGACATGGACGGCTCCCGCCACATCGACTTCAAGGAAGGCACGCTGCTTGGCGTGGCGTTGTCGATTAACAACTTCGGCGGCGGGGTCAGTGCCGGCCTCGTGCACCTGAGCGTCTTCTGGACTGCCTTTTGCTCGTGCGTCCTCAGCTTCATGGTCCTCTGGCTGGGTGGAATACTCGGCCGGCGTCTGGCAGCCGGTCAAGCCGCGAATCGCGCCCCGGTGGTCGCCGGCGTGCTGCTCATTATCATCGGACTGTTGCAGTTTCGATAATGGCGTCCGTCCGAAGCGATGATGAGTCCGCCCCGTCTGACATTCCCCGGGCAAGCCGTTATGCCGGCTGATCGAGAAGCCGCCATCGCAACAGGCGCATGGGGACCTGCAGCCAGGGATTGCGGCTCGTGGGCACGCGAAGCGTGATGACCTTCTGGCCGGCAGGCTCGCCCGGATCGGCCTCAATCCACGTCCTGTTGCCCAGATACGCCATCGTATGGGCGCCGCCTTCGGTCACCGCAATGTCGCCCGGGAGCAGCCGGGAGTAGTTGGTTGCCTGCAGGCTTGTGGCCTCGAACAGGAGCCGTGTCCGGCCGCGGTATCCCTCGCCGAGATCCGCCGCGCTGCAGTCGTGCCACCACATCCACACGCTTGTGCGAATCAAGTGCGGGTTCAGGGTGGCGACACCCCGGCGCATCGTGGCGTCGATCATGCCCTCGCGCACAAGGCCCGAGCAGTCGATGCCGAGACGGTTTTCGCCTCCCCAAACATACCGCGTCCCGGGAAACGTCCTGAGGCACGCGACATTGTCGCGGCGCAACGCCTCGGGGTCATAGGGCCGGCCGGGCGCGACTGCCACCCAGAGGACGAAGGCGGCCACCGCCAGGAACACGGCGCGCGGCCAGGGACGCGTGTACCACAGTGCCAGCCCCATCGACCAGACGATGGCGGCCAGGGCAATGGTCTCCGATCGGGTCATTCCGGTCCGAATCGGGAACGCCCAGATAAGCGCCAGTAGCGCTGTAAACCCTATCCAATCGCGAACCCGGCGGCGTCGATTGCTCCAGTAGTCGGCAAAACGTGAACTCATGCGGAATAAACGGCCGGTCCTGTCCTTTGGTTTCGCGCCCCCGGTGGAGGTCGTTAACCGTCCGCAGAATGAGCACGGCGCCCGGATGCGCTGTCATATCGTCCGATTTCGGCACAGCCAGGCGCCCGAGGGATTACGTCGATTTCGGAACAGCTAATGTGCGGAGAGTTTCGCGGTGTCGGTCACCGTGATCGCGGTGATTCCGTGAACCCATCGGGCGGGCTTGACATCTCCGGGCACGAGGATTTGAAGCGCCCCGCCTTCCTCGACAAGCGGTTTGCCGTCCTCATCGAGCGCGACCCACACTTTCTGGTTGCCGATCGACGGCAACAACTCCGCCATGCTGAAGGCGACCGTGTAGCCATCGAAGCCCTGAACACATACAATAAACTGGAGTTCGTGGTGCTTGATTCGCGCGTTGACCGCGGGCTTACACGCCTCGATCAGGCTCAGCATCGGCACGCAGTGCGCCGTGTGGCTGTGCCCTTTCAGTGAGTATGGCACTAGGTGGATATCGGGCTTCAAGTCTCGCGCAATCCGCGCCGCGTCCCAGGCGCCGGCGGCACGAACATCTCCGGAAACCGTAAATGATCCGGGCGATGTCGCCGCCGGAGCGGGCAAGTTCACGCAAAGCAGAACTATAAAAAGCGTGATCGTCGCCAACTCCTTCAGGCGGGACCATTGCAACATGTTCGTCATACTTCCTCCACTCATTCATTACCCCACTTGTTACATGAAAGTCGGGTAAATTGGCCAGATCTCCTTCGCCGACTACAGTCGGATGCCTACGACAAGTTTACCCTGTAATTCGGACCTGTCCGACTGATTGGACTACCGAATCGCCTGCCTGGCGGGTGCAACACCCTCCGGCAGCCAGCGGTTGGCGGCAAGCGCGACGCAAGCCAGGGCGACGCCGACCCAGAAGGGGAGCTGGTAGTTGCCCGAATGCTGCCATAGTAGCGCCCCACCGATGGGGACAGTGACGGCGGCGACGTGGTTCATCGTGACGCCCATCGCCAGGCACGGCGTGAGTTCGCCTTCGCGGACGATACGGTGCAGGTAGGTCGTGTAGCCGACGCCGAAGCTGAAGAGGACATTGTCGAGCAGAAACAGGGCATAGAGCCCGTATACGTTGCGCACAAGCGCATAGCCCAGGAAGACCACGATCAGGCCGATACTGTAGAACCGCAGGGGGCCCTTCTCGCCGCGGCGGTCAATCTGGCGCCCCATGGCCGGGGCACTGATCGAGATCATGATCGCGTTGATGAACTGCAGGAGCAGCATCGACGAAAGCGGAACGTGGTAGACAAGGATCAGCGCGAAGCTCGCGAAGATCGAGAATATCTGGCGCCGGCATCCCTCGAGGAACGTCAGCAGGTAGAACAGGCCGTACTCGCGGCGCAGAATCCAGCGGGCGCGCCGCTTTGCCGGGGCCGGCGACGGAGACAGGCGCGCGCAGAGAGCCGTTGCGATCAGAATTGACCCGCCGGCCAGGGCGAAGAAAAACCGGTAGGGAAGGTGAGGCAGCAGGCGGTCGAGCAGCCAGGTGAACCCGAGCGCGCCCATGGTTGCCGTGGCGCCGACACCGGACATGCGCCCGAGGTGTCGTCCCCCCTCGCGCCCGCGCCCGAGCGACAGCGTCATTGCCGGCGATACCGTCGTCCAGAGGTGGAAACCGACCGACCAGAGGACCGTGACGAAGACCACGGCGGAGTATCGGGGCATGTAGCCGGTGGCGGCCATTCCGATCGCCGTCACCGCGAGCCCGAGTGTCGCAATCCGGGTTTCCGCAAGCGCCACCAGAGATCCGGCAGTCAGCGCGGCCAGCAGCCCCGGAATTTCCCGTGTCGATTCCAGGCCCCCAAGTTGGATCGGGCCCGCGTGATGCACGTCGCGCAGGAAGTTCTGGAAGACACCGTTGTAAACGGCGAAGCCGAAGCTGAACAGGAACGTCAGCGCCGTAAACAGCATCCAGTCTCGCCGGAGGGCCGGATCATCACCCCGCTCAGCGGGTATCGACGCCTTGCCGATTGCCATGGTTAGTCGTGCTCAGTTCACTGGCCCGGATTATCCTATCGTGGGACAGGCCTCCGTGCCTGTCTTCCTCCGTGTCCATCGCGTACATCGCGTACATACATCTCGTCGGTCTGAGGCGAAGCCTCGCTAGATCACTTGAGTCTCGGAACTTGTTATCCGTAAGTCAAGTTTGCGACACGTGGATAGTTCCTATCGTGGGACAGGCCTCCGTGCCTGTCTTCCTCCGTGTCCATCGCGTCCATATGTCCATACATCTCGTCGGTCCGAGGCGAAGCCTCGCTAGACAGTTGGGCGATGATTTCCCTTGTCGGTTCAGCGAAGGCGCCGGGCCGCCTGTGGCCGCGTCGCCTCATCGAGGAGTTGTGTGCCGGCGGCGCCGATGCTGAACCACACGGTAAGATAAGATGCGACGGAGCATGGGCCCCGCCACACGCCGAGCAAGCTCAATCCGTTGAGCCCCATACCGGCCGCCAGAGCCAGCAGAGGCCACTGCGGGCTGTTCGGCGTTCGACGACGAAATGAAACGGCGGCGGCTACCACGGCTGCGGCCAGCAGCGCAAATCCAAGCCACGCCACGCCATGGTGGTGTATCTTTGTCATCCGATTAAGCTGCCAATCTCCTGCCTGGGTTGCTTGAGACACGACTTTTGTTACTCGTAAGTCGAGTTTTGCGGCGGCCACTACTGATCTTATCGTGGGACACTACGATTGGGTGCCACGTCGGCTGCTCTGAGCGGACGTGGGACAGGCCTCCGTGCCTGTCTTCCTCCGTGCCCATCGCGTCCATCGCGTCCATATGTCCATACATCTTGTCGGTCTGAGGCGAAGCATCGATAGTTTGTGTACTCTATTGGCCTCTGCGTGGTGGAGGCGGCCACGTGCCTCCGTCAGTCCGCCGTGACGGCCAGGCGTCCACATCTTGTAACGCGGTATCGGGCGGCTCACCCGTTTCCAAACGGCCGCACTTCATCAGTCCCAACAGCACGATGGCCGCGTACACCGCTGCAATATCGGCGATATCAAGCCAAAGGGCGTCAATGGCAATGCCAGCCACGGACGGACGGTGTCGGCTGAAAAGTTGGATAGTTATCCCAATCCTATAAATCAATGATAGGCCGCATGCTGTCGCCGCGGGCATGAGCCAGTCGAGATACTTGCGTTTACCTGTGCGCACGGCCGTTCGTATGAGTGAGCCAGCAAGAATGCATTCGACAAAGTCAACTATCAAGTGAGATAAACAGTCAACCACACGAAAGGCAACGTATGTATAAGTACCCATCCCTTACTTCCCTGCCAGCAGAAGCTTGAGCGCGGCTCGAAGGGCGTCGGCCATGTTGGATTTGTCGACAATCTCCTTGACCGCGCGTTCCCCGGCCTTTCGTGCGTCGTTCCGGTTGTAGCCGAGGCCAACCAGCCCCTCGACCACATCGTCGAGGAAGTCCCCCGCCTTGGTCTCCGCTTTCGCCTGCTGGGAGTCCACCCTCTGCTCGAAGGCGAAGGCGGCCAGCTTGTCCTTGAGCTCCAGTACCAGCCGCTGGGCGGTCTTCATGCCAAGGCCCGGGATGCGGACCAGCGTGCGCGTGTCCTCGGCCGCCACAGTGCGGGCGAGCGCCGCCGCATCGATGCCGGAGAGGATCGAAAGGGCCACCTTGGGACCGATGCCGGTGACGCCGAGGAGCATCTCGAAGACCTTCCGGTCGTCGGTGCTGGTGAACCCGTAGAGGGAGATCTCCTCGGGGCGGATATGGGTGTGGATATGGAGGAGGGCCTTGCCTCCGACCGCCGGCAGGGCGGAAAGCGCCGAGACCGGAACGGCAACGCGGTACCCCACGCCGCCGACATCGATAACAACCACGCCCGCCTCGATGCGCGCGATCGTGCCGCTTAAGTGTGCGAACATGCCTCTTCCTTTAGCAGTGCGGTGCGCAGCACGCCGGCCAGCGCGCCTGCGGCGGCGGGGTCGAGCATGCGCTCGCCGGCCGGGTTGTAGTGGCCCCCGTACGCGCTGTCGACGAATTCCACTCCCGCGAACCGCCTGGGCGCTTCATACCGCGGGAAAATGTGAAAGTGGCAATGGCGGACCAGATTCATCAAGAACACGTAGTTGTAGTGGTCCGGCGCGAACAGGCTGTCGACTGCCCGCTTGACCGCTCGCGTGTGATGGAAGAGCGACGTCTGCTCGCTCGTCGTCAACGCGGTGATGTCGGTTTCGTGCCGGCGCAGGACAAGGTAGATGCGGCCGAGCGTCGCTTGATTCTCGTTCAGAACCACCGCCCAGTGATCGTCGCCGCCGATTTGAACCGGCAGGACGTCACCCTCTCGTGGCTCACCGCCGATCAGGCGGCAAAGCTTGCACGTGTCGGGAAGCATCGAGGTCATACCCAGTACGCCGTAACGGAGAGAATTCCCTCGGAGTACAGGCACTGTCGCAGGGTGGGCTCGTCCGGATTCTTCAAGTAGACACTTCCCTGGTCGTCGGACCTGCGAATCTCGACCATCGGGGTCAGTGCGGCGTCGGGTGTCCAGTCGGGCAACTGAGGCTGCCCGCGCTGATCGTGCGTGGGGTCCACAAGGTCATATTCCAGGAGCATCACGTTCATCTCGCGCTTGAGGCGCTTCGTGTCCGCGTTCGACGGCGTTCCGTATATGGTTATTCGACTGGCCATGAATTCCTTCCCGGACGGGGTTGCGCGCATATGAATCGCTCAGGGCCTATTATACTCGAAAGGCTGCCATGGCGGCGCATCACTTGCGCGCCGGCTTTGTGAGGAAAACCACGCGGCCGCTCCAGTCGCGGGAGCCTTCGGTCTCGTAGAGGTGGATGAAGAGCCGCGTCAACGGTCCGAATGCGCTGTTGGGGATTGTCGCACGGTCAACGAGGATCACGCCGGCGTGGCCCGTGCCCTCCTCCAGCATTGCGGCCAGACAGGCGGGCGTGGCGTACCGGTCGTACGTAACGAGCGTCAGGCCATCGATTGCGGCCGCCTTGAGCAGTTCCGCGGAGGGGGACCCGAGATAGGCTCCGCCGTGCCAGGAATGCACCGACTCCACGGTAATCTGCGGGCGGTGGCGGCGTACCTCGTAGGCGATCACACGCGGAATAGTTTCGTCAAACAGGTATCTCAGGCTCATCGTCTCATTCGTCCGATTACAGAATACCACACGATACGGCGATATCGACCTGTGGGCGACGGGTCGTAAACGGGCGCCACGCTCGTCGGCGTGGCGCCCCATACATTTCTCGGCGGTCTGAGGAGGTGGCCTGTTGTTAGCGCCTTGGAATGGAGAACTCCACGGCAGCCAGGTCCGAGTCGGTGAAAACACGCCGTTCCGCCTGGGAAAGGAGACGGCGCAATTGATCGTATCCCTGCTCATTCTCGGCCAGGGCCGAGTCGATCTCAATGGGATAGGAGGAATAGTAGTTCAGTGCCGCCTCCACCTGTTCCTGGCGAAGGCCAAGGGCGTCCGCCGTCTGGGCAACATCGCCCTGATAGTCCTGGGCCACCATGATGACTTTCCATACGTCCAGACGGCCCTTCAAGCAAGCGGATCGATCGCCGTACTCGTGGCGAAATTCGATCTCGGGAAAGCGGCTGAGTCTCAGCCACTCGTCGATAATGGACGCCGCGACCTCATTGGGGGTGCGGCGGTCCCGTTGAGCGATCCGGCGAATCTCCTCCGCCTCATGTTCGGGGAGAGAGATCGTCAATGTCTGTGCCATGAGCGGCCTCTTCCATAACAAATAAGGATAAACGAATGCACCACCCTAATTAAAGTACCACAGTATCCGCCATTCCTGCCATAACGTTATGAATAGCCGGCAGAATATTCGTATTTCGCGTGAGACGGCCTCCGAATTCGTAAGGGCTCGAGTAGGGCGCAAGCGGCGCTAACGATTTCGATGTTGTGATTGCGCGCCCGGAGCGAGCCCGCGCTCCCGCCGACAGACACGGCCGAACTCCGCAGGCCTGTCTGGTTTTCCAGATGCCATTCCAGATTCGGAGTTTTTTTCAAGGATTATCAGGATTACCGGACGTCCTGAAAATCTTCTTAATCCTCTTAATCCTGATAATCCATGCAAAAAAGAATCCTCGAACACCGGACACTCTCCCCGGGTGCCACGCCGGCTGCCCTGAGCGGGCGTCGACGTCAGTCTCACGCACAGGCAGGAAATTCGCGGTTGGACGTCAAACATACCGTAAGGTCGCATCGACTTTGCGGACACACATGAACGGCAGCATCGACAACCAGGGCGACGGAGCAGTGGTCGCGGGCGGCAGCCCCTATATCGATGGGCGTCCGTTCGCGTTCGACGTATTCCTCAGCCACAGCTCGAAGGACAAACCCGC
>JBKQWH010000191.1:0-3364 GCA_052139635.1 Capsulimonadaceae bacterium
GTTGCGCGCGGCATACCCGCGGGGTGCGGCGTGAGGAGAAGCGCTATGAGCCACGGACGAAGGATTGTTCGTCGCACACTCACTCTCGAGACGCTGGAGAATCGGCTCCTTCTCAACGGAGGGAGGGCCCACTCGAGGGGCCGTTCGGCTCCAGATCGCTCTCACCCACATCCGGGGGTTGTATTTACCGCGATCCTCTCTCCTCAGAACGTTGTCCTTCCCGAGGACGAGGGGAATCCGCCAGGAACCGGTACTAACGTATCGCAGATCCAAGGCGGAGGCGGTGCTTCCCTTTATCCGACTCCAATTCCCGGGGATCCCGCGAAGGGGAAGATCGTCTTTACGATCACGGATGGCGGAAGAGAAATCAAAGTTACGGGAGTTCTTTCTCATATCAGCAATGTCACAGCCGTGACGCTCCACGACACAAATAATCCAGCGGCGTTCACGCTCCGGGGGTCTACAACGTCGCCTGCAACGCAACCGCCCGCGTTGCAGCCGAACGTTCCGGCATTAGCAGCGAACACGACGACCGTCACCACGTCGACAACCATTAAACCACCAACGAACTCGCCGACATCGTCCACGCTGACGACAACAACGGCATCGCAATACGCATCAACATCAACGACGGTGCCGGCACCTGCAACGACGACGACGACCACGACGGCGTCCACATCACCGACGGTGACGCTGCCAAACGGGTCCACGGCGCAAACGACGAACACGTCCGCAACTGTGACAGTAGCGCCCACGCCATCCGGAACATCGGCGCCCACACCAGCACCGCCGACGACTGGTTCGCCGATTTATTACGCGGCAAACACCGTCAACACCGCCCAGTCCACGCAGACCGGCCAGCTTCTTTCGTCGAATACGGACCAAACCGTCGCCTTGCTGCTCAATCCCGGGACGGGCAGCGGACCAGTGCCTCCTGACGCTACTTTCCAGACGGTCATCCTCCCGCAGTACCTGGTGGGCCCCTTGGCTTACCCGGGAGGGTTCGCGCAACTCATCAAAGACATGCGGGCTGGCGATCTCTACGTACTCGTGCAGACGAGCGACGGGTATGATCCTGCGGGAGGAGCTCAGCAGGATGGCAACTACCCGTACGGTGAACTGAGAGGCGCCGTTGGCCTCGGGTAACGAGAACTGACGGGCCACGCTTGTCCCGAGGGGCAGGCCAATCCGCGAAGGAGTGGGGCAATTCGACCGGCGGGAGATGCCCGCGATGGGGTAATCGATTAGCGGGACTTCAACCCAAGTTCACGTAAAGTTTCTCTGGGATTTGGCACCACAAAGAACCAAAATCGTTGGCTCATGTAGGCCAATTGGTGTGTTGGTAGTTTACAGCCAGGTCGGGGCGGGGGATACTTGGGTGACTCCACTCGCATCAACCCCGCCCGGAGGCCACCATGGACTTTCCGATCACCGATCTGATGGATGAACCGGCGTGCTATGCCCAGCTCGTCGACTGGCTGCACCCCGACGGCATGACCTGCCCCCGCTGCCATCAGCACGACCGCATGGTCGTCCATCGTCGGGGCCGCGACCCGGTGCTCGACTTCCGCTGCGGCCACTGCCACCGCGTCTTCAACGCCTTTACCGGCACGGCCCTGCACGGCATCAAGCGCCGGCCCCGGGAACTGGTCCTGATCATCCGCGGCTTCGCCCAGGGCGTCCCCACCGCCCAACTGGCCCGCGAGCTGGGCTGCGACCGCTCGGAACTCCTGAACCTGCGGCACCGGCTCCAGGATCTCGCCTTCCACAACCGCGACATCATGCCGCTGGATGACCTGGTGCTGGAGGCCGATGAGACCTACCAGAATGCGGGGGAAAAAAGGCGTGCCGCATCTCGACCCGGAGGACCCGCCGCGGCGCCGGGCCAACAAGATCCCCGGGCACGGCACCTGGGACAACGACCGGCCACCGGTCTGCGGCGTCGTCGGTCGGGAGGGCGGGCAGATCCGGCTGAGTGTCACCGAGCGGTCCGACGGCGAGACGCTGGACACGGTCGTGCGGCGCGCGAGTTGGCCGATGGTCGAGGTCAACACCGATGAGTGGTGCGGATACAGCGGGTTGCCCGCGATGGGCCGATCCCGCGCGACGGTCTGCCACGCGGCGGGGGAATGGGCCCGGGACGACGACGGGGACGGGATCCGCGAGGTCCACGTCAACACGCTGGAAGGGCTGTGGACGGGCTTGCGGAACTTCCTGCGACCCTTCCGGGGGGTGAGCAAGGTGTACCTGTATCAGTATGTGGCGATGTTTGAGTGGGGCTACAACGTCAAGCGGGTGACCGAGGCGTTCGTGTGCGCACTGTTGGGTGTGCGGTCTGCCACCACCTGCCCTACATGAGCCAAATCGTTTTGGCTGACCCACCCGCTCGCACCGCACGATACCAAAGTTCGGAATCGGTCATCTCGGGATGAAGAACAACCCCGGGTTAATCGTTTGAACATCGTCCGTCCGACCTGGCATCTCATTCAGCTCCTGACATTGTACAGCCTTAACAGCAGCGTCAGCAGCCTCGGCCTCCAGAACTCGCCCCTCCTGTTCTTTCATCAGTTCGGATATCTTCTTATCAACACCATCTAGCGCAGTATTTCGATCCTTTATTGCCCTGCGGAGGTCGGTCAGCGACTCTTGCTCCCGTGAAGTAAGATCCAAATTACGAGGGGATTCTAGAAGCTCATCGTCCCGAGCTTGCCCTAGACGGTTCGCGGCATCCCTCTCCTTTCGATTAAGTAACAGACTATTCAACGCATTTCGCTTTTCTTGGACTCTCTTCTCTGCCCCTATATACTGCTGTTTCGCGTCGTCTAATTCCTTCGTGAGAGCCAGTGATCTCACCGCGTTCCTTGTCTGTGGCTTTTTTACCGCATCTGGAAGATCTCGCCGCGGACCCGCCGTAATGGTCGCTATGTCAAGGTAGATCAGGGCGAAGTTGGTGAAGTCTCTGAGACGATCTGGCTTGACCCACACGTACTCATGGCCGCAGTTCGCGACGTAGGGCCAGTGCTTTGGCGCTTCCCATTTTGTCCCGCGATCGATCCAGCCTGAGGGAATGACCTCGATTGGGTTGCCGTTGTAATTCTTGTAGTTCTTCCTGAGAAAGACCTTCAGTCGATCAAAGTCGACCGGATGAATCTGATCCGTCATTCCGAGGGCGATTTGACAGGCGCATCGCATCGCGGCCAGGCGATTCGGGTCATTGACAGGCTTAAGACTCCAGTTACCTGTAACATCCCTCTCGCCAGAGAGCGGACCTAATTGCCCGCCTCTCTGGTTGTGTAGTTGCTTGACAATTGTTTGTGCGGGGTAGCTTAGCTCGACTTCTGCCCTTTTTGTACTCACTCGCATC
>JBKQWH010000192.1:0-5917 GCA_052139635.1 Capsulimonadaceae bacterium
CGTCCCTGCCTGTCATCTGAGATATTCGTGAATAATCCGGGCTAGGGGAATGGTTAGCATGTTGCGGCTTAATCATGCAATCATTTAATCAGCGTAATCATAGTTCGGACAAAGTCTAGAACCATGAATGTAATTAGGAACATACAATGCATCCCGGAATCGGTCGACGTGGATCGAGTCGCGGATTGGATCGAACAGACAGCGCGTCGGCTTAACATCGACGTGAACTTGCGGAAGCGATGAGGACGTTGTATGACTCAAGAATCACGGCAGATTACGTCGGAAGCAGTACCGTGCACGATTTTATGGTTCGAAACGCCTTTCGTGATGGAAATTACATACTGAGGATAGCAGGCGACATTTTACCCAGGCTCTAGAACCATGAACGTAATCACTAATACAGCCACAACCAACTATACGCAGTCGGTGGATGTAGACCGTGTCGCCGATTGGATCGAACAAACAGCGCGTCAGCTTAACATTGACGTAACAGTTAATCCTAATGGCGCCATTCTACACGGGAACTGGCTGACAGTGCCGGTGGCAGTGAACGAAGACGGAGACGCCTTCGACAGGGCGACCTACCTTCAGGAAATTGAAGATAAATGGGATGATCTTGAGCCATTCCAACTGTATCTCGACCTGGTTAAGCGGCCCAGGGCGGCCAATGACACGTCGGATATTGACCGACTTCATGCATTGCTGAGCCGCCAGCGCGTCCTGCTCGACGGGATGGATCTTAACGGGATCGACCGCGATTCCGCCGAACGGTTGGCTGCAGTTCGGCAGGAATGGGAGAACACGCTTCTCGACATGGAACGATTGTATCCCGCGCTCAGGGATCGGCTGGCGTAGCCGGAATTGTTACGGGTCCAAAATCGCAGGCTGACGCCTGTTCTTGGATCGTGGAATGTAACGCCGAAATCACCGTCCACCGGGAAGGTGGCTTCGAGGATAATGTATGGCTGATGCTCCTACAACCACGGCTGCGGCTGTGGAGATGGTAAATGTGACGATTGACGGCAAGCAGGTCACCGTGCCGAAGGGCACGCTGGTCATCACCGCGGCCTTTCAGGCAGGAGCCGATGTTCCGTACTTCTGCCACCACCCGCGGCTGACTCCGGCGGGCGCGTGCCGGATGTGCCTGGTCAAGATCGAGAAGATGAACAAGATGCAGACCTCCTGTACGGTCGCGGTCAGCGACGGCATGGTGGTCGACACGATCTCGCCCGACGTCAAGAAGGCGCAGAACGGTATACTGGAGTTTCTGCTGATCAACCATCCGCTCGACTGCCCGATTTGCGACCGAGGGGGCGAGTGCCCGCTTCAGAATATGACACTGCAGTACGGTCCGGGAGTGACACGCTTTGTCGATGAGAAACGCCACTTTCCGAAGGCCGTCCCGATTTCCGACTACGTTGTGCTCGACCGTGAGCGCTGCATTCAGTGCTCTCGCTGCACGCGCTTTACCGAGGAGATATCCGGAGACGGCGAACTGGCCATCGAGCAGCGCGGCAGCTCCGCCATTATTGCCCCGTTTACGCCGGAGGGCTTCAAGAGCAAGTTCAGCGGCAACACGATCGAGCTGTGCCCTGTGGGGGCGCTGACATCGCGCAAGTACCGGTTCGCGGCGCGTCCGTGGGAGTTTCAGTCGGAGGATTCGATCTGCGGCCTCTGCGGTGTCGGGTGCTCGATCGCGGTTCAGAGCCGCGCTGGCGAATTGATGCGCATCAACGGCCGCTTGAATGAGGACGTAAACGAGGAGTGGACGTGCGATAAGGGCAAGTTTGAGCAGTACTGGATCAACAGCGCGGACCGCGTCAAGGAGCCGATGATCCGGATGGCGGCGCAGCACGTGCGCTCGACATGGGACGATGCCCTCAAAGCAGCCGTCAAGGGCTTCAAGGATGCGGCCGCCGCGAACCCGGCCACTGTGGCGGGACTCGCGTCGACGCGGTGCAGCAACGAGGACCTCTACCTGTTTCAGCGCCTGTTCCGCAACGGCTTCGGCACGAACAATATCGACCATCGGATGGTCAACTTCCCGATCCAGCCGATGCAGACCAGCATCGCCGATATCGGACGCGCCTCGACCATTGTCGCGGTTGGGACCGACATCGACGACGACCTGCCGGTGCTCTGGTTGCGCGTCTATAAGGCGGTTTCCAAGAACAAGGCCGAGTACTTCCGTAACGATGATGTCCGCTCCAAGGCGGTGGCCGACGCCATCGCGAAAGGAGAGGGGACGATCGTGCTCGCCTGGTATACCCTTGCGGCCGACGATATCGCGTACCTGAACGAGGAATGCGCCAGGACGGGCGCTCGCGTCGATTTGCTGCTGCCGGACGCCAACTCCCGGGGGGCGATCGAGATGGGCGTTCTGCCGGACCGGCTTCCGGCGATGGCGCTGGTCATGAACGGGGCGCGCCCGAAATACGAGACCCTCTGGGGCGGTCCTGTTCCGAGCGAGCCGGGCATGGACACACGCGGCATCCTCGAGGCCGCCGCAAGCGGTAAGCTCAAGGCGCTCTATCTGATGGGGGTCGACCCGATCGAGTCGTTCCCCGATAAGGATCTGGCGCAGAAGGCTGTCCGCACGGTCCCGTGTCTGGTCGTGCAGGACGTGTTTATGAGCGAAAGCGGCAAAGCTTCCCATGTGTTCCTGCCGTCGTGTTCCTACATCGAGAAGGACGGAAGCTTCACCAATATCGAAGGCCGTGTCCAGACTTTCAAGCGCGCGATTCAACCGCGCGGACAAAGCAAGCCGGACTGGCAGATCCTGTCCGAAATCCTGGCGCGTCTGGGAAAACCCGTTACCTACTTCTCGACGCGGGACATCGCGCGTGAGATCAAGCAGGTGGGGGCATAGGTTTAAGTCGTATGAGTTTTCACCGTTTTTGCTACTATTTCCTGAATTACGACCCGGTACACACCGCCGCCGGCAACTTGCCGGGCCACCTCTGGTGGATTGAGGCGATCCGGATTACGCTGCGCGTGCTGATCGGGCTGTTCTCGATTCTTCTCTCGATTCCGCCGCTGGTCTGGTACGAGCGCCGCCTGCTTGGCTGGATGCAGAATCGGGAAGGGCCCAACCGTGTGGGTCCGGCCGGCTTGCTGCAGCCGATCGCCGACGCCGTCAAGCTCCTCTTCAAGGAGGACATGAACCCGGCGAAGGTCGATGTCGTGCTCTTTGTGCTCGCGCCGGTCGTCTTTCTGATCCCGACGCTTGTGATCCCGGGCGTCATTCCGTGGGGACCGAGCCGGACCTGGGGGGCCGTTTCCCCCGACAACAGCATCGGAATCCTGTACCTGCTCGCGTGGTCGTCGCTGGCCGTGTATGGTATTGTTCTGGCCGGCTGGTCGTCCAACAACAAGTATTCGCTGCTCGGCGGCCTTCGTTCATCCGCGCAGATGATCTCTTACGAGCTTGGCATGGGACTGGCGGTTATCTCCGTTGTCCTGATCGCGGGCAGCCTGAACCTGCGCGACATTGTCGAGAAGCAGGGATACTGGTTCTGGAACTGGAACCTGCTTGCGTTCTTCCCGCTGGGCCTGATCGCGATGCTGGGCTACACGATCTCGATGCTCGCGGAGACGAACCGGACTCCGTTCGATCTGCCGGAGGCGGAGACGGAACTCGTGGCAGGCTACCATACCGAGTACACGTCGATGAAGTTCGCGACATTCTTCATGGGCGAGTATGGCAACATGGTCATCGTCAGCGCCATCAATGCGACGCTCTTTTGGGGCGGATATCATGCCCCCATACCATTCCTGGACGGCGCCTGGTTGGGAGACAAACTGGCCGCAATGGGTCAGCCGCTGCTGGGAGGCCTTGCCGCGGCGTTCGTGCCGCTGCTCTGGCTCTGGCTCAAGATCTGGTGCGGCCTGTACTTCTTCATCTGGGTGCGGGCCACCATGCCGCGATTGCGTTATGACATGCTGATGCGGTTTGGCTGGCAGGGCCTCTTGCCGGTCACGCTGGTGAACGTGCTGCTCGTGGCGGTGGCGATAGGCCTTGGCAGCACAACCGGGAAGCTGGTTGTGTTCGGAGTCTGGCTTGTGGTTGCGCTGATCGGGCTGTTCTGGTTTGCGTCGTCGAAGTCTGCCAAGAGATTTGCGAACAACTCGCGGCGCAGTGAGGGGATCGCCCTGCATGCGAGTGCGGTTCCGTTCCGGAGCGGGCAAATGGCCGCGGCTTCGAACGGGAGAGCGCCGGAGCCGGTTGCGAAAGAAGTTGCGCCTTAGGCGACTTTGTTGTGAATATAGTTGTCCCGCGAGTGAGATCGCGGGCTGCCATGGAGATCGTCCACCGGACGAAAAGGGTATCAATTCGCGGTGGTTTCGGTTCCGGCGATGCCGGGCAGCGAAAGGACGTGAGACCGTGGGACTGATGGACGATATCAAGGCCCTGATGGGCGAGGCAAGGGCTCCGGTAACGGGCCTGGGCATTACGTGGAGTGCCGGCCACAAGGATCGCGTGACGATTTCGTACCCGGAGGTGCGCCGCCCGATGCCGCGGCGTGCTCGCTGGCGCCACGTCCTGAACCGCTATGACAACGGACTGGAGAAGTGCATCGGCTGCTCCCTTTGCGCCGGGGCCTGTCCGGCGAATGCCATCCTGGTGGTGGCGGCGGAGAACACCGAGGAGAATCGCCGCTCGCCCGGGGAGCGTTATGCAGAGACGTATGAGATCAACATGCTGCGCTGTATCTTCTGCGGCTATTGCGAGGAGGCCTGCCCCGTACAGGCGGTTCAGTTGAAGGATATTTGCGAACTGGCGGATGACGAGCGGAAGGACCTCATCTATACCAAGGAGATGATGCTCGTCCCCGATCCTAGCCGGCAATAACTGCAGTCGGCGTTCGTTCCGCACTCAAGTGCGGGCCGGGCTGTTGTCCGGCCATCTTGGCCGGCCTGACGGTTGAAGCCCCGTGAACGGGGCTGACCCGGATTATTCGTGTCCTATCGCGGGACAGGCGTTCCGGCCTGTCCGTTAAGATGTTCGTGAATAACCCGGGCTTAGCTTAGGAAAAGCGTATGACCGGACCATTATTACTATTTGGGTTGCTCGCTGCCGTCGCTATTGTTTGCGGTATTCTGATGGTTGCGCAGGATAACCCCGTTCGCAGCGCCCTGTTTCTGGTGCTCGTACTGTTTAGCGTCGCGCTGCTGTACCTCACATTGAACGCCGCCTTTATCGCCGCCGTGCAGATCATCGTGTACGCCGGCGCGATCATGGTCCTGTTCATTTTCGTGATTATGCTGCTCAACATGGGGGCTCCGCGGCAGGACGCCGATCCCATACAGGGGCAGAAGATGGTTGCACCGGTCGTCGGGCTATTCCTGGCCGCCGTGTTCTTCACGGTGATTCTGGCCATTCCCCACACTGCCGCGCCGAGGTTGTCGACGGGGCTGACCGGCGCGAACGAGGTCGGCCTCGTCCTGTTCGACCCCGGGAACTACTGGCTGTTCCCGTTCGAGGTCGTCTCGATCCTGCTGCTCGTTGCGGCGGTCGGCGCGGTCATCCTGGCGAAGAAGAGGATATAGGAACCCATGACCCCGAGCGTACCGCTGAATGACTACTTGATCCTGAGCGCCATACTATTTACCATCGGCGTGGTCGGCGTGTTGATGAAGCGCAATCCGATCATCATTTTCATGTGCGTGGAACTGATGCTAAACGCCGTGAACCTGACGTTGATCGCCTTTGGTCGTTTCCAGAGCGTGCTGGACAGTTCGGGGAACTACGTGGTGAACCCGCTGGACCAGAAGTTTCACGGGATGGACGGCCAGATGATGGTGATCTTTGTGATGGCGATTGCCGCCGCCGAGGTCTCGATCGGCCTCGGAATCCTGGTCTCGATCTTCCGCAACCGCGTGAACATCAATGTGGACGAGATCAATTTGATGAAGG
>JBKQWH010000193.1:0-15187 GCA_052139635.1 Capsulimonadaceae bacterium
CGAGGTTCGCGCCGGCTGCGTTCAGCCGGTACTGGTTGCCATCCCAAACACAAGGAGATTCTCTCATGGTTCGTCCTGGAAAGATGTCCCGAATTCACGAGGTCGGCGCGGTGCTTCT
The DNA here is from genome assembly GCA_052139635.1 of Capsulimonadaceae bacterium. Taxonomy (GTDB): domain Bacteria; phylum Armatimonadota; class Armatimonadia; order Armatimonadales; family Capsulimonadaceae; genus JBKQWH01. The sequence continues at coordinate 119 of JBKQWH010000193.1, forward strand.
GCCGGCCGCCATGCTTATGGCGTTCGCCACGAGTCCCGCCTTCGCGAGCCCGCCAACGGGCTACAGCTTGACGTGGAGCGACGAGTTTAATGGCGCTGTCGGCTCCGCGCCGAATTCCGCAAACTGGAACTACGATACAGGTATCGGCCCGAACAACGATGGGTGGGGAAACTGGGAGCAGGAGACATACGTGACCGACCTCGCCCACTGCCACATCATCTCCGATTCTGCCGCAACCGACGGAAAGTCGCTTCAGATTGAGGCGACCAACGACGATAACTGGACGACCTATGGCTTTCATTCCGCGCGACTCAACTCCATCGGTAAGGTAACCCCAACTTACGGGTATGTCGAGGTCCGCGCCAAGAATCCCGTTGGACAGGGAATCTGGCCGGCTTTCTGGTTCCTCGGCACGAACATGCCGAGCGTGGGATGGCCCGCTTGCGGCGAAATGGACACAATGGAGATATTCGGCCAAAACGACGGCACCAATATGGGCAGCTTCCACATGGGAACGTCGTCGGCCGAGATTAGCTGGACCGCAAGCTACACGCTGGCTGGTGGCGCGCTGTTCGACGGCGCTTACCATACGTTCGGAATTCTCTGGTCTCCGAGCGCGGTGACTCAGTTTGTGGATGGTGTCCAGTATGAGTCGTGGGCGTCGACCAGCCCCGGCTGGGCCTTCAACCACGCCTTCTACATGATTCTGAACCTGGCGGTCGGCGGAATTCCTCCTGGCGACGTCACCCAGAGCGGCACGAGCTTCCCGCAGTACCTGGATGTCGACTATATTCGCATCTACGAACCGTCGACCATCACCGGCACGCATACCCTGTCGCCGCAGTGCGCAACGGGCTCGCGCCTCGACGACTCCGGCGGCGGAACGTCCAACGGGAACAAGATCGACATCTGGGCCTCCAACGGGACCGGTGCGCAAAGCTGGACGATCAGTAGCAGCGGTGTGAGCCCGTCCGGCGACTATAACCTCGCCGCCGAGGGGCCGTACTGCCTGCAGGCTTCGTCCACGTCGAGCGGCAGTGCGGCGGAACTCTGGGCCTGCGACGGCGCGAGTGCGCAGAGCTGGAACATCGTCGGCGACGTCTCCCCGTCCGGATACTACCAGCTTCACCCGGCCACAAACGCCGCGCTGTGTCTGGACGTAACCGGGGCCGGCACGGCGAACGGAACAGTGGTAGAAACGTACACTTGCAACTTCACCAACGCGCAGCAGTGGACGATCAACTAGATGGATCGTTCACCTGGCGACGCTTCGACCCAAACCGGCGAGTGTTTCTTGTCCGGGTGCCATGCTCATACACCCGGATGACCTTCGTTCCGTCTTGGCGCGAAGCAGAACTTGACACATATGTTAAGATCCGCTTTGGAAGCAATGCTGGTCCGGTAGTGCCTGTCACTTCCGGACCAGCCCGGATTATCGATGTCCTATCGCGGGTCACGCGTCCGCCACGGCGTTATCTCCTCAGGGTAACTGAACAATACTGCTGTGACGCGCTCGGCCGTGATCCGGCCCCCCGCAGTGCTGGAACTTCGAAGAACGATCCGGGGATTGGCACATTGACAATCGGCCTCTCATAGACGGTCGTTGAAGATGAATGGATATGCCCACAAACCACTTCCGGATTGTCTTCCTGCACCACAAAGTAGGTCTCCGCGTCGATCCAGATTCGTCGCAGGCTCGATCCCACGTAGGTGTCGACCACCGGGCTCAGCAGTACGTAGGTTCGCCGGCCGTTAAGCGTCTCAATCTCAACGCTGTAGTCATGTGCCCGTCCCAGTATGCGGCTGTCACAGGCCACCAGCAGAGGGACTAACGTGGTTGCCCCGCCGGAAGTACCTCCCATCAGGTACGCCGCATCAACGATGCTGTCGCTTCTGGACCACTGACCGGCGTTGTCCGGGCACCACGATTCAACATGCTGCACCCAGACACCGGCCTCGTTGGAAACGATCGCATAGTACCCGCCGCGGTAGGTAGAGCCGTCGATACACCACTGCGATGGAGCCTGGTAAAGAATCGTGGAAACCTGCTTGGCCCCGTTTGACATCGCGAGCGTCACAGTCTGGCTGAACGCACGGATCGACTGATAGGCGGCGTCGACGCGAGCAAGCAGCGTCGATGCATCCATACCGATCTGCCCGCCACCGGGCGCCATCGACACGACCGCGTGGCTGTCCGAGAACGGCTCAAACGATCCTCGGCCCGGATTCTGGCGGAAACCGACCCACGGCCTGAATTGGAAGTTGGACGCTATTTTCATTCTCTCCCCCGAATAGCTTTTGTCGATCGATTGGTCGAACGTAAGGCCATTCTAGGCGGAGGGTCTGAAAGAACTCTGAAATTCCGGCGTCAGACAGCCCTTAATTGGCGTCAGCCATATCAGGGACGCAAGGCTCTCCCCCAGCGATGTTGAAACCAACGTCGATGCATGGCGACAGTACGAACGCCTCCCGACGCACGCCCTCGGCATAGCCGCAACCAAACTGCGGAGAAGAAGCGATTCCTCTTTCGTCCCGTGGACGTTGTCCATGGCAGCCCACGAGTTCATTCGTGGGTCGATTTCGTCGCCGCCCGCGACGATTTTCACAATGAGTATCATAGAGCGGGCGCATGTCAACCTCGTCAACGATTCACGCGCCAACATCGCGCCGCTTCCAGACGACGACGTAGACCGGGTGGCCGTCGAAATGGACGGTGAATGCTGCGTATGGGGCGAAGAGGTCGTTGGAGTCGGTGCTGCCGGCCATTTTGCTGCGGTCAAAGGCCCATAGCAGGGCGACCCACTCGGGGCGGCGGCGGCGAATGTAGCGCGAGAGGTCCCCGGGAGGGTTCATCCACATGTGGGCGTCCCCGACACCGCCACGGCCGCGCGGGTAGCCGGTCATGCGGGCAATGTGTGCATCGGTCAGCCCGTTGACGTCGATAAAGTTGATCGACGGGTTGGCGAGGGTCACTATCCCCATCTCCTCGATCAACACGGTTTGCCCCGGTCGCACGTGATCGCCGATCCAGTGCGCGAGCGCGAGGCGCCCAGCGCCGTTCGAGCCCATCCACTCCGCGTAAGGCTCATGCGGCGCGAGATAAGCGTCGATGCCCCGAATAAAGCCCATGCGCAGGACGATCCCCGCCGAACGGGCAGTATCGACGGCCATGGTCAAGGCGCAAAACCCGATGATTACGCCTGCGGCTGCCGCCGCAAACCGCGGGTCGGCGCGTCGACCCAGCCACAGCCGCGTCCGCCAGACGGCGTCGATGCCGCAGGTCAACACAATCAGCAGGTACGGCATGATAATCGTGGCGAAGCGGCCGTCCATCATCCAGTCACCGCCCGAGCGAAGCAGGAAGAGCATGTGCAGCACCAGCGTGGCGGCGCAGGGGAGAAAGCGAAACCGCGCTCGGGTGACGGCCCCCGCAAGCCCGGCGAGGAGCACGCCCCACCAGAGCACGGGCATCCCTATCGTCACGTAGTTGCGGATGTAGTCGATGCCGAACGAGAAGGCCACGCCGAGCTTCATGTGCTTCGCGTAGTACGTATTCGGGAGCCACTCGCCGTAAAACGACTTGCGCCAGATCAGCAGCGCGATGAGGGGTATCGCATAGGCCGCGATCGAGAGCGTGTCGACCCGCCGCCGTCGAACCGCCAGGGTGACCCAAATCAGTGGGAATGTCAGCGCCAGTTCGGGCCGCGCCAGGGCGGCCGCCGAGAACCAGAGCGCCGAGCGCAGGAGGGTCGGGCGGTTCTCCTCAATTTCCACTGTAGCCGTGAGGACTCCCGTGATCAGGATCGCCGTCGCGAACGGCGTCTCCAGCGCGTTGATCATCGAGAGGATGAAGGTCGGCTGGACCGCGAGCAGCAGCGGCAGAGCGCGCCAGGTCCACGCGGGGCTCGGAAAAAGCACCCGCGCCAGCGCGCGCGCTTGCCGCATCACGACAATCCCCGCGGCGATGTCGAGGATCTTGGTGACGAAGACGACGTGGTCGCCGGTCATCACGCCGAGCAGCGCGGTCAGGTACCAGAGTTGTAGAGGCGATGTGTATCCCTCGACGTGCTCGCCCGGGTTCATGACAAACCCGTGCCCGTGCCAGAAGTTCACCGCATACCGCATCGTGATGAAGACGTCGTCTTCGCTATAGGTGAAGAACCGGAGGGCGGCGACCACGAAGACCACGACCGCGGCCAGTGCCCACGGATCGTTCCGAAATGCCGGCGCCGGCGTGGTTTCGGACCCGGTATTCGTGACAACAGGTTGTTCGCTCTGCTGCGGCGAGTTCAACGGCATGGACGGCTCCCGCAATACTATCTTTCGTGTTCATCATACATCCGGTTCGGCCGATTTGCGACATCCGTTCCCAGCGTGCTTGCCGAGTCCTTCGTTCCGACCACGCTCACCACTGTGCTTCCGGCGCCAATTCGCGGACGATCTGCAAGAAGTGCGGCAGGATGGGCGACGGATCTTCGCGACGGTACGCGATCGAGAGCTCCGTGGTGGGCGACGGCGCCGAGATCGGCCTCAGGACCACGCCGGGCCAGTCGACGCGGCGGACCGAGCCGGGGACAAGGGCGACGCCAAGGTCCGACGCAACCAGGCCGAGTACGGTCTGGATCTCGAGGGCCTCCTGCACGACGTTAGGCGTGAACCCGGCGGCGAAACACAGGGCGAGCACCTGATCGGTGAAGCTGGGACGCGCCGTGCTGGAGATCATTACGAACAGGTCATCGGCCAGGGCGGCAAGGGAAATATCGGGCCGCACCGCCGACGGATGCGACTGCGGCAGGGCAACGAGGATCGGCTCGCGCAGGATAACCTCGCTGACAACCGCCGGATGGACAATCCACGGACGCACGAAGCCCACGTGCATCCGCCCGTCGACCAGAGCCTTAATCTGCGGCCCGGTGCTCATCTCGTGCAGCGCCAGCGCGACATCGGGCAGGCGCACGCGCACCTGGCGCAGGATGTCCGGCAGGACCGAGAACATGGTCGAGCCGACAAACGCGATCGACAACGCCCCCACCGTGCCCGACGCCGCCCGGCGCGCCTCGGCCACGGCATCGTCGGCCAGCGCCAGCATCTGGCGCGCCTTGGTCAGGAAGGCGTCTCCCGCCGGTGTCAATCGTACCCGTCGTTTCGTGCGCTCGAACAGCAGAACGCCGATCTCCTCCTCGAGGAGCATGATCTGGCGGCTCAGCGGCGGCTGGGCCATCTTCAAGCGATCCGCGGCATGCCCAAAATGGCGCTCCTCGGCCACTGCGACGAAATAACGAACGTGTCGAAGTTCCACACTAATACTTCCCCGGTATTTATCGATCCCTCAAATATATTGGACAAATATTATTCTACATTTCATAATCGCTTTATGCAACGAGTGGAGACTATTCCCGCGCCGAAATCCCGATCGAGGACGATCGAGCCGTCCGAATCGCTGCGCCAGGCAGCCCTGTCTCTGGCCGGCTGCTGTGTTTTTCTGGACATGTACGCCACACAGCCGATCTTGCCGACCCTGGCGCGAGAGTTTCACGCGACACCCGCCGGCGCGAGCCTGACCGTGAGCGCGACGACTTTCGGGGTCGCCCTCGGCGCCCCGTTCTTCGGAATGCTGTCCGACCGCTTCGGCCGCAAGCCGGTCATCCTCGCGTCGCTTCTCGGTCTCGCCGTGCCGACCCTTCTCGCCGGCCTGTCGCCGGACCTGAATGCCCTGATTCTCTGGCGGTTTCTGCAGGGGCTGTCCGTTCCGGGGATCATCGCGTCGGTGCTGGCCTATATCAGCGAGGAGTGGTCGACCGGCGCCGGGAAGGCGACCGCGACCTATGTGACCGGAACGGTCTTCGGCGGCTTCCTGGGACGAACGATGTCCGGACTGATCACCGAGCACGCGGGATGGCGCGCGGCCTTCCTCGTGCTGGGCTGCCTGACACTGCTGGGAACGATGGTGATTGCCCGCTGGCTGCCGGCGTCGCGCCATTTCGTCCGCCAGAACGACCAACGCCGAGCACTGACCGACCTCGCGCGCCATGTGCGCAACCCGGTGCTGATCGCCACCTTTGCCGTGGGTTTCAACGTCCTGTTTTCGCTGGTCGGCGTCTTTACATACGTGACATTCCACCTGGCGTCCGCCCCGTACTGCCTGGGCCCAACCGCGCAGGGATTGCTCTTCTGCGTGTACCTGCTCGGCCTGTTTGTGACCCCGGCGTCCGGGCCCTGGATCGACCGTCTCGGCCCACGCCGGGCGGTCACCATCGCGATGGCGTTTTCGGCCGCCGGCGTGCTCCTGACACTGGCGCCGTCGCTGTGGGTGGTGGTATTCGGCCTCGCGATCGCCTCGTCCGGCATCTTCGTCTGCCAGTCCGCGGCCAGCAGCCTCGTCGGCCGCGCCGCCGGATGCGCCCGCTCCGCGGCAGGCGGCCTGTACGTCGCGTTCTACTACATCGGCGGCAGCGCCGGCGCCTCCCTTCCCGGCCTTCTCTGGCCCCATTTCGGCTGGCCCGGCTGCGTTGCCCTGATCGTTGCCTTCCAGGCCGTCGCCGCCGCCATTGCCTATCGAGGATGGGCGCCCCTGCCGGCAACCGCTGCGACTTCCGATCACCTGGACCGCGAAGCCACCCTGAATGCCGCGTCTCACTAGCCTGGCTTCGTAAGCGAATATCTTAACGAATGGGTCAGGTTTTTCTTTCGCGCCAGCCGGAACGGTGTCGGCATGCTCATCCAGGGCTATGAGCATGGCACCCGGAAAGAGGCGACTCGGCGGTTTGAGGCGAAGCTACGCTAGATGTTAGCCTGGCTTAGTGAGTGTGGCCACATACCCGAGTCCCGTGCCTTCCGTGGTTAAATCTCCTCCTTCTGCTCCTCCCGGCCGCGGCTTCGGCCGCCGGGAAGTTGCCGCCGACGGGGTATACTGAGGGCGCATTAAACCGTACAGCCCCGGCACGATAATGCCCCGAGCGCCGGGTGCATGCCCGAACACTTCACAAACGCGATTTGAGGACATCCATGAGCTTTAACAAGAAGACCGTTGAGGATATTGACGTGGCCGGAAAGCGCGTCCTGGTGCGCGTGGACTTCAACGTCCCGCAGGACGACACCGGCGCCATTACCGATGACCGCCGCATCCGGGCCGCCCTGCCGACTATCCAGTACCTGGCCGACCACAAGGCCCGCGTGATCCTGGCGTCCCACCTGGGTCGACCGAAGGGCCCCACCCCGAAATACACGCTCGCGCCTGTCGCGGCGCGTCTGTCCGAGCTGCTGGGTAAGAGCGTCCCGCTTGCCCCGGACTGCGTGGGAGAGGCCGTCCGGGCGCTCGTGGCCGGCCTTGGCGAGAGCGACGTGCTGTTGCTGGAGAACGTTCGCTATTATCCTGAAGAAGAGAAGAACGACCCGGCCTTTGCCGAGAAGCTCGCGGCGCTGGCCGAGGTGTACGTCAACGACGCCTTCGGGACCGCCCACCGCGCGCATGCGTCCACCGAGGGCGTGGCCCATCACCTGCCGGCCGTCGCCGGTTTCCTGATGAAGAAGGAACTCGACTACCTCGGCAACACGGTGGACAATCCGGCGCGGCCGTTCGTCGCGATTCTGGGCGGCGCCAAGGTGAAGGACAAGATCCCCGTTATCGAGAGCCTCCTGCCGAAGGTCGACACCCTGATCATCTGCGGCGGCATGGCGTTCACGTTCTACAAGGCAAAAGGGCTCGAGATCGGCAAGTCCCTGCTCGATGCCACCAATATCGAGTACGCAACCAGGGTCCTGGCCGAGAATCCCGAGAAGGTGAAGCTTCCCGTGGACACGGTCATTGTCGACGGCAATCCGTTCGGCGGCGATCCCGACGCCCTCAATGCAAAGGTGGTCGGCGTCGACGGCATCCCCGCCGATTGGGAAGGTGTCGACATCGGCCCGGCCAGCGTCACCGAGTTCGCCGCAATCATCCACGGCGCCGCAACCGTGATCTGGAACGGCCCGGCCGGAATCTTCGAGATCGACCGGTTCGCGGTCGGCACCCAGGGCATCGCCCAGGCCCTCGCCGACAGCAGCGCCACGACCATCGTCGGAGGCGGCGACTCCGCCGCAGCGGTCGAGAAGCTCGGCTTCGCCGACCGGATCACCCACATCTCCACCGGTGGCGGCGCCAGCCTCGAATTCCTCGAGGGCAAGGAGCTCCCCGGCGTGGCCGCCCTGCTCGACAAATAATCCTGTGAACCGCAGGCGATGTTCGCGTCCACACCCTTCATCTCGGGGTGTGGACGCCCCGACACCGGTCGACGAGCCGCACGACGGAGGCCCGGGGACAACGGCAGACGAATCGAGGTCCTCGGGATCCGATGGCGACGCAACTATTCCGGGCTCAGAACTGTCACAATAGTTAAGGACAAGCGCCGCGTGGCCGGTCTTACGGTCTGGAAGACACAATTATCCGGAATATCAGCCCGTCGTGCGCAACCCCTGTGCTCGGAAACGGACGTCGGAGATCCAAAATGAACCCAATGTATGGATACTCCCAGCCAGCAGCTCCCACCGGTCGGGTGAATTTCGACTGGATCGGGCAGTCGTGGAAGCTCTTTCAAGAAGACCCCGGACCGTGGATCGCCGCGATGGCGATTTACGGCGCCCTCTACATCGCCGGTGTAGTCGCGACGGAAGTTTCAATGTTCAGTACATTTCAGCGTATGGCGGTTCCCCCGGTCCCGCCCAGACCCGGCGCCGGCTTTACAACAACCGCTCCGTGGTCACCGTACAGCCCGTACAGCAACCCGACCTTTCTCATCTATTGCGGATGCCTGCTGGTGTTCGTGCTGTTCGCTGCCGCGTCGATGCTGCATATGGCCGTGAAAAAGGTCAAGGGTGAGTTGATATCGCTTGGCGACGCCTTCTCCGGTCTTCCGTACATGGGACATCTGTTCTTGTACAGCCTTCCCCTGGTTGGCCTGTCAATCGTGATTTCGGTTGCCATAACGCCACTGGAAACGCCAATGATCGCCGCCGGAAACTACGGAGGACTCATCGGCCTGATTCTGCTGATGTCCCTCTTTAACGCGGTCATGTACGCTTTTCTCATTCCCGGATATGCGATGGTCTGCGACGGTATACCCGCCGGCCGGGCTCTGGCGGCAAGCATCGGGGCGATGAAGAGTCAAATTCCCATCACCATCGGACTCCTCCTCGTCATCGGGATCATCATGGTCATCAGTATGCTCCCATGCTTCCTGGGCCTGCTTGCGACCTATCCGATGATGTTCCTGGTTTTTGCCCTTGCCTATCGCGACATCATTGGGATGCCCGCTGCAGCGCCGAGCCCGGCTTACCTGTATGGCGCATACGGCGCGCAGCCGCAGCCGGGGACATGGCCGCCGCCGCCAACCATGCCTGCGCCGCCTCAGTTCGGCGCGCCGCCCTACGGCCAGAATCCCGGAGGGTACCCGCAGTCGAGCCAGCCCCCATACGGCGCTCCGCCACCGGGCGGGACGCCCTACGGGAGTCCACCACCCGCCCCGCCGCAATTCGATCCACCCGCGGAACCGGGTGCCCCGCACAATCCGCCGGAGGCACTCCCGCCGGAGGGCCAGTGGCCATCCGGCGGCGACTCGGACGAGGGAAGTCCGCGTTAAAGGCCATCCTGGAGCCCCACGTCAGATGCATATGGTCTGCCGGACGGATTGCGGCCACGGGGCCGCAATTCGGCCGATTTTCACACGCAGTTGTGCATAATGTGTATAAGGCGGGCGTATGGCATCCCGCAGGAATTGGGCGATCTCAGGATAAACAATGGTATACGAGCAAGTTTCGCGACGGAGGATGACTAGATTATGAGTGCGGTGTACAGCCAGGACAGCCGCAACGGAGCCGATAACACACCCCCCAGCCGGGTGAACTTCGGGTGGCTCGGCGAGGCCTGGAAGCTCTTCGGCGCAAACGCTCCGCTTTGGATCGCCGCGGTAATCATCGGTGTCTACGGCCCGGTGATTGTCGACGGTTGCGTACTCGCGGTCATGGCGCTCGCGCCACATGCAGTCAACGCGCTTGCGCAGCACGAGCTTCTGCACACGGGTGGCCTGCAAGTGCGTCACATGCTCGAGCAAAACCCGCGTTTGTGGGTCGGCATCGGGTTGCTGAACGTCATCTTTAGCACGTTCGTCCTGACCGGTGTTTGCAAAATGGCGGTTAAGCAGGTTGCCGGCGAGTCGATCGCATTCAGCGATATCTTCAGCGGAAGCGCTACCTTCGGCAGCATGCTACTTTACAGCATCCTGTACACAATCGTAATCTCCGTGGCCAGTTTGGCGTTGCTCGTGCCCGGGGCACTGCTGGGCGGAATGCTCCTTCCGGTGCAGGCCATGATCGCGGACGGAGTTCCGATCGCGGACGCCGTTTCACGCAGCATGCGCGAAATGGGACGGGATCGCTGGACCGCTGCCGCATTCGCGTTCGTACTCGGCGTGATGATCGCCTGTAGTGGCTTCGTAGTGGTGGGGGTGCTCGTGACCCTGCCGATGGCGGCTTTGATCTCCGCCCTTGCCCGGCGCGACATTCTCGGGCCGGCCTCGCGGGAGCCGGAATCGATCGATACTATTCTTGGTATCAACGAGATCGACAGCAACCGCGTTTTACTCACCGGCGATCCGGAGGATGCCGATAGCACCGCGCCACCGGTCGGGTAGGACCCGGCTGCTTGGCTTATGCTTGCCGGTCGGGCGCAAAATGACCGCTGAAAGACGTATTTCCTTCTGACGCGCGCCATGCCAACTCGGCGGCGCGCACTTTTATGCGGCAGCACGGTGCGAACGCCCGACTGCACTTTTGTGCCCTGTCGTGGGACAGGCGTGCCTGCCTGTCATCCTTATGCGGCAGCAGGGTGCGCAAGCCCGACTGCACACTCACTGATGGTCGCTTCCGGCCCTTGCCTTTTCGCCGGACACTGGATATACTTACACTCACTGATGAAGTTGACAATCGGCGCAACAACGGACTGCGGTCGCAGGTCGAGCAACCAGGATGCCTACGCGGTTATCGACGTGGCGACCCTCGGGTTAAGAGCGGATGCCATACTCATCATTGCGGACGGCATGGGTGGCAGAAACTTCGGAGACCAGGCCTCGCTAACCGCAGTCGAAGTCGTGAGTGAGGTTCTCGGCGAACAGCTCGGGCCGCATGCGCCCGGCTCGCTGAATATTAACTCCGCGATTGCGGAGGCGCTCGTTCGCGCCAATGAGACTGTGTACGAGCTGTCGAGGCGCGATCCGGAATCGGAAGGAATGGGCACGACATGCGTCGTTGCCATCGTAGCCGATGGGCGCCTCCATGTTGGCCACGCCGGGGACAGCCGTGCCTACGTTATCTACAACCAGCATCTGGAACAGATAACGGATGACCACTCATTCGTTGCCGAGCAGGTCCGAGCCGGGGTTATCAGTGAAGAGAGCGCCCGAAAATCGCGGTTCCGCAACGTCATAACCCGCGCCGTAGGGATCGATGCGACCCTTATCCCCGAGGTGTCCGAGTACCCCACCGAGGGAGTCGGCGCCGTTCTGCTTTGCACCGACGGCCTCAGCAACGTTGTCAAGCCCGTGGACATTGAGCGCGCGCTCCTGACGCAGTCGGCACAGCCCGCGGCGGATAAGCTTGTCAAGTTGGCGAAGCAGGGCGGCGGAACGGACAACATTACGGCAGTTGTCCTGCGCCTCGGCGAAGGTCCCGTTGTGACCGATCCGGCGCAACTTCAGGAGGACGGCCTCGAAGACGGGGACGGTACGGGCGGCCCGCGTATATCGGCGCTGCCGGGGAACACGGTCACGTCCATTGTCGCAGTCCTCGTGTTCGTGCTGATCATCCTGGTCGCCTATCTGGGAGGCGTGCTGCGTCAGGACGGATATGTTCTCAAGGGTTCGCCGCCGTTCATCGTGAAGCCGACCGCGCAGCCGGTTCCCGTTCGCGACCTGAGCCATCTGCATTACAGCGCGCCGACCATGTTTTATCCGAATCCGGTTCGGCCCGACATTCTCCTGTACAGCACCGGAACGACATCGCTTACGGCGATGGCGCTTAAGGAAGATGACTTGATTTGTCTGGACGCGGCAGACGGAACCACACTATACCAGTATCCTTGGTCACATTTTATCGGCCCGGCACGAACGGCGGCCGACGATGCGAAGGTCTCCGAATCGCTCGCTCCGGATCGGCAGACACCGGCCAATTTCCATATGACCACCGACTCGCAGGGAAATTTCTACATCGCTAATGCATCGGCAGGCACGATTGTCAAGTTTCGATCGACCGGCGAAAAGATCGGCGTCATCAAGTCCACGGCGGACCGGCAGGGAATCGACAACCTCTGTCCACAGTGTGGGACGAATTTGCTTCACCCGGAAGCGCTCGCTGTCAACGAAACCGGGGACATCTATGTGATCGACGGCACCACAATAAAAATTCTGCGCGCGGTGGTAGACCATTGAACACATGAGCGCTTCGCCGACCGCGGCGGCTCAGACCATTCCGCATAACACAATGTCACTAGGTCAGATCGGAAAATATGAACGGCTCGATGTGCTCGGGCACGGGGCATCCGGGATCGTATACCTGGCGCGGGACACCCTGCTCGGCAAGCAAGTTGCCTTGAAGGAGATTTCCGCCCAGGGTGAGGAGCGCGACCATCTGCTTGCGGAAGCACGCGTGCTCGACCGGCTGCGTCACCGTAATATCGTCCATGTCAACAGTGTGGACCAGGTCGGACATAAGCTCCTGATCGACATGGAGTTTGTGCATGGTCGTAACCTGCAGGACCTTTTGCGCGAGGAGGAGCGCCTGTCCACGCCCGTTGCCGTCGCGATCGGACTCCAGATATGCGAAGGGCTCGCCTACGCCCACTCCAAGCGCACGGTGCACCGCGACGTCAAGCCCGCTAACATCATTATCTCGGACGACGGCGTGGTTAAACTGGTTGACTTCGGTCTGGCGGAAGTACTCGGCACCAACTCGTTCGCCGGAGGCGCCGGCACATACGCGTATATGGCGCCCGAGGATTTCGGTGCATCCGACGAGTCCGACCGCCAGTCCGACGTCTGGGCGGCCGGTGTGATCCTTTATGAGATGATCGCCGGCACACGACCCTTCCGCGTGAATAAGGTTAAGGATCCGTTCGCCTGGAAGCTGGCCATAGAGAACGATCCGATAACTCCCATCAGCACCATCCAGCCGGCTGTGCCGCAAGAGATCGACTCGATTATCGCGCGCGCGCTGGCACGCGACAAGCGGGAACGCTACCAGGATGCCGGCGAAATGGCGGCGGACCTGCGTGTGCTGGCCGGTCCGATCCCGGAGTGCGAATTGCAGGTCGCCGCGCTTATCGAGAGCCATTGGAACAATACGCCGGCGCCAACCATCCCGGCGCCGACCATCCCGCCCGCCGCGAACCGGGTCGACCAGGCACCGGTGAAACGGGTCGACGCAGCCGAGGATCGGACGGTAGCCGCGACGCCCCGGGGCAGCGATGGGCCGCCAGGACACGTGGCGGGCTTCCCCGGTCTCAAAGACGTTGACGATTTTATACTGCGCGCCCCGGACCACTGGGAAGAAGCATGCGCCGCACTGGACGGCGGCAGCCTGTCCAAATGGTTGCGCACTGTTGGCGAGGGCCCGCTGGCCGATGTCGCCGACGAGCTTGTGCGGGAGGAAACGCCGTCGTCGGATCGCCTGCGAGACTTCCTTTACCGTGCCGGCATCGAGACCGCTGAGGACGCCCGTGTGCGCTACGAGGCAGGCGTGCGGCAGTTCGACGCCGGCCGGTTCGACGACGCCGTCGTGCAGATGCGCGGAGCGGTGCATCTCGACCCAACTCAGCCGCACCACTATCAATACCTTGCCCGCGCGCTTCGGGCCAAGGGCGATCACAGCGGGGCGATTGCTGCATTCGAGGAAGCTCTCGAGCACCACCCCAACGATCGCGCCCTGCGCCGCGAGTACGCAGACCTGGCGCGTAGCGCGGTGGCTCTGTCGACGGACAACCTCGACTTCGGAGTTCTGCGCACCGGGCAGGAAAAGACGATCCGTATTGTGCTGCGCAACATGGGCGGGGGAATGCTCAAGGGTCGTGTGCTGTCGACACCGGAGTGGCTTCGGGTCGTGCCGGAGAACTTCACCACGCGCCAGCGGCAACCACTGACATTAACGGCCGACTCTACCCGCGTCTGGAAGACACCCTCGAGTTGCCACGAGGCAGTTGTGTTGGAGACGACTGGCGGACGCCGTCAGATCCAGGTTCGCCTATCCGTGCTCCCGTCGCACATCGAGCTGCAGCATGCGTGGTACTGGTATATCCCCCTGCTGCTTGCGTGCATCGCGCCAATCATCGGGGTCTTTCCGGCCCCTACCATCCTGATGGCGCCAGGATTGATCGTGACCGGATTACTCGCCATTTCCGCGGGACTGACTGTAGTGACAGCCGATGGAGCGGTATACCTGCGCTGGCCGTTCATGGTACTGGCGCCGATGTGCCTTGCCGGCGCCTGTGCCATTCTCTCTCAGCCGACCGCGCCACACCACGAGGTCTGGCGGTTAGCGCTTCTTTTAACCGGGCCGCCGGCGATGATCTTGCTCGTTCTACAGGCAATTGCACTCGCTGTCAGTCCTAAGGGATGGGGGCGGTGGCAGGTGTGACCACCGGCCGTCTTGCCGTAAGCGTGGTAACGCGGCTCCGTGCCGCTATGCTTCTCGTCGACCAATACAAGCATTCGAGGATCCAGAAAAAGCTCCTCCGCCTCTCTGTGGCTGACGCCATGCTTGCCCGCACTTTTCTCGATGTTTCCCCAATCCCAGTCAAAGCCGGCTATTTGGCTGAAATCGAGCATGATTGTATATTAACACGATATACATGAACGCCAAGGGCGGGCACGGCAAATCAGCGAGGCAGGCTCGGGTCCCTCAATGCAAACCCACCCGTCTGCCGCAGCGCCTCGCCCGCCACCATGGCGGCGGCGAGGGCGACGTTGAGCGAGCGCAGGCGTCCGCGCATCGGGATGATGACACGGGCGTCGGCGGCGGCGTGGACCTCGTCCGGCACGCCGGCCGATT
>JBKQWH010000194.1:0-19320 GCA_052139635.1 Capsulimonadaceae bacterium
GATCCTGGGCGAATTGCCAGACATCTTGCAATCGTTCGATCCGCGGCGCCTGCCTTCCGGCCGGCAACGAATGGTATTATACGCCGTCCACGAACAGGAAGTCAAGCCCTTCAGGTAGTTTTTGAGAACATATTTCTCGAACTCGCACATCTCCTGGCAAGCTCCACATCGATCACTTTACTATTGCCTCAAAAATAGGGCGCGTTAAGCGGAACTTTTGGGGATTGACTGACGTCCAATCAAGATGCAGTCGCCATCCGTGGGCTGCCGGCAACGGCGCCCTGGAGTCATCGGTTCGAAATCACGGCTTGTGCGAGGGGGATAACGCACTGGCGGGTGACGGGTCGAAGAGGTCGTATGTCCCGGTCTAACATATCGGAACTCGAGTGGGCCCAGACCACGCGACGAGAAGCATCACGAACGGGCTTGCCCCTGCCATCGCGTGGGCAGGGGCTACGTCCGCCGGATGCCGGTCCGTGCAGCCGTGTCCGCACGCTATCGCCGGGAGAGGTCTCCGGCGAGGTGTATACGGTCTCGCCGCACGAGTTTGCGTTTCGTCCGAGCCCGATCAGCAAAACCGCCACGCTTCCTGCCGGAGAACCTGCGAGGAATGCCAACGCTGTCGCCGACACAAACGCCGCATCCAAACCCCACGTTCATTCGGGTATCCCCGGTGGCTGGGCCATGCCGTCGGGACTGAGCCCGCCGTACCCGCTCTCGCCGTACTATGTGTGCGGCGCTCCGTCGACCAGCAACGCCGGACCGATACCGGTGAGTGAGGGTCGGCCGAGCGCCGGTCGCGGATGGGAAGCCCTTACACACACGCAGCGGCGGCACTGGATTACGACGCTGGCCGCTTTCGCCGCGGTGTTAACGATGGGAATGCTCGTTGCCGCCATGCCGACGCATACGTCGACGGTCGCCGACTATGTGAGCTATGTCGACCCCGATCAAGTGTTCACCACCGACGCGCCTGCCGGCTGGGACCAGAACGCTGTGGTGGGCGATACCGACCCCGGGCTTGATCCGACCGCAAGCGACATGCGCGGCGTGCGACTGTCGGATTCCAATGCCTCCATTACCATCACTACCGACCGGCTAGCCGCGCTGTCCGGGCCGCGGATCGGATCGGCGCTTTCGCTGGCAACGTCCGCCTCTACCCCGTCCGGCGATCCGGTTAAGACGTGGGACGGCGTTGAGGGTGCAACCCTGGTGGAATTCGCACGCGGCGAGATGCGGGACGAGGTTGACGGCTACCGGGAGGCAGAATCGCCGATTCTCATGAAGACGGGATGGGGGAAGGCCTGGTGCACGGAATGGACCGCGCGTGCGCCGCACGGCGCCGTGCTACCTCAACCAATGCACGGGTTCCTCGTCTGTATGGTGGGGGAGGAGCGCACCGCCGTGGTGACGTGCCAGTGTTTGAGCGGCGATTGGACCAAGCTCATGCCCGGGTTTTACCACGTGATCGACAGCATCACCGAAACTGGAGCCGTCGGTAACTCCAGTCCGTCTACAGCGCCGGCGACACTTTATATTCCCGCACCAAGCGCCGCGGGGACCGCACCGACGCCGGATGCAAACCCGCAAATCGACTCAGCCGCGCCTGCCAACGGCGGGCTGCAACAAGCACCTACACCGTCTTCGTAACCTTCTCGAGTCCGCGCGGCTTGTCCGGATTGAGTCCCTTAGCAATCGAGAGCCAGTAGGCAAAAAGCTGCCCGGCGACCGCGTAAACGATCGGGCTGACCCATTCCTCGACCGCAGTCGGAATTCGGATGGCCGTCTCGCTGGCCGCGAGAAAGAAAGGGTCGTGTGCGATGCAGATAAGGGCCGGGTGCTGATCGCGGAGCTTCTCGGCGAATGCCGCCATCGGGCGGAACGCTTTCCCGTCCGATGCAAACAGAAGGCACGGGAACCCCCTCACCACCTGAGCGATCGGACCGTGCTGGAAATCGGCCGCGGAATACGGCTGGGCGCTGATGCAGCAGGTCTCCGTGATCTTGAGAGCCGTCTCCATCGCAGTGCACTGGTTGAAACCACGTCCGATCACCACACACCCCTGGATGTCCGCATAACGAGCGACCAACTGGTGGACGGCGTCGTCGAGGTAGAGCGACTTCTCGACGGCCGGCACGCACCGCCGCAAATCCTCGATACGTTCGGGATGCCCATCGTCGAGCGCGGCCGAGAGCATCGCCAGGACGGCGAGCGACGCTGTATACGTCTTGGTGGCTGCGATCCCGTGCTCCTCGCCGGCATTCAAGAACAGGGCAAACTCCGCGGAGCGCGCCAACTCCGATTCCGGCTCGTTGGTCAGGCAGGCCGTCAGCGCCCCGGATTGCCGTGCGCGCCACACCACCTCAATGACGTCGGGGCCGGCCCCGGACTGCGAGATCCCGAGCACCAGACACTGCGGCCCGAACTGAGGAACGGTGTTGTAGACAGTGAAGACAGACGGGGCCGCCAGGGCGACCGGAATGCCGTGGTTGATCTCCAACAGGTACTTGCAGTAGACAGCGGCCTTGTCCGACGTCCCGCGGGCGGCCACATACGCGAAGGCGATGTTCCGCCGCTTGATCTCATCCGCCAGACCGGCAATGGCAGGCTGCACGTTCTCGATAATTCCAGCAATTACCGCCGGCTGCTGCCGGATCTCGTCGAGCATGAAGTTCATGATCATAGCCCCCAACGATAGAAAATAGAAAAACAGGAATGAGGAAATAGTCGGAGTTGCTTGCTATTTCCTAACTTCTCCCCGCTATTCCCTTCTCCCGGCGTGCCCGAAGTGCGTCGAGCAGTTCTGGCGTAGCGGACCGTCCGCCCGATATGATCCCGAGCGGCACATGCGGCTTCGCGGTTCCATGGTAATCCGAGCCTCCGGTAACGATGAGCGAGTTACGGGCGGCAATGTCGAGGAATCGCTGTGTTTGCGCTGGAGTGTGCTGGGAGTAATAGGCCTCGATGCCATCGAGGCTCGATTCCCCCGCAAGCTGCGCCACGCGGCTTGCCAGCGCTTCGTCGGAAGCGGGTATCAAGCCCGGATGGGCCATCACTGCGAGCCCGCCGGCGCTGTGAAGCAGGCTGATCGCGTCGCGCGGCGTCAGGACGTCTTTCGGGAGATAGAGCGGCTTACCGCTTGCCAGGTAACGATCGAAGGCATCCTGTGTCGACGTCACAACCCCCGCCTTGAGGAGCGCCCTGGCGAAGTGCGGACGCGCGATGACCTCGCCCTTGTCCCCGGCCTGTGCCCGGACGTCGTCCATAGTCACCGGCAGGCCAAGCTCGGCCATGCGTTCGGCCATCAGGACATTCCTGCGCGCCCGGCTGGCGCGGATCTCCGCCAGCCGAGTCGCGAGAAGTGCGTCCGACGGGTCGAACAGGTAGCCCAGCAGGTGGAACCGGCCGCCCTCGTCCTCTACGGAAAGCTCGACGCCGGGAACGAAGTCGATCCCGTGGATCTCCGCCGCGGTCCGCGCCTCGGCCAGGCCACCGGTCGTGTCGTGATCGGTCACCGCGATCGCACGCAGGCCAAGCTGTGCGGCGAGGCCGATTAACTCGGTGGGGCTGTCACTGCCGTCGGACGAGGTCGTGTGGGCGTGAAGGTCGATTCCCCCGCGCGTGAGCGCCGGGTCGGGAAGAGCCGGGCCGCTACGGGACTTAGGTGGCGTGAGACTGACTGAATCTCCCATGTGATCACATTATAGGCGTTGGGGGATGAGGGAGTCAAGGCGGAAAGGGCAAGTGTCGATGGAAAGCGATCTGATATTCGAGGTTGGTGCCGAAGAGGGGACTTGAACCCCTACGCCCTTGCGAGCACTAGTACCTGAAACTAGCGTGTATGCCATTTCACCACTTCGGCCCATCCGCGAACAGCCTATTATACTTTTCAGCGGTCCCAATGTCAAGGTGGGTTATCGCAGATGCTCGACTTCGAGGCCGGCGACGTGTGCGGCGAGGTACTCGGCGACCAGGCGGCGGTGGCAATGGTCGGCGGTGTCTTCGCTGCAGAGGAGACAGCCGCGGTCGAGGATCTCGCGCGGGACGTGGTCCTCGATCCGTCGGGCCGTGATGAGGTCGGTGAAAGCCCGTGCATATTCCGTCCAGGCTCCCTTCCCCTTTCGGTAGCCATCCAGCATCTCCTGCGTCGGGGCGAGAAGGGGCTCATGGACGTACGCGATGTCGCAGATCGCCTCGAGGAAATAGGCGAGGTCGTCCCGCTTCGAGAAGCCGGCGAGCTGCGAGACGTTGTTCAAGCGCACGTCAATCACGCGCCGCACGCCGGAATCGTGCAGGAGCGTGAAGAACCGGCGTGCCGACTTCTGCGTAAAGCCGACCGTAAACAGTGTGATGCAATCCATAGATGGTTCTCCCGCGACCCCCTCACCGTCGCGACGCCCTCACCCTCGCGACGCCCTCACCCCCGCCCCCTCTCCCGAGCACAGGAGAGGGGTGGTGTCCAATGGCGGGGGCAAAACGTATCGTTAACAGCGGTGTATGCGGCCGCTTATTACGCCGCGACTGGCTGCACATATGCGATGCGGGCCGCCTGGATGTCGTAAGCCTCCTCGAGCAGCTCCTCAGCGGTGGCGAACAGACTCGGCTCGCCAATTCCCGTGGCCGCGAGAAGCCGGCTCTCCGTATCACGATGCGATTCCAACTGCCCTGTGTCAAGAATATGCGCGATCGAGATTCCGGCATCGCGCAGTGCGCGGCAGACGAGAATACACCGGTGGCACATGATCGGGTCCTTCTCGGCACACATCAGGGCAATTCGGTCCGTTCCCAGATTAGCCATTAACTGGCGAATGCCGTCGTGAAACGAGTCCGTATGCGACAGCTTACGGTAGCTCACTTTTCCGGCCTCGTAGCAGTCCGGGTCCTCCGACCGCGCACCGAGCTCACACCCGACAAATCGGTAACGCAGGCCCGCCCGCGTTATCGCGGCTTCCAATGGACCTTGATTGAACTGCGGGTTGTACCGGCTATGAGGGTGCGAGCGCACATCGTAGAGCGCAGTCACGCCGTGGGCCGCCAGCAGATCCAGGAAGCGCTCGGAACTGTGGGTGGAGTGCCCAATGGTAAACAGAATCCGTTGCTCGCCTGTCGTTTCCAACGAATTTGTGGTCCTGTCCATGTCGACTCCTCCGCCTTAACACACCGCCGGGCGGAACGCCGGCACCCGGGGGGCCCCCGCAGTTGACCATGTCCGAGTTCCGGGCACGCCGAACCCCCCGGAGTCGGGGGCGCGAAGGGGCTGTGTATTCGGAATCAGATCGCCGTCCCACGTCAGCGGCAGGTCGCCCGCGCAGATGACATTGTTTGCCTGCAGATAGCATCGGCGCGGAGACCAGCCGCGCTCCCCACCGTCCCATCCACGCGAGAAGCCAAGCCGGATAACGACGTCCTGGCCCGCGGAGGCACAATTCAGCCACCGGTTGGCATCGACAATACCATGTTTTCCGACCTGCGGAGAGAAGAGTTCTGTCAGTGTGTTGGAAGTCACCGGCGCCGTGTAGCTCTGGTCGGCATCGCGCAGCCACAAGCGCAGGCGCCCTTCCCCGTTGTCGATGAACCTTACGTTTCGGGCGGGAAGGCGGATGCTTCCGAGCGATGGGCAGTCCGTTCCTTCGGGGACGTACCGGTTTTCGTCAAGGTCTCGCCCGAACACGCGCCGGATGCTGTATTCCGACGTGTTGACGACTGCATGGTGCACCTCGGGCAGCGTCCATCGCTCCAGCAGGGTCGGGGTACGGGTCTGGACCCAGTCCTCGCGCCGGTGCGGGAGACGGGCCGTGAGCGGCTGCCGGCCGTCGACGCATTCCAGGATGAGTCCCGGCATCAGCATTTGCCCGTTCAATCGCAGCGGCCACATCTCGCCGCCGGGGAGTAACGGTCGAATGCAGCACCCGGCGTGGACGTCCCATCCGGCAATACAATAATGGTCACCGGACATCCGTGTGACTTCGGTCAGGATTACAGGCCGGTGACCGGAATCCGGATATTTCGCTCGCAGCGCGTCGATAGTATGGTCCATGGCATCAAGCACCTCCACAAGTATACTTGATCACTCACGATCCTTCGGCATTTCCGGAAAGGCCCAACCGTCACGGAAAGTCGGTCATCGTTGCCATCTGCGCAGCGCTGTCGGGGCGAATTGCTCAACTCTTCTTCGGCGGGAACGGCCCCCTGGGCGCCACCGGCGCGGGCGGGCGGACGCCGGGGATCGGCGGCATCGGTCGTGACTGCGGGTAGACCGGGCGGGCGGGGTTTGGCGGCGGAACGGGGCGCTGCTGTTGCGGCATCCCAGGGGACGGCGGCGCGGGTGGCGCATAGGCCGACGAAGGAATGGGCGGGGCAACCGTCGGTCCGAACCTGGCCAGTGCGATGAGGTCGGGAAGACGCAGCATCCCATTATAGATGCACTCACCGACCAGAATGGCCTCGACGCCCGCATTGACTAACGACCGCGCCTCTTCCATGCTGCGTAGCGCAGACCAAACTTGCACCGGCTTCTTTCCCAACGCCGCGAGCTTCTGGGCCGTCTCGACATGGGGGAAGGTGAGGCTCTCGTTGCCGAGGATCATCTTGCAAAGGTACCGCGGCCACCCGTGGTTCATGTGAAGGTGCTGGACGAAGTGGTACAGATCTCCCCAGGTCGGACGCGGCACGGCAGGCATGGCAACCTGTTCCTCGAACGTACGCACTTCCAGGACAATGCGTTCTCCGTACTTCGGCAGAGCCGTTTTCACCAACAAATCCTGGGTCGCATCAACCTGCACGACCACACGCTCGACACCCCACGTGAGAACGCGGTCGGCAATGTCCAGGGTCTTGACCCCGCCGCTGTACTGGATGGGAATTCCCACCCGCCGCACCACATCGCGCACCTGATCGCGGTTGTGAGGCATGCCGACCCGGGCTCCATCGGCATCGTGGATGTGGATTCGTTTCGCGCCCTCATCTCGCCACCGGGTGGCGATCAAAATGACATCGTCGCGCAGGAGGAAGGGTTGGTCGGGCCGGATATAGGTCGAATAAGCCGACTTGCCGGACTTGATCTCGATGACGGGAATGATTTCCATGGTGGTTACTCCAATCGGTCCGGAAACAACTCACGTGATGAGAACACCGCCATCCGTCATGGACAGGGCGTTGTGTGAAAGGACAGTTCGTCTCTCGATAATGTTCCGGAAATAGGAAAAGAGTTTAACCACGGAAAGCACTGGTCTTGAACTGTGATGTAGATGATGAAATGATGAGGATGATTAAGAAACAGCCTCATCACTGAGTGTTGGTCATCTGAGTGCCCAGCGGTGGCCATCGGAATTCTCATCTTCCGAGGCTCATTCCTAATTCCGTGCCTTCCGTGCTTTCCGTTGTATAACCTCTTCTTCCGTTTCTATTCCGCCGCGAAGTTTGCAAGGATCGTCAGCCCCACCGTGCCGGACTTCTCCGGGTGAAACTGGGTCGCCCAGACATTGCCGCGATGAATCGCCGAGCAGTAGCGGACGCCATATTCGGTCGTTGCCGCCACGCAGCCTGGATCGTCGGGCACGCAGTAGTAGGAATGCAGGAAATATGCCATCGGGCCGTGGCCCTCCAGCCCGCGGCCAAGCGGCGACTCGCTCGCGAATTCCAGGTCGTTCCAGCCGATCTGCGGCACCTTGAGATCGGCGCTGAAGGGAAACTTCAGCACCCATCCGGGCACCACGTCGAGGCCCCTTACGGTCGAGTCTCCCTCCTCACTGCGAGTGAGGAGCACCTGCATACCAACACAGATCCCGAGAAAGGGCCGGCCGGACTCGATAAAATCGAGCGCCATGCGGTCCACTCCCGACTGGCGAAGCGACGCCATCGTGGCATCGAAAGCGCCGTCGCCCGGCAGAACGGCCTTGTCGGCGGCCGCGGCTTCGGCCGGGTCGCTGGTCACGAAGGCGTTGGCGACGCCGATCTTCTCAAACGCCTTCTCGACACTGCGCAGGTTGCCCATCCCGTGGTCGATGATGGCGATCCGCTGGTCCGGATGGACAGTGGTGTTCGGAAATACAAGGGGAGCGGTCATGCGCGTGTCCATTTCTCAACAACGGGATAGACAGCCTTGTCCCGACTCAGACTCAGGCCGGCGCGGCGGACGGCCTCGTCCGCAACCGCTTTCTGCTGGTCGTACGATATCAGGCAAAAGAGAAGCAGGTCGCGGCCGGTGCTTGTGCGGAGCGAATACGCCTTGACCATCCTCTCCATGACGCCGACTTGTGACCAGGGCGCACGGGATCGGAAAAACAGACAGGCCTCCTCGATTCCCACATCGTCCACCCGAATGAGGGTTGTGGCGACAATCAGGAAGAATGCAAGGCCGATCGCAGTCAACGTGCCACACGCCATCAGGCCGTCCGTCATATGGTGCCGAAATGCCATGCCGGACACGCCCGCGCCGATCGCGGTAAACACGCCAAATCCGATGATGTACCCGGGGGATGCGCGGAACGAGTTGGGAAAGGCAATCGGTTTTGCGTCGGCCATGTGCTACAGACTCCCCTTTGTGCTTGGAATACCGCTGACACGCGGGTCGTGGCGCTTGGCCATGTCGAGGGCACGTCCGAACGCCTTGAAGGCCGCCTCAGCAATATGGTGGGCGTTCGTGCCGCGCCGCTGCTCGAAGTGCAGGCTGAGACCCGCGTTTGCGGCAACCGCACGAAAGAACTCCGTCACCAACTCGGTGTCAAAGGCGCCGATCTTGGGGGATAGAAAATGAAAGTCGGACACCAACAGACCACGCCCGCTCCAATCGAGCGAGCAGGCCACCAGCGCCTCGTCCATCGGCACTGTGGACGTGCCGTAGCGTACAATCCCACGCTTGTCACCACTCGCGTCCTTGAGGGCGCTGCCGAGGACAATGCCGATGTCTTCGACCGTGTGGTGGTCGTCGATATGCAGGTCGCCGGCCGCCTTTACGGTCAGGTGCAGCAGCCCGTGGCGGGCAACATGCGTGAGCATGTGGTCGAAGAAGCCGACCCCCGTAACGATCTCGCTCTCCCCATCGCCGTCGAGGTCGACCGTCAACTCAATGTTCGTCTCGCGTGTTTGCCGCGCGATGGTAGCGGTCCGGTGTTTCGGCGCGTCCTCGCGGTGTGTGGATTCCATAGCGCGGATTGTACCAGAGCATTGTCGCTTTGTCTATTGCCACTCTGGTCGCCGAGGGCGAAGGGGCCGAGCGTTCGGCCCCCGCGCACGTATCCGGCATCGTTCATCTCGCTCCCACGGTGAGGGCGACTAATACGATGCGTAGAGCTTGCCAAGGTCGGTGAGCGTGCCATCCTTATGGAACAAGGCCGAAGTACCCATCTGATAAGAGGACTCGTCGGCCGGGAACCAGCAGTAACGCTGGACATAGGGGCGCGCCTCAAGTCCGTCGAGAACGGTCTTCATGAAATCCTTCACCGTGTCGACCGAATAAATCGTCGGCTTATCCTTTGTCGCCTCCCACTGCGCGATTCCCAGTTCGGTGATCCAGATCGGGCGATGGTAGGTCTGCCAGAGCTTATCAATCTGCTGCAGGAACCAGGTCCCACCGGGCCCGCCGTAGAAGTGCACCGTAATGAAGTCGACGCGATAATGCTTCTCGTCCGCCTGCTTCATGAAGTCCGTCATCCAATCGCTGAACATCCAGGCCGTCGCCGGACTGCCGAGCGCGCCATGCCCCTGCTCGAGTGTCGGCCAGTAGTTGATCGCCTGATCGACGGTCATTTTCGACTGGTCCTTCTGGTCCGGCTCATTGAAGCCAAGAAGAAACGTTGAACCATAGGGAACGTTGAGGTGCTCGGCGGCATATCCCCCCCAGGCCATGGGAACGAACTCGAGCCCGGCCGGTGCGCCCATGGGCCGCTCCTGACCCCAGGTGTAATACCAGGTCACGTTCGACTCCGCGAGCTTCTTGCGCCACAGCGGGTCGTTGGTGGAGAGGTCCATTCCCTTCTTTTGCGAGGCGTGTGCCGGTGTGCCGGCAACAATACAGCAAGCAATGGCCGTGATGGCGCAAGCGACAAGGCGGCGCTTTTGAGAACCTGACATGAGTGAGATACCCTTTCCGACGATCATTCAGAGAATTGTTACCCGGGTGGAAATTGCAAAAGCCAGCGAGGTTCGAAGCGGCTCCGTCATCGATACTAGGCGGATTTGTCTCGCCTTCCGCATGGCTGGAACTCACGACTCATTGCAACGTCCTCAGGTGCATTCGTAATAGTACCAGAGTTTATCCCGAGAACCGATGCGGATATACAATCCGCGCCCCTCTCAGGCCAAGCCTCGGGAAGCGATCCGCAGCAGCGAACTACTTAGCGTTGAACCTCCGGTCATGTGCGCCCTATTCTACCGCGAAACGAGCGGGTTTTCGCACTGCTCGCCTAATAGGGCTTGGCCGGATCTGCGGTGCGCCGGCCCTATTTCCACTTCACGTGGCCGCCGGCGTAGAGGACAACCTCGGCGCAGGGAAAGGAGAAACGCCCGATGGCCGTAGTGGCGGGCGACGCAACATCGGTTAGCTTGAGGGAGGCCGGCGGCGTGTACTGGAACGAAACCGAGCCGACGGTAAGCATGTTACGATCGTCCATGTAAGGCAGAATGGCGCCGGAAAACGCCGCCCCGTCGGGGTACATCTCGCCATGGTCCTGCAAATATTCGAGGATTGCAAGCCCGATGAGCTTGGCATTCTGAACGGCAACCATTTCCAGATCCGGGCACGACAGTTCTTCCCCGAGCGCCATCCGCTCCACACTCGTGGGATCGCGCTCCTCGAGGTCGACAGAATTGTACGTTATGGGTTCGCGTCGGTGGGGAAATGGCAGGCGGCGAATGCAGCTATGCGCGCGTCCGCCGCACGGCGCCGTTGACGAGGGCGCCGACGCCGGCGGCGGCCGAGAGCGCAACAGAGATCCAGCCGACCACGGGAATGGCCGCGGCGAAGAAGAGGAGGGCCAGGCCGGCCGCCAGGTCTCGCGCATTCCCACCGGAGGTGTCGTCCCCGAGGTCCTCCCGAAATCGCCGGCCGGCCGCGTGGGCCGCAACCGATGCGCCGAGGCCGCTCAGCACGAGGCCGGCCGCCCAGACCAATACTCCCAGCACGCCCAGATGCGGCAGCCGCACGCACACAACGCCTCCGGAGATGATCAGGACCTCGAACAACAATCCGGACCCGAGATGGAGGAACCTCGCCCGGCCGAGATCATCGACCGCCGCGGCGGTTGCACGGGCCAGGGCCGCACGCCGCCCCAGCGCCATCGCGCAGAGGATAAACACGGCCGCCGCGGCCAGTGCCAGCAGCAGGATGAACGGCCCCGCCGCGACCGCCGGCGCTATCTTGCCGAGGCCGCCGTTGTGGCCGGCGGCTTCGGCCGGCGTCGTTGCGGAAAGCGTCCACAGGGCCGCGACCAGCACATAAAGGCCCTTTGGCGGCGCCCATTGGGCCGCAGTCGGCGGGCACGTCGTCCAGTCCATCGCCATTCCCGTCCTCATCGAGCCCTCCCGATCCGCCGCGCCTGTGCGGCGGCGAGGAGTATGCTGCCGGCGAGGGCAATTCCGAAGGCGACAACGCAATAGCCGCTCGTCGACGGCGTTCCGGCGACACTCATCAGGGTGGCGACTGCGGACGCGGCTCCGTCGGCCATGCCATGCAGCAACACAGCCAGATCCGCGGTCTGCGGAATGGCCGGCCAAACCTGCGTCAGCCCGGCAGGCGGCAGTTCGACCGGCGGCAGCACCCAGCCGGCGGCCGCGGCGCCGATCACGGCCAGTCCGGCCGCCAGCCAGCCGGCCGGCCATGGGCGTCGAGCCGGTTCGGCGGGGCCCTCTGCCGCAATGCGGGACATCAAGCGGTCCATGAACTCGTCGCCTGGATCATGACCGCCCGCCGCGACCCAGGCTGATGCCACCTGATCGACCCGGCGCAGGTCGGCCCACTCGGTGCGGCACCCGTCACAGGTGTCGACGTGCGCGTCGAGGCCGGCACGCTCGGCCGTTGTCAGCGGGCGATCCAGCGACTCCTGCATCGTGTGTTGGGCAAAGCGGCATGTGCGGTTCAATTCCGGTGAGTCCATGGAGTTCCTATCCTTCCAGCAGTCCGTGCAGCGCCTCGCGCAACTGTGCGCGGGCGCGGAAAAGCTGCGTCTTCACGGTGCCGACCGGCAGCTCGGTCGCGGTCGCGATCTCCTCGTAGGAAAGATCGTCGAGGTGTCGCAGCAGGAACACGGCTCGATAGCGCGGCGGCAGGGCCTCGACGGCGGACTGCACCCGCACGTCGCGCTCATCGGCCAGGACCGCGCGGAGGGGATCGTTGTCCCCTGCGGCGACCGGCTCCGCGACCGAATCGAGAGCGGCGGGGCTTGGTCGTCGCTGCCCGGCCCGATGCCGGTCGATACATCGGTTGACGGCGATCCGGTAAAGCCAGGGACGAAACGGCTCGCCGCGTCGATACGTCGCTCGCGACCGGTACGCCGCCAGGAGCGCGTCCTGCACGATATCCTCGGCCTCATCGCGCCCCGCGGCCGCCATACGTCGAGCCAGCGCAATCAGGCGCACCCGGTAACGGGCCGCCAGCTCCGCGAACGCCGCCGCGTCCCCGGCCGCGCGCACGCGATCCGCCAGCGCCTCGTCGCTCGTTCGATCGGACCGCTCGCCCTGTCCGTCCGCCATACGCTGGATTATACTCCCGCGCCGGTTATTCGATGAGTCGGCACTGCACCACCCCTTCGCGGGCACGCCTCCCGAACCAACCAGCGGCCAGAATGTCGAGCCCATGCCGCCCGCCTCCTCAAGTTAGTACGACGTGCCGGGAGAATTGTTTCACGACGCAAACTGGTCCATATGCCAGTACGTTGCACACGCTTTAGAGATTACGCAGGAATCAGCGCTTTCGCGGGCGAAACTTTAATGTGCGGAACATTTGGATTACGTAGATATGAATACATGCGTACGGAATCTACATAATCCGGATGATCACGTCATATTATCGGGCCTTTTCAGGCCAATTACGCACCAAAATGCAACTACTTAAGTATTTTCGTTACCGCATGTAACCCATTCTATGCTATACCCGCTGTCAACAAACGGCTTTAGTACTCGCGTAAGGTACCAATTAAAGTCAGTAAATGGCTCGATACCGGCTAGCTTCGGTACGGCACCGTCAAATACTCCCTCGAGCTCTTGGCAACCATATACGAAAAACGTCCCGTTCACGAACGGCTTATCATTGGGTCTCACCCAAGTCAGATCTAAGAGCACAATCGCCCCACGCTCGGCCTCGGTCGCTAGCTTGTCTTTGATCTCTTCCCATGAAGACACCGGCGATTTAAGAGAAAACGTATCCGGCATCAATTCGTCGGTATCCGAGTAGTGGCCATAAAGTATCTTTTCGTCCACTGTACTCGCAGACCATCCTGTATTGGTGAGCTCGCTGAACAACTCCACAACGGATTGCCTTTCCCAAAAGCGAATTCTTATCGTGGTTCTCATTCATTTTCCCATGGGCGTAAACTCGAGCGGACGACTTGCAAACAACTACTTCGTCTACCGCAATTCCATCTACATACGTAACCCCTAAACCCTTGTTTCCGATCGAAAAAAGAGGCACCGATTATGGAAGCACGGTGTATGGAATCTTGTACTTAATTAGGTTCCTCTCGTAGACCGGCGGGACCGGGCCCTTAAGGCAGGACGCAGGACTGCGCAACGCCCGCTACCCAGCCACCGGCCATTCATCGTCACCCCTCACCGAATCGTACGCCAATTGCGCGCTGGAACGAATTGCGAGAAATGTCCAACGTTGATGGTTGCGACGACGTATTGCGAGGGAGGAAGCCCGAAGTCGATCGCTTGAGATGCAATCAGCACGTCTCCATCAAGTTCCTTTGGGTCGGCGGTCGCCGTGCCGGAATTTCTGGCCTGAGCCCAGAGGTGAGATGCCAATTTCAAGGCGGTATCCGACAGCGGAAGGTATCGATCGATTTCGAGGTGTATCCAGTTGTCGAGACCTCTCAATCCAGCGGTTTTTCCGGCTCGTGTGAGCTCTCGTCGAACCTCGAAGTCCGCTATCGCCGGAACGATGAAGCGATGTCCGGCCCGGCGCATGTCGATGGTCCAGGCGAGAATCTCGGCCGTCTCGGGCGGGACCTTCGGGTTGGTGATCAAGCCGAGCGGGCCTGTATCGACAAAGATTACCAGGCTCATTCCACCTCCGGGTAGTGGACCCTCGCACCGGTATCTATCCGAGGCCGATTCATGTTCCGCATAAACTCATGAAGGTCCCCCTGCGCCTCACGGATTTCGTCGGGGTCCGTGGGCGCTTCGGCAAGACGCGCCAAGGCGTAAGCGATTGTCGGATCATCATCGTCGATTTGATTTTCGGTTACCCGTGGCAAGTGATCCACCCACTTTTGTATCAGCGCTTGCGGCTGAGTGTTCTCGATCCTGGCGGCCGCAAATAGCCGGGTTTCCTGCTCCGGCGAAAGCTCAACGGTTAGAGTCATGGGGCGCTCTCCTTCCACAGTCGTTATGCTCATATCGTACCATACCCGGGGTTACGTGCCTGCCCCTTCCGGCTACGATTCCATGGCGGGTTCGTACTCGACCACTAACGCCACCGCGGCAGAGATTTCGGCGACATCGGTATCGGGAAGCACGCCTAACCTGCTGATAAACCGCGCAGTGCTCACGCAACGACTCATTCTTGACGATTTCGCCCTTGAGGCTTTGCCAATCTCGTGGTGAGTTCATCTTGGATACACCTTTTCCCAGTTCCTTGACCGCGGCGCTAACGGTCGTTGATGGATCGACAGGATTCGCTCATCTCAATTGGTACCAATACCAGCACCAACTGAGCGCGCCCCCGCATATGGGAAGTGGCACGGACGGGTGGATGGATTGAAGCCGCACATCCAGGTTGATCCATGACGGGACCGAACCAGTTCCATAGCGCTCCCAAATCACGTCTCCTTCCTGGTCCAACAGTTCTTTCGCCGCGAGCACCAACTGGCGGCATGTGACAAAAAGTTGAGCTGCGGTGTCTGCCTCGAGCAGGGGGCGTCGCCGTCGGAGAGCCTTCACGGCGCGTGGTTCGGAACCGTAGGACTCAAAACTAATGAAGCGACGTGCAACATCGAGGGCGGCGTCCCAGTCGGCGTCCGCGAAAGCAACGCCGGCGGCGCCGGCCAAATTATTGATATTGCTTTCCATAGGTCCTCTGCAGTAGAACCGAGTAATCGATACTTTTGACGCCTGCCCCTGGTTTTCCTGCATGGACCGACGGCCGACGGGAACCGCGCGGATACCGGGCGCGGGGTTAATTGGGTTTGATTGGCATATACACGTTGATTTTCGAGGGATGCATCCTCGTTCGACGCCGACCCTAACCCCGCGGATACCGGGCGCGGGGTTAATTGGGTTTGATTCGCATAAACACGTTGATTTTCGAGGGATGCATCCTCGTTCGACGCCGACCCTAACCCCGCGGACGCCGGGTGCGGAGTTAATTGAGTTTGATTGGCATAAACGGGGTGAATTTCGAGGATATCGGCGTCGGACGTATCTGACGGATTGGACTTATTGGACGAATCGGACGGGAAAGTTTCTGCCGAGTGCAAAATCCGGACATATGCCCACACCCGCGTCGGGAGCCTGAGACGTCGGGAGGCGCAGATGCCGTCGATTCCGCCTTTTGTAAGTTTGCATGGCCGTGCCATTTTGAGTTTTCCTCTCGTTGTGGAGTCGTGATTCAGCCGCATACGGGGTGCGGCTCAAGGGGGCGTCGTTGCCGGATCCTGGCTCATATTATTCAAAGTCGACGGGAGAATATGCGCCGATCTTACGATGGTATTATATCATCGAAGAGGTGCTGTGTCTAGTAGACAAACCATCTAACGTTCGAGTGTTCGTATGTCGCGCGCGGTGGCGAACTTGACCATTCCGAATTAGGAAGTTTCACCACGGAAAAGACGGACGTTTTGGAGAGGATTGTTGCATGATGATACTACCCGCTAAGCGTCACCCCGAGCGGCCGGTAATCGAGGCCGGGAAACACGGCTGAGAGGTCATTGTTCCCGATTCGACGAGCCAGAACCTCTGCGAGCACGTTCCGATAATCCGTTGTGGCAACGAGGTCGCCGGGGCCGTCGAGGGCTCCGAGGCCCGGCCAGCGGCCGTGGACGCGACCGCCGGCAATGCTGTCGCCGCCGAGCACCATCATGACCCCGGCGTGGCCGTGGTCCGTGCCGGCGCCGCTGTTCTCCTCAACGCGACGGCCGAATTCGGAGAGCACGACCACGGTGACGCGCGCCCAGTGCGGTCCGAGGTCGGCGGCAAAGGCCGCCAGGGATGAGCCGAGGCTTCGCAACTGTCCAGCGAGCGCGCCCTGCGCCGAACCCTGCGTGACGTGCGTGTCGTACCCGACGTGGTCGAGGGCGGCGACCTCCGTCCCAAGGCGGCTCTTGATGAGCAAGGACGTCTGGCGCAGGCCCGCGCCAAGCTCATCGTCCGGATAGCGTGCGCCACTGGCCGGTGGGCCGGCCGCCGGAACAATATCCTCGATCTCGCGCAGTACGGCCAGCGCTTCTGACCCGGCCGCCGAAAGCGGGTCGCCGGCGGGCCGATCGGAGCCATACATCCGTGCCAGGTGCGCGCGGATGGCGCCGTTCGCGCCGGAAAAGACGTCGACCAGCCGGATGTCGTCGATGCGGTCGAGAGCGGTCACCCCCACGGCCCCGCGGAGGGAATCCGGGATAAGGGCGCCCAGGGCCACGGCGCGCAGGGGGGTCCGGTTTTCCCACGGAGCCGACTCCAGGTGACGCGCCAGCCACCCGCTCGCCGGCCCGTCCTCGCGGTCGAGGCCGCGTTCCATGGTCGCCATCGCCTCGAAATGCGATCGGGTCTCGTCGCCGGACCCGCAGGCATGGATGAACGCAAGCTGCCCGGCCCTGTAAAGCGGGAGCAGCGGCGCCAGGGCCGGATGGAGGCCGTAGAAGCCGTCGAGGTCGATCAGGCGGTCACTGGCCGACGCCCGTCCGTCGCCAGGCGCCGCGATTCCGATTGTCGGGCGCAAAGCATAGTAGCGATCCTCGCAGTACGGCGCCACGAGGCTCAGCCCATCGGCCCCGCCGCGCAGGAAGATGGTCACCAGCACTCGGTCCGGCGGCTCCTGCCGCGGCCCGCGCAGCGCCACGGCCCCGAGTGCCGTTCGCGGCCGCCCCAGCCACCCGACCGCCCCCATGGCTCCGGCCGCCAGCACCTGACGCCTCGACATTTCCGCCGGCCCATTCGTGGTGCGCATCCTCATTGCCTCCACAGGCTGATACGACCGGCGTCGAGAAATGTTTCACGCATGGCTGGAACTTGGTCCGGACGCGTGCGAGCCGCCGTTACAACGCATCTGCTCACCGAGTTGCTCGTCGGCGACGGTGTACGCCCTTGGAACTTGAGATAGCCGGGCTATCGCAGGTCCGACAGCCCCTGAATTCCTTCTTGAAAGCCCCGACGTGACCACAGTTCGCGTCCTCCTCACACCGCTCGCCGCGGCCAACCGCGCGCGTCGATACGAAGGGTCGGACGAGCGACAGGGGTGTACTGATAAGTCGTCTGGACATCTGAATCCGATCGGGTCCCTTGGTAGCCACAACCCCTTGGAGGCGTCGATCCATCGGCCTAAATCCAAGATGGATATCGGTGTTAGCGCACACCGACCTATGTCACCAACGTATATGTTTAATTGTATATGACGTTAACCATATTACATTACCATCACAGAACGCGACGTTCTGATCACTGTGTTTTCGAGGCATCAGATCGTTCCTTGAACCAGAAGCATTTCGGGACGTCTTACTTGTTTCAAATATCAGAACTGTAGTCGAAGGGTATAGTATGGTATTGAGATTCCGGCCTGCGAGACCCTGATTTATAGCATACCCGTTTCGGGCGGCGGTTGGGCAGTTAAAGTAGTGCTGAATGTTTACGCTCCCAAAGTATTTGGGGTTAGCTATAGCGTCCTCCCAATTGTGTGCGAGCGGCAATGTGTCATCCCAATCGTCACAATACATGAGCATGGCCTTACTTAGTGCTTTCAAATTCTGCCGGCTTAGTACATCTTCCGAGAATCGTTTTTGTAGATTGACACCAGCACCGTAACTAATGAGAGCGACCAATACAAGGCACAACTCTAAGATTACGGATAGCCTGCCTCTTCGTCGAGTATGAGTATTGGCTGCCGTACGAAAGGCCTTTCGGACTTCACCAATTGTAGTTGGCAATAGTGCGATCGCAAATGCTGTCGAAAGCATAAAAAGACAAAACATATCGGCGCTAGTGATATTCAATGAAGGCACCTACTGACCGCGTTCCCCAGTGGGTCGATGGTGGCGCCGATCAGACCGGAAATATCCACGGTCGTGGTCGTGACGTTGCCCAGAACGTCCTGCATGCTCACCACGTTCTGCGGCTGGGATGGCCCTTCATGAGTGTCGGTGCTCATCGCGCCGGCCGCGGGAATCACCCGGGTTACGGCCCGCCGCAAATCATCATAGGTGTAGCTTGTCGCGTAGCCGTTCGGGTCGATAATGCCAAGCAACAGCCCGCTCGAGTCGTGCTGGTACTGCGTCTGGCAGCCGGTCGGGCCCATCAGCGTCGCCAAGAGCGGCATCGCCGGCACGCTCGTGTCGTACGCCAGCGTCGTCACCCGACCCGCCCAGTCCTGGATTGTCTGCAAGAGGCCACCGCTGTAGAGGAATGTCGCCAGCCGGCCGACGCCGTCCTGGATGTTCTGGAGCAGACCGGACGCGTAGGAGTACGGGTGGGTCACCCCGACCGGGCTCTGCGTCCACATGATCGTCGTCACGTTCCCCGCGGTGTCCAGCGGATACGCGGCGACATAGCCGTCCGGTGTCGTCTCCAGCCAGAGACCGTCCGTCGTGTCCTGGGTGAGCGTATTGAAATTACCCGCCGTCGAGTTGACAAACGTGCCGGAACCGTCGTCCTGGTACGTCGCCACCGCACCCGTCCCACGCGTCAGCGTCACCAACAGCGGCGAGCCGGACGCCTGAGCCAGGCAGTTGGGCAGCATCGTCCGACCGAACCCCAGCGGCCCGTTGTACTGCGACACCGAGTTGTAGTACATCCCGATCTTCAGATCCATCCCAGGAGACGGCAGGTATATCTCCGGGTCCACCTGCAAGTTACCGCCCGCCTGGGGACCCGGACGGTACGCAGCGCACGTAAGCGTCAAATAGCGACCACCTTCCGGCCTGGTAGATAATCTCCACAACAATTCGTTGAGGAGGTTTTTTT
>JBKQWH010000195.1:0-18576 GCA_052139635.1 Capsulimonadaceae bacterium
GCCCTTCCGCGACATCACGGTTTGAGACCATCGCGTCGGGCGCCGCCGTCAATACCGCAATCGTGTGCAGGGCCAGGGCGGCGCCCGACGCGATGGTCTCAAACCGTGATGTCGCGGAAGGGCTGCAGGTCTCCGTGCACCACATGGCGAAGGTGCATCAGCGACTGGTTCGGGCGGGGCTCCTCACAGCGATACGAGGTCCGCACGGAGGGTTCCGCCTCGGGAGGCCGGCCGCATCAATCCGGCTGATCGACGTCGTTGAAGCGATCGAGGGCCCCTTTCAGCCCGAGCAGTGCCTGCTCGGCCGGCCGAAGTGCCAGCGCACCGGCTGCATTCTCGGGAAGCTCTCCGATTCGATTAACCAACAGGTAAACGAGTTTCTCACAAACACAACTGCGGATCAGTTGCACCGATAGGGTCGTCGACTGCTCCGTAATTCATTTCACTCAGGAAGGAAACATTCATGTTTTGTTATCAGTGCGAACAGACTCGAAACGGCGCCGGCTGTTTCGCGGCCGGCGTGTGCGGAAAGGAACCGGAGGTAGCCGCTCTGCAGGACCTGACGGTGCATGCGCTTGAAGGTGTGGGTATGTACGCCCATCGGGCGCGCCGGTTCGGCGCGGTTGACCATTCCATCGATGTCTTCGTTATTGAGGCCCTCTTTCACACGTTGACAAACGTCAACTTTGACGCGGACCGGTTCGACATCCTCCTCCATCAAATCGGGGATGCCAGGCAGCGCGCGGCCAAACTCTACGTCGATGCCGCCGAGGCGGCCGGCGAGACGCCGGAGACACTCGAAGGCCCGGCGCTCTGGGAACCATCGTCGATGGCCGAGATGGTAGCGGAGGCGGAAACGGTCTCGATTCTGCTGCGCCGAGAGCGTGTGGATGCGGATGTCGCCGCCACTCAGGAGCTGCTGACTTACGGACTGAAGGGTCTGGCGGCATATGCCCACCACGCGGTTGTTCTGGGCCAGGAGGACCCGGCCATCTTTGCCTTCGTGCACGAAGCTCTCGATGCCCTGACGCGCGACCTGCCGCTTGGCGATTTGCTCGGGCTATGCCTGCGGACCGGAGAGGTCAACCTGCGGGCGATGGAATTGCTCGATTCCGCCAATGTCGGCGCATTCGGTTCTCCGCAGCCGACCGCCGTGCGGATTCACCCGCGGCGCGGGAAGGCGATCCTGGTCTCCGGACACGATCTGGCGGACCTGGGCGTCCTGCTCGACCAGACCGACGGCATGGGAATAGATGTCTATACGCACGGCGAAATGCTGCCCGCGCATGGCTATCCGGGGCTGAAGGGACATCCTCAGCTCGCCGGAAACTACGGCGGCGCCTGGCAAAACCAGACGGTGGAGTTCGCGGCGTTCCCAGGCCCGATTTTGATGACCACTAACTGTCTCCAGCAGCCTCATCCGACCTACAAGGATCGGATTTACACAGCCGGGCCAGTCGGCTGGCCCGACGTGAAACATATCTCGGATCGCGACTTCACGCCCATCATCGAGGCGGCCCTGGCCGCGCCGGGCTTTAAGGACGAGGGATCGGACGAGACCATCCTGGTCGGATTTGGCCGCGATGCCGTCCTGGGCGTCGCGGACCAGGTGATCGAGGCGGTCAAGTCCGGCGCCGTGAAGCACTTCTTCCTGATCGGAGGCTGCGACGGAGCGCGCTCTGGGCGCAACTACTTCTCGGAGTTCGCGGCGCAGGTCCCGGACGACTCGATCATTCTGACCCTTGGCTGCGGCAAGTACCGGTTCAACAAGCAGGACTTCGGCACGGTCGCCGGCCTGCCGCGGCTGCTTGACATCGGGCAGTGCAACGACGCCTACTCGGCGATCCGCATCGCCGGCGCACTGGCGGGCGCATTCGGCTGCGGTGTCAACAACCTGCCCCTCTCGCTCATCCTGTCCTGGTATGAGCAGAAGGCGGTCGCGGTGCTGCTGACCCTGCTGCACCTGGGGATCCGCAACATCAAGATCGGCCCCACCCTGCCGGCGTTTGTGACTCCCAAGGTGCTCGGTATCCTGGTCGACAACTACGCGATTGCTCCCATCTCGACCGCGAAGCAGGATCTGGCCGAGATCCTCGCCGTTGCGTGACCGACTGAGGCCGCCCCGTCCGTGTCTAGCTGGCGGGGCGGAATTCCATGTTCACCCATTGACCGACAGTCGCGATCGCCAAAGTGCCCGTGCACGCAGATTAAGTGATAGATGCGCTTGCTGGTTTTGGCCGCCTGAAGAGCGGAGCGCACCCGCCAGACCGATGAGGGGACGACTCACCGGCCGTTCAGCATCGAGAGATGGTTCTTGATCATGGCGGAGGTGGGGTCGAGGCGAAGGGCGGCGGTGAGTTCGGTGCGGGCGTCCTGCGCGTCTCCGGCGACGGCGTAGGCGACGCCGAGTTCGTCGTAGTTCTCAGGCACCGGGCTGAGGCGGACGGCGGATTGGAGCTCGGAGATGGCGCCGGTGGGGTCGTTGTGGTGGAGGAGGAAGTAGCCAAGGTTGAAATGCATGTCCGGGTCGCTCGGCGCCAGCCCGACGGCGGTGCGGTACTCGGCCAGCGCGTCGTCCGGACGGCCGGTTCCCGACAGGACGTTGCCCAGGTTGCCGTGCGGAAGCGGATCGATCGGATTGAGCGCAATGGCGCGGCGGAAGGCGGCCTCGGCGCCCGTCATGTCAGACTCGCGGGCCAGGGCGTTCCCCAGGTCATACTCGGCTTCCTCGAGCGTGGGGTCCATCGATAGGGCCCGTTTGAACTCAGCGATTGCCTCCGGGACTTCGCCGAGGGCCAGCAGGGCATTGGCGTATTCGGCCCTCTCGGGCGCGAGGTTTGGCGCGACCTCGATCGAGTCGGCGAAGGCCTGGGCGGCGCCGCGCGGGTCGTTCTCGTCGAGCAAAATTCGTCCGAGGGCGCGATAAGCACGCGGGTTGCGAGGTTCGAGCGTGATGGCGGTGCGGGCGGCGTTCGCGGCGAGCGCCCGCTGGCCGAGCAACTGGTACGCGTCGGAAAGGTTCGTATAGGGATCGCCGTTCGTCGGATCGAGCTGAATGGCCCGGGTCAATTCTCGGACCGCGTCCGCCGGCCGCTTTGCCTCAACCAGAGTGACGGCATAGTTGTTGTGCATCTCCGCGGAATTGGGGGCCATCCGAACGGCATAGCCAAGCAGCGTCAGGCTATTGCGCCAGTGCGCGGTCTGGACGTAAGTCCCCACGGACAGAACCACGAGCAGCACGGTAGACAGGCCGAGGCCGGCCAGAGCGGGAGCTGGCACGGAGGCTTTCGGATCGGCACGGACAGCCCGAACCTCGGCGAGCGCCAGTGCGAGCGCCAGAGCCGGGCCGAGCATGGCCATGTAGACGTACCGGTCGGCGACGGTCGAGAACCTCTGGTAGCTGAACGGGACAAAGCCCAGCACCGGAAGCACCAGGATCAGGCTGAACCACGCCGCGCCACAGAGCCAGGGCCGGCGGCGGCCGGCAGCGGCGACAAGAACGCCGGCGGCCACCGGCACGAGCCAGATAAAATGCGTCCACGGAAGGCGCAGGACGTTCGCCGGAGTCCGGTCGTAGTCGAGCGTGAGCCCAACCGGCCAGAAGAACTTCCCGAGATAAAACGCAAGGGCATCGGCGGCGATGAGCGGGCGCAGCAGGGGTGCGGCGTCGACAGCGGCCGAGACAGGCTGGGCGTTGTGCGTGATGGCCACGAACGGCGCGACGATCAATAGCAGGGGCAGGGCTGTCCACGCGGCCTCGCGGAGGGGCCGGCGCAGGACCCATATGTCGAGCGCGAGCAGCCCGAGGGGCAGCGGCGCAATCGACGGTTTGCAGAGCAGTCCCAGGAGCAACAGCAGCCCGGCAAGCCAGTAGAGGCCGGAACCTGCCCCAAACCCCTCCCTGAACGGAAGGGAACCGGAACGACCGGAATCGGCACTCCGTTTCGAGGGAGTTGTGGCCGCGGCCACATAGGCGAGTGTCGCCCCGAGGCCGAAGAGGCCGGCGAGCAGACCGCGCATCTCCGAGATCCACGCGACGCTTTCTACCTGCAGTGGGTGCAGGGCGAACAGCAGGGCGCCGAAGACGGACGGGAGATCCTTGCGCGTGACGCGGCGGAGGATGGCGAACACCAGCAGCACATTGGCCACATGCAGGACGATATTGGCCGTGTGAAACACGTGCGGATTGATGAGCGTGAGCTTCATGGTCACGGACGGGTCCATGTGGGGCATGGCGGCCCGTGATGCCAGCGCCGCAAAGACCATGTAGCTGAGCGGAATGTAGAGGTTCTCGTACGAATGACGCCAGAAATAGGCGAGCTTGGCGGGGTTCATCCCGGCGAGGTACGGGTTCTCGTAGACGTGGATATTATCGTCGAGCCCGCTAAAGTCGAAGCCGGCCGTACGGGCATAGACCGCGGCGGTAATGACCGCGACGAGCAGAAGCGCCACTAAGCCCTTCCCTCGTCCCGTATCGCTTTGGAATTCGGTTCCGCGCGACGCGTCATTGCTGGTGGGCCGACGTTTGAGCTTCACGGATACGCCTTTGTCGATGCGGTTATTCCACGGTCACGGATTTGGCCAGGTTGCGCGGCTGGTCGATCTCCCGGCCGAGCGTGGCGGCAATGTGATACGCGAGTAGCTGGACCGGCACGGCGGCGAGCACCGGCATCAGCGCATCCAGCGTGTTGGGGATTCGGATCACACTGTCGACCGAGCGGCTGTCGAGGCCCTCGTCGCCGTCCTTCACCACGGCGATCGCAATCCCGTCGCGCGCTTTGACCTCCTTTACGTTCGAGAGCATCTTGTCGTAGAGCGCGGACTGAGTCGCAAAGCATACGACCGCCACTCCCGGCTCGACCAGCGCCAGCGGCCCGTGCTTCATCTCGCCGGCGGGGTACGCCTCGGCGTGGATGTAGGTGATCTCCTTGAGCTTGAGGGCGGCCTCAAGCGAGACCGCGTAGTCGAACCCTCGTCCCAGGAAGAAAAAGCAGGTCGATTGGGCGACCGAGCGGGCCAGTTCCGCGATGCTGCCGGATTGCGTCAGAATCTGCGCCACCTGATCGGGGAGTTCCTTGAGCTTCTCGACATACCCGGCCACCACGGTCGGCCCGAGCCTGTTCTCTTCCTGAGCGATGTAGAGCCCGATCAGATAGAGCACAATCAACTGCGTGATGTAGGCCTTGGTGGAGCAGACGCTGATTTCCGGACCGGCCTGCGTGTAGATGACCTCGTCGGCCTCGCGGGCAATGCTCGATCCCACGACGTTGACCACCGCAAGCGTGGTTGCACCCTTGACCTTCGCCTCGCGCAGGGCCGCCAGGGTGTCGGCGGTCTCGCCGCTCTGGGAGACAATGATCGCCAGGGTGTGCTTGTCCACGATCGGATCGCAATAGCGGTACTCGCTGGCCACGGTCACCTCGACCGGGCGCCGCAACAGGTGCTCGAAGAAGTTCTTCCCGACCATTCCGGCGTGGTACGCGGAGCCGCACGCCGCAACGACGATCCGATTGAAGCCGAGCAGCTTGGAGCGGGACAGCTTCATTTCCGGCAGGGCGATCAGGTTATCGTCGGTCACCCGTCCGCGCAGCGTGTCCCGAATGGTCTGCGGCTCCTCGTTGATCTCCTTGAGCATGAAGTGGTCGTAGCCGCCCTTCTGAGCGGTCGCCAGGTCCCAGGTGACCTGGAAGACGCTGCGCTCAATGGGACGTCCGCAGACCGTGCTCAGCACGACTTCGCTCGGGGTGATTCTGGCGAAGTCGCCGTCCTCGAGCACGATAACCCGGCGCGTGTGGCCCATGACCGCCGGAATGTCGGATGCCAGGAAGTTCTCGCCCTTGCCCAGCCCGATGATTAGCGGCGAGGCGGTCTTCGCAGCGTAAATGGTCTGCGGCTCGTCGCTCGAGATGACGCAGATGGCATAGGCGCCGGTCACCTCGGACAGCGCCTGGCGGATTGCCTTCTCGAGGGTTCCGCCAAGTGTCTTGTGGCGCGCCTCGATCAGGTGGACCAGAACCTCGGTGTCGGTGTCGCTGGTGAAGATATGTCCTTCGGACAGCAGGTATTCCTTGAGGTCGAGGTAGTTCTCGATGATCCCGTTGTGGATCAGGGCGATGTGGCCGGAGCAGTCGCAGTGCGGATGGGCGTTGGTGTCGTTCGGCCGGCCGTGTGTCGCCCACCGCGTGTGGGCGATGACCGTGCCGCGGGACTGCGCCAGGTCGTTTACGGCGCCCACCAGGTTGATGAGCTTACCCTTCTTCTTGATCACGGTCACATGATCCGACCCGGGCGCGACAACCGCCACGCCGGCAGAATCGTAGCCTCGGTATTCGAGTCGCTTGAGATTGTCCAGGACGAGTCGCACGCTGGCGTCGCGATCGCCCACATATCCGGTAATTCCACACATATCCTGTACGTTCGCTCCTAAGTTCTGAGAGGCAGTTGAAAAAGCGAGGCTTATTGGCATCAGTATACCTCAGCCCACCCGTCGATTCCCGGCGTCGAACCGGAGTCGTAACCGTTAAGAGGTTGCTAGAGCAAGTTCGCCGGAGGGAGAACGGAGAAGCGGTCAGAGGCCGAACAGGCCGAACATTTCGGCCCTGGACAGGACGGCGCCGATGTCGAGACTGACGTCGTCCACGGCATCGTGGAATATGCGTCGCTTTCCACGCAGGATGACGTCGATGCGTTCTTCAATTGTGCCGGTACATACATAACGATAGACAGTCACCGGCTTGGTCTGCCCCATGCGATGGGCGCGGCTGTCCGCCTGGTCTTCCGTCGCGGGGTTCCACCAACGATCGAGGTGGAACACGTAGGAAGCGGCCTGAAGATTGAGTCCCTGCCCGCCGGCCCGAAGCGAGAGCAGGAGAGCCTTGTGCCTCGGATTCGCGACAAAGCGCTCGACTACGTCGGTCCGCTGAGCCAGGGTCAGGCTTCCGGTATAAGAGAGCGGATGGAACTCCAGCAGGCAGCGTTCCAGGCGACCAATTCCGTAGGTCTCGTCGACGAATTGTGAGAAGATGAGCGCGCGCTCCCCCTGCGCGGTCAGTTCGGACATGCGCCCCTTGATATCGTCGAGCTTGCCCGATTCGCCGCTCACGGGATCGAAATTGCAAAGCTGCTTCAACCGTGAGATGAGTTCCAGCACGTGCACGATTGTGACCGACACCGTGGACGTGAGGTCCCGGATACCCTCCTGCTCGGCACGATCGTAAGCCGCTCGCTGGCCCGGCGGCAGTTCGACAATGATCTCGTGAATGCGTTTGGCGGGAAGCTGGCGCAGGACCTCGTGACGCTTGCGCCGCAGTTGATACCGGCGCAACTGGTCTTTGATCTCTTCCATGCCGCTCGGGATTCTTCCGAGGGGATAAGGCGGCGGCTCGCCGCGTGATCCGCCCAGAAATTCCAGCAGCGACGCGGCATCGTCGAGGCTGTTCTCGATCGGTGTCCCGGTGAGCAGCCACCGGCGCCCAGCGCGCAGCCGCCTGGCGGCGGCCGAGATGCCCGATTGCCGATTCTTGATTCGAGAGGCCTCGTCGAGGATCACGACACCCCAGGTCTGGCGCAGCACCGGACTGTCGCGCACCTCGAGGACATCGCTCCGCAGCGTTTCATAGCCGATCAGCCGGACGTGCGCGGGGACTCGCCAGAGGCGGCCTCGATCCGACGCAGTCCCGCTCACCGGCACCGCGGTCAGTTCCGGCGCCCAGCGCGCCAGCTCACGCCGCCACTGCGTGACAAGTCCGGCCGGACAGACCACAAGCGCGGACTCGATTTCGCCTCGACGGAACAGTATCCGCAATGCCCCGATCGCCTGGATCGTCTTGCCAAGCCCCATATCGTCGGCAAGCAGCAGCGCGGGCCGTGACACGAGGGCCATCACGCCCTCACGCTGATAGGGCAGCAGCGGTGAGGGCCATTCGAGGGCGCCATCTCCGGGCAGGACCAGGGGAGGCTGCAAGATCACGGCCAGGTCGCGAAGCAGTCTGGCAGTCGTCTGAGTCGCCGACGCGCCTTCGGTTCCACCCTCCGCGACTTCTCGCGGAGTGTCGGGAGATTCGTAATCGAACCAGCCGACATCGTGACGAACCGCACGGCCCGGAGCCCACTGCGGCACATCGGCCACGGAGAGCGCAATCCGCCCGAATCCCGGTGGAGAAACGGAACCTGGTCGGCCTGGTGTCATTCTAGTCGGCATGGCTTGGTCACTGCTTGGCTTTGTAAACCTGGTTGGGATGGCTTGTTTGCTCCGGGTGCCGCAACTCGAGATCACCGCTTCGTACCATTTTGTTCAAGTAGTGCACCCGTAACGTATCGGCACTTCTTCCCAATAATCCCGCCATCTTCCGCACGGGCATAAAGTCATCTCGGCAGAGAAGCAGAATCGCGGAAATCATTGTTGTTTGCGACACTCTTCCGGCTAATCTGATGGATGCCGCGACACCTTCAGGCGTTTCCCAATGTTCGGAGGTCACATCCGAATGTTCGGAGGTGGACGGCAAATGTTCGGAGCCAATAGCCGAATGTTCGGAGGTCACGTGTATATGAATATGAGGTTACCCGGTCCGCTACCAGATCCGCGACACACCGTACGCGTCCAGCTTGCCGTCTTTCGAGACGATTGTCATTTCTCATGCTTTGAGCGATGAGCATCCTGTCAAAGCTGGCACGGCAGATGTTCCATACTGGCTGCGTGCGCTAGCGATCGCCGCGTCTTATGGGCCAAGGGCAAGCCGCGGCGTGGTATCCAGAGTCAAGCTCGACGCTAACGTAGTTGCGTCGGAGGGGCATCGCTACAAGCAGGGTCGACCCTCTTCAAGGAAACTGGCCATGCACCGCGACGTGTCCGTCAGGATCGCTGTTACGGCAGGGCTCAGTTCCTTACAATCGAAACTGACCCAGATCAACACGTGCGTGTCGAGCAGCAGCCGCATCTACATGTATTCCTGGAAGTCGTCGAGCGGCGCGTCGAAATCTTCCGCCATCCAGTAGCCCCGACCCTCGCCGAACCCCAGGTTTCGCTGAGGCGCGGGTGCCGCGGGCTCGGCAGCGTTGAGCGACAGGAGGGAGGGGACATAGGCAGACAAACCCATATGTACGTCCGTCGCCTTCCGTTCCAGTTGCTTTGTAATACTCTCGTCGATCTCAATCGTCAGGGTCACCACGAAGACCTCCACCACGGTCCGTTGACACCAAACTAACCCGGTAGGCAGGTCACGACATTTTACATTCCTATACCCTCATTATGCCCAACGAGGGCCTAAAATGCAAGCCAATGCATCCTCACCCGGATTTGACACCGCGCTCGGTATACTTTATAGCAACCCCGTTTCCGGATCCGGCAGCACCGCGCGAGTGTCTTCCGTGGATTGGGGATACTCATCAACAATCACGCTTCTTTCGAGGATGGACACGACCGGATGACAGTCACTTTACAACCGAGACCCCGCCAGGAGCGAATGCGCTGGCAGGAACACACGTTTGACATCGGGCCATTTTTGAAGGACGACTTCGCGCCATACCACACCACCGAGTTCGGCGCGCTCTTTGCCGGAGACTGCCTCAAGGTCCTCTCCCACCTCAATAGCGAAACGATCGACACCGTCTTCGCCGACCCGCCCTTCAACCTCGGTAAGGAGTACGGCGACAGCTTCGACGACAACGTGTCCGACGCGTACTATCTCGACTGGTGCCGCAAGTGGCTGGCGGAGTGCATCCGGGTCCTGAGGCCCGGCGGCGCGCTGTTTGTCTACAACCTTCCAAAATGGAACATCCCGCTCGGCATGTTCCTCATGGAACAGGGCATGGAGTTCCGCCACTGGATCGCCATCGAGATCAGCGCCTGCCTGCCGATCCCGAAGCGCCTTCACCCGAGCCACTACAGCCTGCTTTACTACACCAAGGGAAAGCCCAAGACCTTCCGCCGTATTCGCACTCCCATTCTGCTGTGCCGGCATTGCGGCAAGGAAGTCAAGGACTACGGCGGCCACCGCGACGCCATGAACCCTAACGGCGTCACCCTCAAGGACGTCTGGACGGATATTCCGCCGGTGCGCCACTGGAAATTCAAGTCGAAGAATCGGCGCGCCAACGCGCTGTCTA
Source organism: Capsulimonadaceae bacterium (assembly GCA_052139635.1). Lineage (GTDB taxonomy): Bacteria > Armatimonadota > Armatimonadia > Armatimonadales > Capsulimonadaceae > JBKQWH01. The sequence continues at coordinate 10,105 of JBKQWH010000195.1, forward strand.
CCAAGCTGCTGGACCGGGTCGTGGAGATGACGACCGAACCCAACGACGTCGTTCTCGACCCCTTCGGCGGCAGCGGCACGACGTTCGTTGTCTGCGAGGCCAAGCACCGCCGCTGGATCGGCATGGAAATCGACTTTGCCCCCGAAATCGTCGAGCGCCTCGAGGACGACGAGATCCGCAGCCACCGCAACGACGACTTCGTCAAGGGTGCGGACATTAGCGAGCCGATTTCAATGGCATTTGCGGGCGCATGGATTTCGATTTGATCCCGATCGTGGTAGCATAACATTTGAAGTGCTTGTGACCCTGAGGGTCTTTCTGGTCCCCTCTCCTTTCCAAGGAGAGGGTTAGGGTGAGGTTCCGGGTTCCGGATGGCAAACGTTACCAACCTGTTCAACGTGACCGCGACAATGCCCACACGGCGACAGCTCCGGAAAGCGCGGACGCCGGCGGAGGCCGTTCTCTGGGCGCGACTGCGTGGCCGGCAGGTCGGCGGCATGAAGTTCCGCCGACAGTACGGCGTCGGATACTACGTGCCCGACTTCTACTGTCCCGAAGCGAAGACAGCCATCGAAATCGACGGCTACAGCCACACATTCGAGGTTACTTGGGAATCCGACGAGCAGCGACAGCGCTACTTAGAATCGGCTGGAATAATGGTCCTTCGGTTCACGAACCAGGAAGTCATGACCAATCCGGACGCGGTCATTCTGCAGATTGCAGCAGCAGTCGAGGCGCGCAGGCAAGCCAACCAGTAACACATTTGAAATCCTTGAGACCCAAAACGTCTATCTGGTTCTGGTTCCCTCTCCTTTCCAAGGAGAGGGTTAGGGTGAGGTTCCGGATCACAAACCGCACCGGCCGGCCAGTCCACCGCCCTGACCGCCTCATGGATGCAGCTTCGGACGGCCTTCCATTCTTCGGATGTCGAAAAGTCCCCGCAGCTCAAGAGTGTTTCCACATGGTCTATTTTCACGACGTCTCCGTAGACGGCGGGGAATGGAGTGTGTGGAGAAACTCGAACGGGTCGATCCCGATCGCCGAGGCCACGTCGAAGAACTCGATGACGTCGAGTCTCCGCTCGCCTCGTTCGTACTTCGACACGTAGGACTGTGGCCGCGAAAGTCTGTCAGCCAATTCGGCCTGCGTCAATCCTGCCTGCTTCCTCGCCTCAATCAAGAGCCGGCGAAACCGATCATACTCTCGCTGAATACGGACTGTGTCACCCTGCCCGCCTTCTTGCCAACAATCTAACTCATCTTGGGATATAACCCAAAATGGGTTACGGCTTGTTCGCTAAGATCTGGGTACGATTATCCAATACGTGCTGAAAATCGTCGCGTAATGGCGTATAATCGATTACATAGTGTGCATCGCGGACTGATTGACTTCAAATTCGCCGTCCTCATTGCCGAGTTCGGGAATTCGAGAGGAGCGCTTATGGAAGATCGGACCTCACTGGTCGTTGAATACATCCTAATAGTCGACGGGTCAGATTCCTTCTGTGTGGATGACGCAGCGCTCGTTCGACTACTCGAGCTTAACTCCTCGTTGTCCATTAAGAACGGCTTATTGCATCACGGAGAGTTCGCAGGGAAGTTGTCTACCTCGTGCGGAACGGTACACGGCAACTCGCAGCGATACTTCCACCTCAAGTTAGAGTCAACACGAGGTATCGCAGACGCCGACCAAGACGGTTACGTTGTGGATTTTACTGCCCTACTTAAGGCCGTTAGGTCAGCCGTTCAGCGCCTTAATCCAACAATGTGTGTATTACGTGACGACATCGCGTCTTATTACTGCCGCAAGGCCTACCCAATAATCGAGGACATCGAAAACACGATGCGCCAGCTAATTGGGCACTTTATGATCCTAAAGGTGGGACGCGAATGGTTCAACGAATCTGTGCCAAACGCGATCAAAAAACCCCTTAGTGACAACAGTGTTAAGCGGAAGTCAGACGACGCTAACCCGCTCCAAGCGGCCGATTTTATCCATCTTTCGCAATTCCTGCTCCGGCCTTACGCGTTTAAGTCCTCTGACCAATTAATGGAGAAGCTTCGAAAACTGACGGGCACTATAACTCTGGACGACCTTGCGGACTATATTCCTAAATCTAATTGGGACAGATACTTCGTAGGTCTAGTGGCGTGCGACGGCGAGTACATCGAGAAGCGCTGGTCGAAACTATACGAACTACGGTGTGCTGTCGCGCATAATGCGGGCCTCGCCCGTTCCGACTTCGAGGCGCTCGTAACGCTAGTTGGAGAATTACGACCAAAGCTGGTTGATGCCCTTGGGAAGCTGCCGCAAGTCCAAGTTCCAATCTCGGAGCAACAGGCAGTAGCAGATAACGCAGCGTCTAACGCGAGTAGTGCATACGGCGAATATATAGCCGCCTGGGTACAAGTCGAAGACCGGCTTACCGCTCTTCTAAAGTCATGTGGTAGCTCTGGTCGCATAACGGCGAGGAGCCTTGCCGGACTAAAATCAGAAACGGTCATATCTGACGAGATGTATAGCAGAATTATCCAATTTCGGGATATTAGGAATAGAATAGCCCACTATACAACTGACAGACCAAGCGAACAACTGGCGGTCGAACAAACGCAAGACCTTCGGCGATTGAAAGCCGAGATCGAAACCATCTTCATCCCGTCAACCCAACAGGAGGCGATCCAGAATCCTACGGAGTGAACCGCGGTAAATATAATTGAAATTCCGCGTCAACTTTGTCTAGTATCGATATGTATGTGCCGCGTTCGTCTTTGAACGGCCTGTATCTTTCTCCGCGATATGAAAACCATCTAAATGATGTTCGAATGCACCAGCCATCACATACTAGTAGATTGGCGTCCAAAGTGTCAAAATAGCAAAGATGAAATGTTGTATGCTTAATCGAAAGCTCCTCAAGCCGTTGAACTGCGTTCAGATCTTGTTGGCGAGATCGTGGCTGATCGCCCGCGTCCCCGTATCCCACATAAACCTGAACTCCGCTGGCAAGAGACTTCTCCAACGCCGAAAGAAACGGGTTATTGACAACAAATGATCGAATCTGCGGTGAAATAATCATTAATCGGTTTCTTGCTGATTCTAGTGCTTTCCGCATGTAGCCTGTGTGCTCATACGCTTCAACCATATGTCTCGTAGTTGAGTCCCGATCAGCTTCAAGGTCAGAAACTTCTTGTTGAAGCCTCCGGATCTCTTGTCGGAGCTTGGTACGATCCCGAAGGGATGTTTGACGATAGCTCGCGTCTTGTTCGCTGAGTTCGACGAGCGAAGACACTGCTCTGTCGAGCCGGTCCTGCGTATTATTCGTTCCGCCAGTTCTGCTCCTTAGCAATTCCAATGGGCCTAAGCTGTCTGTTTCGAGTTTGACCGCAAGCGTCCGCCCCAACGCGTTTGAGTGCTTACTTTGGCTGTACGCCAATTCGTGCGGCTCGCTTATAGTTTCACCGAGAACGAAACTAACCTGCGTCTCGCTGCCACCTACGGCTTTAAACAACAGCGCTACCGCGTCGTCGCGAAACCATCGCTCTGTTCGCTCTACTGAAATTAGGTCCAGAACATCTCGTTTTGCGAATGAATTGCCTTGGTTCGACTCTACCATGAACCTGCGTAACTCGATGTCGATTTCGCTGAAAGTAGGCTTGCTCCGCGGGGATGGGGCAACTTCGTCAATCCTATCACGCTCGACTTGGGCGGGTCGACGCGCAACGCCTGGCGGAATTCGAACGGCTTTACGCGTTAATCCATCTATATCGAATACGATGATTTGCTCGATAGGTAGAATTACTTCCAGTGTCTCAAGCGTTATCTTACCCTTAGTGGTAAGTAATAGGCGCGTTTGAGCCGCGGCCTGCGTCGCACCCACCATGACGTCATCAGAGTTCGATAAGGTTCGCAGATACGATTCGACGACGCGATCGTCTAGCTCAAGGAAACCTGCAATCTCGCTAGGCCGACCGAGTCCCTTATCAATCGCTCGCATTATGAACTCGGAAATTGGAGGCAGCGACTTCCGTTGTTGAAGTAAAGCCCGAACCGTAATTCGAAATATAGGAATCGCTACCTGCCGATAGCTAATTAGGTCAAAGCCAGACCTTCTGCAATATCGCCGCGCGATATGCTCGTCATCTCGGATCATGCAAGCACCTCCAAGGTACAATCGGAGTCGTGCGATTCTATGTAGCTTAGCACTTTTCGAAATGGGCTACGTATCTCAGATCCAAAACGAAAATGCTCCGCGTCTCCGAATATTACAAGCGCATCCTTACCTCTGCTTAAGGCGACATTTAATCGCGGCTCCGATGCTAGAAAGCCTATGTCACCATCCTTGTTAGACCGAGTTGTCGAGTACACTAGTACGTCGACTTCTCTACCCTGGAACGCGTCGACAGTGTTTACTTCAATAGATATGGCTTTCCATAAGTCCTTGTCCGATTGGCTCAACTGTTTTGACAAGTAAAGGGTCTGTTGTTTGTATCCGGAAATGACTCCTATCTTGAGGTGCTCGTTGGTTAATCGGGCGGTTCTTTCCAGAGACTTCAACCACAATTCAATCGCTGTCGCCTCGGTTATGTTTGAAAACCCTAACGGCGTGCCGTCTCTTAGGATATGGGGGGTTTCGGATTTTCGATCAAGCGACGAAGTTGACTTCCACACGACAGGTGTAGCTAATAACCTTGATAAGCATTGCCCAATACCCGAGCTACGATAGTTCTGTAACTTATTATCGTAAAAACAAGTTGAAATTAGATTGCCAATTTCAGGCACCATCCTCCTTTGTACAGTAAGCGATGCTGTGCAAGCTGGGGGCAAGAGATTGATTAGACGATCAAACAGCGTATATTCTAGGTCATGACGCGATAGGTCGTAGGCCGCAAGTTGTTCGCCCTTGACCAGTGCCGTATCTACAAACGGCGGAAGTTGTTTATTGTCGCCGACTAACACCCATTTTCGGCCGCGGGTCAGCGCGATAAGCGCCTCAGTCGGAGTCGCTTTTGAGGCTTCATCAATTATAACCATATCAAACTCAACCTCAGAAAACCGGTCTACGTTCGCAATCCCTACGCACGTGCCAGCAACCACGTTAGACATTGTAATTAGCGCGGACTCGAATCCGGCCCCGGCACCGAACGTTCTGAGCCACGTGCGTTGTAGTTCCTCCAGGGCGTCGTACTTAGCAAGTGTCTCGCTAAGTTCCTTAGGGTAGTAGTTAAGAAGGTTGGCGCGTATCTTGCCCTGTTCCTCGAACATATACCAGTCTTGCCCTGTTGACAGTGCAAGTTCACGCCGAAGCATCATTGCGCTATCTTGTAGAGATTTGATCCGTGACCTATTGGCGCCATGTTTACGATCGTTGTCCGTATCCGCCATCGCTCGCCCGATTGCATCGGCTTTAGAAGCTAAGCTGAGTCCATGTTCAACGAAGCGATCGATGAGGTCGCCAAAATGTTCATCTGATACGGCTAGTGCCTTAATTGCCGTTTCAACTTCAATAGCAGCCGAGAGTGTACTCTCCGCCAGAGCGTCAAACCCTTGGGCCGTTAGTCGAGTGGGACCGTTTGTCGTCGCTTGACCAGCAGTATTATCCGTCATCCCATGTTCAAGGACACTTTCCGCGACTTTGCTGTCGAGATCAGTTGCTTCCGTTGTGAACAATGACAGCACTTTTTGACTAGCGCCAATAAAAACGCTTGCTTGGGCAATTACTACACCTTCCGAACCAGATGGCGGCCGCTCGGTTTCATCAGGCTGTGCGTCATCATCGTCGGCGCTTGTAATTGGAGAATTGCTGACCATATCTATGGTGTTTAGAATATCAATTAGCCGATTTGTATCCTTGGTTACTTGGATATACTCCGGCAACACTCCGTTGGATTCAGCCCATTCGGCTAGAAACTTATCGCTCGCAGTCCTAACTTCGGCGCTCCATTCTGCCAACCGCTTTGTCACATGGTACTTTGCTGTTGTTTGTGCTATCTTCTCTTCTGCCCCGATCCTAAGAAGTTGCAACTCCGGCCGGAGCTCTTCGATTTTCGCCAGCGCATGATCCAGGGCAGTGTGGGTTTGGGCGCTCAGAAGAATATTTTGTGTTGGGTTCATGCGTAGAAACTGACATATCAATTCGGCTATCCATGTCGTCTTTCCTGTACCGGGCGGACCCTGCACAACTGCGAAATCCGGTGCCCCCAACGCGAGCTTCAGTGCTTCTAGCTTTGCGGCATCAAAATCGGAGGTGTAAGGAGTTACCTCTATACTTGTGTCTGGAGTGCGCGATTCATCTGGGTATAAAAGAAGATCGCCGAGATCTGGCCGGGCGCCAGTGCCATTTCGAGCGGTCTGCAGCGCACGACGTTGTCGGAGGATCGCCGTTTCGGTGGCTGCCTGGTCGATTATAAGGCTCCCTGTTGCAGGTATGCGCTGTGGGTCCCCACGAAAGACGTCCAGTGTGACAAACGGTCCCGCAACGTCTAGCACGGTGCCGGCGACAATGGATTTCATCGCTATCCTGCGGATCTGTCCAATAAGTGCGTCACCGGGTGACGTGACCATCTCAAAAACTGGCCTACCGCTCTGTAGGTCAACACTGCTGTATGCGAGGGGTTCGAGCCTGGCCTCGTTTAGGTCTGTCAGTGCATGAAGGATGTTTTCCCATTGCCCATAAAGCTTCTTCATCTCCAGATCCGCCTCATGCAGCAGTCTGGATTGAGCAAACTCGGCGAGGCCACGCATGATAGCGTCAAGATCGATCTTCGCTTGGTTTATACGTATTGGGCGCCCAAACTTTAGATCAACGCGGACCAGTAGGGAGTTCTCACGATCCCGTTCCAGTTGGGAGTAAGTAAACTGCGTGTTAAAGTTAAGTAGGTCAAAATGCGCCTCGGTATCGTTGTTTACCTTGACGTGATATGATATTTGCTTCCCGACAATTACATAGGACTCGTCACTGGTCTCTGCCCGTTCGGGTATCCACCTCCGTAGTGCTAGTCCGTCACTTAGGTCTTCAGTAATTGCCCTATAGATGTCGTCCTCAGAAGTGACATTCAGCAACTGAGCAAGGTCTCTCATCTTCCGACTCGAAATCTGTAGGTAAACTGTTTGCCGAGCGGCATGAGACAGTGATTCAAGTAGCCGCTCTAGTTCGGCTAGCGCAACCGAGGCGGTTGCCGGCCGAGTTTGAGGGTCCTTTGCGAGCATGCGGCAAAAGAACGCGCTTGCCTCTGTGGGTAGGTCCAGATAAGCAATCGGATCTTTGATGTCCCTCAGCGACTCCTTGTTGTCACCAAGTTTCCTCCTAAGGATGCATGTTATTACTGTTTTGGCGAGGCAATACAAATCTGCGTTATAAGTCTGGCACGAAGGATCTTCGGGTGGTGCGTAGTCTTTGGATCCGAAAATGTTTACCGTAAGGCCATCAACTCGGAAGGAGTCCGCAATCTTAGAAATGGCAAAATCGGCAAGCTTAGGAATTCCGGTACTTGTCACGAGAATGTTTGAAGGCTTTATATCACGGTGTCTGACCTGCTTATCGTGTGCATAGGCGAGTCCTCGAAGAACGGGAAGCAAAATCTCCTTCGCAATGTCTCTCCAATCATACGCTTGATTGGCTGGGATTTTTGCAATGAAAGCTGGTAGTGTAAAATCGACCCATTCTAAAACGAGGTAGTGCTTATTTGTCCCATCGTCGAATCCACGGTCAAGGAGCTTTACGATATTTGTATGATTGTTGAGCTTGCTAAGTGCTTCCGATTCCCGGTTAAAGAACTCCAGGGGGAAATCGTCCTCAGCGTCGGGGCGGTGAAACAACTTGACGGCGACCACTTTATTGTCGTGCTTAAGGTCGAAACCGCGGTAAACCGAGGCTGAGCCACCCCTCATTTCGGACGCGAGTGTACAAAGGTATTTTTCATCTACAATTAGTGGGTTCATCGCATTTGTTCCGACGATTTTGGCATAGGCCCGACGTGGCGGGCTTGAAAGCTTATGTAATCCCGTTCACCACTCAGGTTGCGGATTCCTTCTGGTAATTACCTTTTTGCATAATACATTTTTGACGATTGTGGTAGCGTACTCACAACTCGACCCTCACCCCGCTCCCAGCCGCTCCAGCAACAACCGCACCTCGACAGCGTCGAGCTACACCAACTCCTCATCCTCCGCTACTAACAGCCTCACCCCGCCCCCAGCCGCTCCAACAACAACCGCACCTCGACATCGTCGACGTGCACCAACTCCTCATCCCCCGCGAGTAACGCCCTCACCCCGCCCCCAGCCCCTCCAGCAACAACCGAACCTCGACAGCATCGACGTACAACAACTCCTCATCCTCCGCCATCGACGGATCCCATATGCACGTCCGTCGCTTTCCGTTCCAGTTGCTTTTTAATACTCTCGTCGATCTCAATCGTCAGGGTCACCACGAATACCTCCACCACGGTCCGTTGACACCAAACTAACCCGGTAGAC
>JBKQWH010000196.1:0-17167 GCA_052139635.1 Capsulimonadaceae bacterium
GATGCAGACTCGCGCCATTATCGAGGGCGCCAACGAGGCCAAGAAGGCCGGAGCCGAGCCGCATCCGGAGATCATGATCCCGCTGGTCGGTCATGTCAACGAGTTGAAGGCCGTCCGCAGCAATCTGGAGAAGGTGGCCGCGGACATCACAGCCAAGTCGGGTGAGAAGGTCGACTACATGTTCGGCACGATGATCGAGATCCCGCGCGCCGCGCTGACCGCCGATCTGATCGCCGAGGACGCCGAGTTCTTCTCGTTCGGCACGAACGACCTGACCCAGATGACCTTTGGGTTCAGCCGCGACGACGCCGATAAGTTCCTCAAGCCCTACATCGAGCAGAAGATCCTTCCCGGCGACCCGTTCGAGTCGATCGACCGCGCCGGTGTCGGCAAGCTGATGCAGATTGCGGTCGAGCTGGCCAAGAAGGTCCGCCCGAACATCAAGCTCGGCATCTGCGGCGAGCACGGCGGCGAGCCGAACAGTGTCGCCTTCTGCCACGAGATCGGCCTGAACTACGTCTCGTGCAGCCCCTACCGTGTCCCGATCGCCCGCCTCGCCGCCGCGCAGGCCAACCTGACGGACAGCGGCTCGGGCCGCGACCGCTAGACACGTAAGGTACGCTTGAAGAATCGGGCTGCATGGTATGGTTCCAAGCCGACCATGCAGCCCGTAATTGCACCGGACTTTGTGAGCCTGATTGATGCCGGGGTAATGTGGTCGTATGTCTATCTTCGTCAAGCTCATCGGCACGATGTGGCTCGCATTCTGGCTGTACTGGTTGTTGCGGTCCCGCGGGAACAAGCCCTCGATACGCGATGGCGCCTGGCGAAGGGGCGCCGCGGTCCGGCTCATCTTGTTCGTCGGACTGTTCGTGTGGATCAGGGTGTCTATCATCCGGCACTTCCTGCACCACGGAGGAGTACTTATGCCTCCGGTCGGCGGCGCGGTCGGCGTTCTGCTTTGCGCGGCTGGGCTCGCGTTTGCGATTTGGGCGCGCGTGCATTTGGGCCGCAACTGGGGCATTCCGATGTCCGTTCGCCAGGAGCACGAGTTGGTCACCAGCGGTCCATACGCGTACGTGCGGCATCCGATTTATACGGGCATCCTTCTGGCGATGTTCGGTTCCGCCCTCGCTTACCTCCCATGGCTCGCGGCGTTTGTCTTGTCCTCTGTCTATTTCGTCTACAGCGCGCTGACGGAGGAGAAGGCCATGCTGCGGCAATTTCCGGATCAGTACCCGCAGTATCAAACGCGCACGAAGATGCTGATCCCGTCTGTCTTCTGACGTGGCGACGGGCTCAGACGGTTCGGTTGGTATAATGATGTTAAGCGAGTGTGATCGTTGACGCCGACGAAGACGTGGCGCAACGCTGGCAGTCATTACGCTTACTCCTCAAGGAACTTCACTATCCGGACGCGCCGGAAACGCCAGATGCGCATGGCACGATCATTCACGCGGACGACAAACCGACAATCGGCATATGGATCATGCCGGATAATACGCTCCCCGGCACGATCGAGGATTTTGCGCGTGCTCTTGTGCCGTCGTCCGATCGGTTGTGGAACAGGGCGGTGACCTGCGTCGACGCAATCCCAACTGCGGACCGCTTGTTTCCCGAAGTCTCCACAATGAAGGCCAGGATGCACACATGGCTTGCGTGGCAAGTAGAGCCGGGCAAGCCGATCGGGCTGGCGATCACCAAGCGCTACCTCGACGGCAAGGCGCCACAGGCCCGTGAGCTGGTGTCCTGGATGGAGCGGCTCTTCGAACATGGCTCCGAATAGCCCCTGCAGCGAGCGCCGTGGGCAAACCCGACTCCAGGCGACGCCCCCGCACCCAACTCCTCAAATCCACCGATATTTAAGTTATCGGCCTACATATGTCTCGCATCTTCCATCGATGTGAACTGTGTTCACCGCGGCGGGGAGCGCGGCGTAAAAGTCGCATGGGGATTCGCCCGTCGAGTGTGGAAGAATATTTCTATATAATTTCACGGTTCTTACGTCGTGAAACGCCAAAAAGCCTATATAACAATACTATGGAACTCGTAAACGAAACCACAGCCAGGCGCCTCGTTGAGCGCGCGGATCTCTTCCTCTCCGATGGAGACACCCAGGAAGCCCGGTGTCTGCTTGAGCAGGCGGTGCGCATTGACCCGAGTTACATCGAGGCCCGATGGCTGCTCGACGATGTGCTAAACCGTCCCGATGAGGCCACGCGCTCGTCGCGCAATGCGAAGGCCAAGATTGAGAAGCTCCTCTGCAAGGCCCGCAGGAACATGTGGCAGCCGGAGGCGGCAAGGCCGATGCTGGAGTATGTCCTGACGTGTGAGCGCGGCAATCTCGAGGCGAAGTACCTCCTTGGACGCCTGAACGCCCAGGTCGCCCTCGACAACGCAAAACAGGCTCAGACGGGGGAGGCTGCATCAGAGCGTGAACCGGTTTCCATCGAAGAAGACCTGGAATACCTGCCACCCTATGTGGAACAGCCGAGACCCTGGGGAGGCGCGTTGCAGTTGGTGCGATTTGGCATCGGCTTTGCCGCCGCCATGGTAATAAGCATCGTCTATCTGGGCACTCCCAACGCTTTGCTCGGGTCGGTGCCACTGAGCACCCTTGTCGGCGCCGCCGTCGCCATCGCCCCCGTCCTGTTGCGCCGATAACGCGGTGTGTGTTCGTGGAGGGGACTCTGCGTGCCTGGACGCGGGTTAGAAAGTAATCCGTCGTGTCACTCGACCCTGAAAACGGGCTCAAGTCGAATGAGCTCACCGAGCGGGCGGACCTGCTCCTTCTCGGTGGCGATTCGGATCAGGCCCGCACTCTTTTGGAGCAGGCCCTCGTGTTCAACCCGTCGAATTCCGAAGCACTGAGGATTCTGGTCGGGCTGCATGCTCGTCAGCCGGCCTCTCCGGCCATAAAAGCCAACGATTTTCCTGGATACTCTTCCGCTTCGCGATTCGAACCTGCGGACACGCCCATCGCCAACCCACGGACCAACGGTAGCGGCCCAGCGCTGAGCACCGCAAACCCGGCAGAAGTCCATATCCTTCTCGCTCAAGCGCAGCAACAGCTTGCCAGGGATCCCATGGCCGCACGGTCGCTCCTGCAAAGAGTGATCTCACTTGACCCGGACAACGAAGTCGCGGTCGAGCTAATCGGCAGGCTTGTACAGGACGGCGCCGTGGACGAAGTCGAGGATACTGGCCGGTGCAAGGCGCATCGCCGGCCGGTCACGCAGTCATACTTATTCTGGGTCGTGCTTGCGGCTGTCATGCTGGAAATTCGTCTGCACATTCCGATCGATAATGGAGTGTCCTTGGCGCAGAAAGCCCACATAACCCCGCTCAACGAGGGTGTGCTGATCGTTTTGTTATCCGGCGTGCTCGGGATGCTGGCTTACTTTAAGAACGATTGGCTTACGCGCCGCCGCGATCCTTAGCCAACACGCCTGCCGTCGTCGATGAATCGGCTCGTTTGACTCCCGGCGTCGGCAGACAACAGGCACGAACCTACGATGACGCCATGCCTTTAAGCCCTGATGTATTCCACAAATCGATCGAGTTGACCGAGCAGGCGGATCTGCTCCTGCTTGACGGCGACTCGGATCAGGTTCGCCTTTTACTCGAACAGGCTCTTGCGCTCAATCCGGCCAATGCGGAAGCACGCAGGATGCTGGACGGAATGCTCGCGCGCCATCCCGCTTCGGTATCTACTCCCTCTTCACTGACCTCGGATACGGGTCATACGGGCTTCCTGGCCGCGGATATTCCTCCGCAGGACAGCTCCCGTTTTGAGCCGGCGAGCGTGCAGCCGGCCTCTCACGCGGAGATTGCCGACCTGCTGCATCAGGCCCGTGCTAGCCACCTCCGGCGGCAAACCGCCGGTCCGCTCCTCCGGCGCGTGCTCGAGATCGATCCCGGAAATCGAGATGCAAACTATCTCCTGGACGAGATGAACGAGCAAGAGGCTGTTCGAACGTTGCATACGCAGGCGAATCTTGCGAACGGGTCACCCTATCATCCCGGCCTTCTCGGGCGCGAGCGCGAAGGGGCGCGCGGGTTCATGAAGGTACCGAGGCCGCTGCGGCTGGTGCTGGCGATCGGTTTCGGAGAGTTACTGATGCGCTTGCCCGGCCGGCATGACGGGAGGACTCTGGTCGAGATATGGCATCTTAATCCGGTACAAGAAGGAATCGGGGCGCTCGTATTCGCCCTCATCGTTATGGTGAGTTGGGAAATGCGTAGCCGCCTCAACTACTAATCACCGGCGTCGCTTAGATGTAGTACATCAGAGCCTCAACGGCTTTTCCCGCGCTATCCGGCTGCGCTTCCGTCGCCTCGACCAGGACGTCGATGGATGTATTCTCCAGGATTTGGCGGATCGCAGCGCGGACCTTGCGCAGCACGTCGCTCAGCCGCGAGCCGTCACTACAACTCTCATCGGCCCAACTGGGAATGGGCATCAGCAGGCCCTCGAGGTGGCGCAGGGCCTCGGCGAGGGAGATATCCTCGGGAGCACGGTTGAGACGGTATCCGCCTCGCTGCCCGCGTTTGCTTTCCAGAATACCGGCGTGAGAGAGCGGGAGAAGCACCTGCTCCAGGTATTTTTGCGAAGTCTCGCAGCGGGCGGCTAATTCACCCACCTGCAGATAAGCGTTCCCATCACGCCAATTGCGAACCAGGTCGCCAAGAACAGTGAGGCCATATTGGCTCTTCGTTGTCAGTCGCATATGCTATACATATCGTTTCACGCCGGTGAGTTAACGGCTTAGCGGAGCGGGGCGCCGGCGATCAAGCCGGCGCAACTCAGGTTCATCGCGGCTACTAATACGCTTGGACTTCGTCAGACCCGATAAAGCCCACTCCGACACCGTAGGACTTGAAGAAGACGATGCTGTCGTCGATCTGCTTCTCGGTGCCGGTCATCTCGAGCATGATGTAGCCACCGGTATCCGGCTCGATTTGGGCGCGCCGAATGTCGGCAATTACGCCAAATTGGCGAATGGCCTGGGCCAGCAGCGGTTGATCCACACGCTCGACCGGGAACGTGAGGTTAAGGCGAACCCTTTGCGGGCTGTCCTGCGTCTCTGGAGTTGCCATGGTGGACCTCTTGTTGCGCCGCGCCGGCGTGAGCAATCCTCTGGCAAGCCGGTTGCGACATTATTTAAACTGTTCTTGAAATGATACCTAGCGACTCGCAAATGAGTCAAGTGCCTCGGAATAATGACGAGGCTGTCGGTCGACGCAGGTTCGGAGACTCCCGTGAAGCGTCGTCCTCAGCGTGGGAGATACGACATCCAGTGATCGAGGGTGTGAGTGATGGCGACGACAGTTGTTATGCCCCAGAGAACAAGATTTACGACAGTTGGCCTGTCCTCGATCAGCACCGCGTCCGGCGCCTCGCCAAGCGAATGGCGGTGCATCAAATACAGGTAACGGAAAATCCCGTACAGTACAAACGGGATTGTAATGATCAGCCAGTGATGGCTACTGGCAGTGGGCGATTGGATGGTATACAGGCAGTACGACATGATGCACGCCGACGTTACGATGACGATCATCTGGTCGAGCATGTCGGCCGTGTATTCCTGCAAGATCGGCCGCGTATTCAGGGCGCCGTTTTGCTGGACGCCGATCAACTCGGCGCGGCGCTTGGCGATCCCGAGAAACAGCGACAGCATTAACGTGCACAACAACAGCCATGGCGACATCTTCACGTCGATTACCGCCGTTCCGGCCATCGCCCTCAGGACGAAGAACGCCGCCAGCAGGAGGAGATCCAGGATGACGACGTGCTTGAACTTGAAGGAATAGAGGCTTGTAACCCCCAGATAGACGACCGTGAGCGCTCCGAATACCGGGCGCAGGACAAATGCCCACCCAACACCAACCAGCGCCAGAACGACGGCCATTGCGAGGGCCGCCCCGGGGGATACCTCGCCGCAGGCGATCGGGCGCGCGCACTTGCGCGGATGGCGCCGGTCGCTCTCGCGGTCGACAACGTCGTTGACAAGGTACACCACGGACGATACGAGGCAGAAGCAGACAAACGCGGCCAGCACCACCATCAAGTCGTGCCAGGTATGGCCCTTGTCCAGGGTGAACAGGAGTCCGGCAAATAGCAGAAGGTTCTTCGTCCACTGCTTTGGACGGAGTGCAACCAGCATCGCCATCGGAAAGGATCGGCGACGGGCAGGCGGCACAGCCATGTTCTCTCGTTCCTGTGGAATGCCGGTCGGCTCGACCATTGAGATTCCTGGCGCTCTTCCCTCTGACGTGAGTGGATGAGAGTTGTTTCGGCCGCGGGTAAAGCCGAGCCGGTTATCCTATACTACCGGCGGCAAGTAGAGTTTGTCAACACATGCGGTTGAACGCCGCAATTCACCAGACACAAATTGGGAGGGAAACTTCCGGATCGGAGGTGAGCGAAAGAGATGCGATGTGTTACGACTCCGGGCTCGTCACATCGACCACATCGGTCCCGATGCTGACGGCCGTATCTTCCGGCTCGGGTTCCGTGTGGGACGCATTGAGCAGACTGTCGGCCCACCAGCGCAGGCTATCGTCGGGTTGCCATGCCGGTAGCGGGTCCGACCCGGCGCCGGCTCGGTCCTTCCCGCTCCTTCCGAGATGCGCGTGGGGAGACGACGCATCGGGCGGTGCACCGATCCTGCCGGATGGCAGCAGATCGGGACCCAACGGTTTATCGCCAATTTGATGGGACATTGGCATCATGCGACTCCGTGACCGCAGAACCACGCTCTCACTCAACCGTACGCACACTCACATAGTCCAACTGACGAGTTCAGCAAGCGGATTGTTCCCGTTTTTTTCGGGAATTATGCGGCTTTCGAGCGCTAATGCACGGGCGTGGAGAGCGAAGATACACTCAAGGCGCCGGCGCCCCGCTGGCCGCTTTCCACTCGTACGAATTTCTTTCTGGAATGCGCCCGGCCGCTATGGCATAATTCTCTCATGAAGCTTAACTTTGGGATGACGCCCCCCGGGGTCCGCAGGCCCGGAAAACGGGCATGGTATCTTGAAGGGACATTCGTGACCGGATGTGTGATGGCGCACCTTCTGGTTTGGATGAGCTCTTCCGGCGCGCCGGCCGGCCCGATCGACACGATGCTCAGCCTGCTCGGCGGCACCCTCGATGGAATGGCGGTGCTCCTCCTAGCATGGATACTCACCGCTTGCTATCGTTGGGACGAAGATGGGTTACAATGGTGCACGTGGGGAGTCTGGACGGCGATTGATTGGACCGACGTTTACGACTTCTACTTGCTCCCGTCGCGCGGTGGCGGGACTTCCCTGGTCCTGGAAACGGCGGCCGGACAGCGCCGCCTGAGCAGTCTCTGGGATCCTCTGATCAACTTTCGACTCGCCGTGTCGGCGAACGCACTCGGTTCGTCGACGCGCTACTGGCACAAATTGGGCTGCCGGCACGACGATGGCCGGGAGATATGCTTCTCATACCGCCCTAGACTTGCTGTCACATTTGCGACTATCGCAGCCGCACTTGCCGTATCGGCACTGATTCTTGCTGCCGCCGATCCGATCGGACATTTCGACGCTGTCGCGAACGCGTTTGGCCGGGGTGTCGCCGGAGGAACCATCTTCCTGGCGGCACTACTGCCCCTTGCCGCCATCTTCTATGGTTATGCAGCCGCCTGCCTTGCATTCGACAGCGTACATCGCACAAACCAGACGATCATCGCGTCACGCGAAGGAATCATTTTTGAGGACAACACCTGCTCGATTCGCGTCTCCTGGATGCAGGTCATCCGCCACCGCCCGGCCTGGTTCAGCCGGTACCTGATGCTCCCGGCTCGCCATGTCGTGGAGACCGATGAGGGCACATTCGACTTCACTGCCGACATCGGCGATTACTCCGTCCTGCGTGCGGTCCTCAACTACTGGGCTCCGGACGCGCGGGAAGAATCCCTGCCCGCTCTTCGGGACTGTCGAGGCAGGGTTCGCCGCCGCCACGCCCGGCCGCTGGCCCAGCGAGCCGCAATCGCACAGCAAATTCAGTCCTTACGAGGGGGAACGGCGGCAGGGATGCAGCCGACGCAGGTTTCTGCACCATAACATGGTATCTTAACTATGCGGCACTGTTACCAATCGGTAACGGCCGCAGGGCCTCATCCGGCGGCTGCACCCCAACGAAGAGGCGCCACGAACCAGGACAGTTAAATCCGGCGCAAAATGCGCCGGATTTATCGAACCAGACGGCGAAGTGCAACTGGCCCACATATCCCTCCCAGCTCGGGACGGACGTTACGCGATCACTTCGTGATGATTTGGCTCCGGCCACGCCGGGTTTGGAAAGGCGGGTCACTCGGCCCGCCTTTCCTTCCCCAATGAACTCACGGATTTGTGCCAGGAAGGCATACCCGTCAAAATCTCCCAGCACATCGCCCATTTCGCTACACGACTTCAGGCAAATGGGTCGCTTTACTCGTACGTAGCTGAACTTCCGCGTTCACGGGTGCGGGTGCATAATCGCAGGCGCGGGCGCGCATTGGCGCTTCTGAGATCGATCGCGTACCTTGCGCCCTCCTCGATCCCCAACGAAATAGGTCGCAATCGGGGCCGATTGGGATCAGGGATGGTCGTTCAATCCGAGCTTCTCCTCGGCAGCATGGGCGGTCAGCATCTCGGTCTCGGCGGACTTCTCGATCTTCGCGGCGGAATCCTCGACGTTTCCGTCCGACGTCTCGATGAAGGACTGGAGCATATCCGCCTCCTGGGCGATCAGCGTGGCGCTGAGCTGGCGGTGCAGGTACGACACCTTGAACAGGGCCGGGGGTGTGACGGCCGAAATGAAGTCGGACAGGCCGCCCGCGTCGGCGGAAACCTTCTTCGCCGTGTCGTAAAAATCCTCGTGCGAGCTCTTCCCGGCGTCGAAAGTCTCTCGAGCGCTTGTGAGTGTGCCGATCAGCGTCTCGCTGCGCGCCTGTACGATCTGCATGGCAACCGGGTAGCCCCCCGCGCCAAGGGTTTTGACTACGTCGAGTGCGTCGTCGTATTTGGACTGGACGGCATAGAGTCGCGCGAGCTGCGTGGCTGCGCGCCGATCTCCAGACGGACCGAGATGTTCGGCGATCTTGTACTCCTCTTCGGCGCGAGCAAGCAGATCGCTGCTCCAATAGGCATCGGCAAGACCGAGGTGGGCGCTCAAGTCCTTTGGGTTCTTCTCCACCAGCGCCTCATACATCGCGACTGTTCCCTCCGACGTACTATCGTCCGTGTCGAGGTGGATGAGAAACTCCTGCAGGGGAATACTGTCCGGGGCCACTTCCAGCCCGCGCTTGGCCTCATCGATGGCCTTGTCCTTGAAACCGCCCTGGAGGTACGCGCGCGCCAGCCTGAGCCTTGGTACGGCGCTCAACGGAGCGTCGTTAATGGCATCCTCGTAGTCGGCGATGGCCTGCGCGATCTGGCCGTTATCCATGGCGGTGTCGCCCTTCGCGATGACCGGCTGCACAAGGGCCAGTTGCTGGGCAAGGGCTGCCTCATCGGCCGCCGATTGGCCGGAATCGGTCGAGTCCGCCGTTGTGTCCGCCGGTCCGGGATTCGATGTCATGCCACCGGCACCGGGCTGCGCCGAATTCGACGTAATGCCTGCAGCACCGGGCTGCGCCGAATTGGAAGCCGCCGGCACGGTGTCGGTGTCGGGTGCGGCAACGGGAGCAGGCGCGGCAGCAGTGTCGGACGTCACCGGCTTCGCAGGAGAATCCGCGCCGGCCGGCGCGTCAAGTGACTCCGCCTTGTCCTGCAGTACTGCCGCTTGGTCGCCCGGACGTCCATGCAGGGACCAGGAATGTGACGGGTCGTTGGCGCACACCAACCGGATGTCCGACTGCTGATCGTCGCCGGCCGCTTCGACAACGGCGTAGAAGGCGGCCCCGACGGCCCGGGCCAGATCAAGACGATCGGAATCCTTGTCGATGGGCGGTCCGGTCCATTCCGGGTGCTGGTTCTCAGCGGCGGCGCGCTTGATCCGGGGCGAGTCCACGTCGTAAGTCAGAACGTCGAAGTATCCCTTGTCCCGAACCGCAGTGCGCAGCGTCGAAAGTGCCTTCATCGCCCCGCTGTCGTCGGGTGGATCGGAAAACAATACCAGCAGCGGAGCGGTGGTCTGTGCGGTCGACCCGCCGGTGGCGGCCGCTTGCGAACGCCGCGGGGTCTGGCAGGCCGCCATGTTCGACGCAGCGACGCTGAGGGCAAGGAGCGCCCCGATCCAGCCGGACCAGCGCGCCAGTCCCAGGGGAAACCCACCGACGCTCATTCCGCGGCCGGCCCCAAACGGAAAATGCACCCTCAGGGACCGAAACCCCTCCCGCGTCGGGAGGGGTTGAAGGTTTGGTCGATACATTACTACAGGCTTTGTTCGCAAATTTGGAGTCCTGTCTGACAGGCCTGCAGTCCTCGCCTGGCGTCCGGCGAGTTCCCGCCGGAGCGAACGCGCTCGTTATACGTTCGGATCGCGCGCTCGTAGGCGGTTTTCGCCCCGCGGTAGTCTCCCTGTTCCTGCAGGGAAAGGGCGTACTGCTGGTAGGCCTGTGCTTCGTCGTTGTGCATCGAGACGGTCGGCGGTGTCGATTCGTCAACCGACGACGTAGTGCCTGCGGCACCGGGCTGCGCCGAATCGCTGTCGGAAGCGTCCGGATTGTTGTGCACCGTGATGTGGATGACCGAGGTGGGTCCATTATCGCTGCTGGCCGCCGGAGCGACGGCAGGCTGCGGCTCGGCCGCCGGCGCCGGAGCGGTTACGTCTCCCGTTCCGGATCCAAGCTGCGACACAACAACCGTGTGGCGCGGGATGTCCGCACTCGTTGCCAGCGGCGGCGTATCCACGGCGACCGGGGCCGGCTGGAGATCGTCGTCCGTCGGCGGGACTGCCTTCAACTCCGGCAGCGGGTTAAGCGGCGTTCCCCGGTGCGGCAGCACCGGGGCAACCGGGACGTCGTCGTCGGAGTTGTCCGATTTTGCCGCAGCGCGACCGGCGGGGCCGGCGAAGGGATCAGGAGTTTGCGCGAATGTTGGCTCGAGACTATTCGTCACGCGCGGGCCAATGGTCAGCGGCGGCACGGCGCGCTCGGCTGTATTTACACTCGTGGTTTCGACAACGGGAACGCGGTACGACGCGGACTGTTGCGGTGTGATCGTTGCGGGGACGGGCTGGCGCTGCGGCAACGCCAGCCCGATGACCAGCACGATTACGGCCGCGACGGCGGAGAAGGCGAGCGGGGCCACCCGGACCTTCCCAACCTTGCCCCCCATCAGCGTTTTTACTTTCGTACGAGCCCCGGGGCGTGCCAGCCCGGACAGAGCCGGCGGAATCCAACGATATCCCGCCGGGGCCTCGGCTGACTTCAGGTGTACGCCACGCTTAAGCTGCTTGAGCTTATGCCGATCAGCGTCGCTGTTCGGGTTGAGAAGAAGGATCGCCTCGAGATGCTCCATCGCGCGCTCGTCGTTACCCTGCTTCTCGCTAATTGTGGCCATCAGCGAGTGGGCAGACGCGCTGGCAGGGTTGATGGCCAGGGCCGCCTCGCACGCCCGGACGGCGGACGTGAGGTTCCCGACATCATAGTGCCAGAACGCCATTTCGAGCAGCTTGTTCAGCCGTTCCTTGCTGACATCCTTGACCGGCTCGAGGTCCTCGATCACCAACGCCATCGTTCGGGCGCCGGCTTCCTGCTTCGATCCGCAATCTTTGCAAAACTTGCTGTCGGCGGTGATTTGTGCGCCGCAATCACGACATAACACGGTTGTGCCCTCGTATATTCTTGCCCGGGGGAAGTTGCAGTCATCCTTCCCGAACAGGGCAGGCGCTCCGCAAGCGACCGTCGATCAAGCAGCCGGCGGGAAAGTCCTCGCGTGAAGCGCTAGTGCGGGGGGCACTTCCCTTTTCGGCAAGAAGTTCCGTAAACCCGGCTTTCGCTCCGACGGCCGATGCCAGATACAACACGTTCTTAGTATATCACACCGGATCATCGAAATCCAAGCTCCTCGAAGCCATGAGTCCTCACCGACTGAGATGAGTGCACGCGGAGGCGCACAACATCCGGTATAATGGCTCCATGGAGCCCACTTTTGTTCCGTCGGAAGAGGACGTATTCGTGTCGATACCGTCGCGAGGGGTCGAGGTGGACGTGCGCTTGCGCGAAGCCGTCGCGGCGGCCCGCGCGACCATTCGTGTGGTCGAGGCGCAATGCACACAGGTCATCTGCGCCGCGGGCATCCTTCTCGCGCTCCTGCTGCTCAGGACTTCGGCGGTTCCCCTCTATGAGGCAGTCCTTCTGTTCTGTGCCTGCGCCGCCCTGGTAGCGGCGCCGGTACTGGCCGTGATCGCCCTTGGGCCGGCGCGTATCGTTCCCAAGGGCGATCCGCCGCCGGACTCCTCCTACTCCGCGGATAATGCCGACCGCGTCACCAGATCCACGTCGGCTCCGTGGACGGGTCCCCGCGAAGACCTGGTGACTCACCGGCAGATCGCACAGCTCCAAACCACGGTCCGGCGCAAGCGATGGGTGCTCTGGACCGCTCACGTGTGTCTGGTGGCGGGGATCGCATTGATGGCAGCGGCCTTCATCTGCCCAACGGCTCGGGCTCTTTAACGGCACGCGTGTCGCACGGATGTCTCCCACGATTTTTCCTCTCAGGAGGAGAGCACAATGACCTTCAGACGAACTACGGTGTTCGCGGTCGCAATCGTTACTATGTTGCTTACCGGGTGCGGCCAGGGAGCGCCGAAATACAATCCCCGCAACATTAATGGGTACGAGTTGGCGTTGAGCTGGTCGCCAAATCCCAGGGCTGCCGCAATTCGCCAGCAAATTGCGAACGGGCCGCGGGATCTGGCGAAGCAGATCGCGGCGTGCAAGGCGGAGGGGATTAGCCTCACCGTTCCCACCGCGACGGTGCTTGCGCCGAACAAGAATGCCGCGCTGGTTTATGCGGATATCAAGCGCATCATGCAGGCGTCGCCGATGAACTACCCGGTCTACGCCGACCCGTTTCGCCGGAACGTTGCCTACACGGCCGCTCAACTGGATGCTGTCCGGCACTATTTCGCGTCTCGACCGGACATTATGTCTCGACTGCGAAAGGTCACCGCAATGCCGGATTGTGTACCTGCGGCAGACTATCAATCGTCCGCGACGATGCGGGAATGCGCGCGTGAAGTCAACACGCAGACCTACCTCCTGGCGGCCGACCGTAAATACGATGCGGCCATCGACAACGAGACCCGCGTATTTCAGATCGCCAGGCATTTCAGCAGCGATAACTCGACTCTCGGCTATTCCGTTGCGGCTATCGGCATTCGGGGACTCGCCCTGTCCGGAATGATGGACATCCTGGCGCTGGCAGGCCCGAACGCGGAGGTCGACGAGCGGGTCGACCGTGCCGTGGCCGCAAATGAGAACCCAAAGTCGGTCGTGCCCTATCTGAAGGGAGATATCCCGCGTGCGATATCGGACATGAATCGGCTTCAAAGCGCAGGACCTCGACCCTTGGACAGGCGATTCGAGCGGAATCTCACGGACGCCGAAGAGGCCTACTACCTGCGGACGATGCGCCGCCTGATTGCCGTTGCTGGTAACCCGATTGCATTTCGGCAGGCCGCCGATTCACTCGCGGCGGTCGATCTGTCCAACCCGATCCAGGTCAACACGGCGCCGTTTCTGCCGATGACCTATGGCCCGCTCGACATCGGCCTTGCTCCCCTGGTGGTTCGTGCCCGCGAAGAGGTGACACGCGCCGCCGCGTTTACCCTTGCCGCCATGAGCAAAACTGGCGCGGCCCAGTCGGCCCTGCCCGGAACTTTTGTCGACCCGTTTAACGGCGAGCGGCTCGGCTACCGGACGGAGGGCACGAAAGGCTTTGTTGTCTACAGTGTCGGTCCCACTGGCAAGTTCGACGGTGGCAAGGCGGACGATCTGTGGCAATTTCCACTGCCCTCGGGTTGGGGCACTGGAATATACGTCTCGCCCGACAATACAATCTATTTCCGCTATCCGGTGCCTCGAATTCCGGTCCCCACGGATATGCGGTCGTAAGGAAGCGCTCATGCACAATCCGGCCTTGCACGTTGCAGCCGCACTTCTCTCACTTGCCTCCGCCGCGAGCGGAGCGGTGCCAAAACTTGATATCACCAATATTCCCGGATATGTTCGGGCTCTGGACGCATCGAAGGACCTGCAAGCAGCCGCGATCCGCAGACGAATTGCAAGCGGGCCGCTGGCCCTGGCGAAGGAGATCAAGGCGTGCAAGGCAGAAGGGATTCGGCTGACCGACCAGACTCCGACCATGCCGGCACCGGACGAAAACGCCGCGCTGATTTACATGAATATCGACATATTGTTGGGCGCGACGCCGGTGAAGTCCCCGGCATTCGGCGACCCGCTCAGCAGTGCATTTTCTTATACCCCCGGTCAACTGGATTCCGTCCGGAGCGCATTTGCTGCTCGTCCCGATATTGCGACGTTGATCCAGGTGGCCACTTCACGGCCGGAGTGCGTCTTCCCGAGTAAGCAGATATACCGTGGATACGGCACAATTCGAGAATGCGCCCGCGAAATCAACACACAGACATACCT
This sequence comes from Capsulimonadaceae bacterium, assembly GCA_052139635.1. Taxonomy (GTDB): domain Bacteria; phylum Armatimonadota; class Armatimonadia; order Armatimonadales; family Capsulimonadaceae; genus JBKQWH01. The sequence continues at coordinate 14,616 of JBKQWH010000196.1, forward strand.
GTTGGCGGTCGATCACCACTATTCCGCAGCCGTCGATAACGAAGCCCGTGTCTTTCAAATGGTCCGGCATCTCCGGTCGGACAACACGCGCCTCAGCTATTTAGAATCGAACGCAGTCGACGCGATAGCGTTGGCAGGGATGAAGGACATTCTCGCGCTCGCCGGCGCCGACGCGACCGTGGACGACCGTGTTGGCCGAGCCGTGGCCGACAACGAGTTGTCGATGTCGGTGGCGCCGTACCTTGCCGGGGATATTCCCGAAGTAGTATCGTATATAAACCTTCTTAAGGAGACCTCCGCGGTCCCAAGTTCGGGAGTAGCATCTGCTGCGGCCCCGACGGCCCCGACCCCGGGCGCAGGGCCCCGCTTGCCGAACGCGCTCCCGACCAGCCCGGATCCCGGTCAGGCGGCCGCACCCGCCGCGGGAACCAGCCCCAAAGCGATTGTCCCACCTCCGGGCCTGTCGCTCTCAGACCAGGTGACGGATCTGGTCGACCTCTACGAGGCCTACTATCTCGGAAGCATGCGCCAGCTCATTGCGGCCGCGAGTAACCCGGCCGCATTGCTAAAAGCAGCGGCTCAGTTCACTGTAGTAGATCAAACGAACCCGGTGCAAGCCATAACAACACCGGCTCTGCCGATTTCCAGCGAAGAAATCAAACTCCCCCTCTCCGTTCGGGCCAACGAAGAGGTCACGCGCGCCGCGGCGTACGCTCTTGGGAATATGGACAGAGAAGGCTCGGCCCCGGAAACACTGCCGGCCTCTTTCGTCGACCCGTTTAACGGCATGCCGCTCGGCTATCGGGCCGAAGGACCGAACGGCTTCGTCGTTTACAGTGTCGGGCCGACCGGCAACTTCGACGGCACACATGCTCCCGATGGTTACAACCCGATTTTCTTCCGCTATCCGGTCCGGACGGTCCCTGTCCCCAAGAACACGCAGTAGACCGCTGTTGGCTTGCAATTCCTCCAAAACCATGGTATAGACAGTAACAGGCACACTCTCTCGACATGTGCACGGCATTGCAGATCCGCGGCGACAGGCCCGACGTTCAACATTAAACCATAGAAACCAGGATCGTCTTTTGTAGAGAGACTGGAAAAGAAAGATTCCATATCATGCGGTTCAAACGTTCACTCGCCGTGGCGGCGGCTGGAGTGGTGGTATTGGCCGCCGCCATGCTTGTCATCGCTACTCGTTCCCGGGTATCGCGGCCGGCCGTGTACCAGAACCCGAAAGCGCCGCTTGACACGCGTGTCGCCGATCTCTTCAGCCAGTTAACCCAGCAGGAGAAGCTACACCTGCTTACCGGAACCGGCTTTACGACCCAGCCCGTTCCTCGGCTCGGCGTGCCCCCGATGGGCATGGTCGATGCCGGCCAGGGCGTCCGCGGCGGCACCGGAAAGACCTATGGCCCGGCCACGCTCTTCCCCGCCGAGGTCGATATGGGCATGACCTGGGACACAGACCTGCTGGATAGGATCGGCGAAGCGATCGGCGTCGAGGCACGCAACAAGGGCGAAGGCGCGGGCATCCTCCTCGGGCCCGATGTCAACATACACCGATCCCCGCTTGGCGGACGAGACGCGGAGAGCTTCGCGGAGGACCCGTACGTGATGGCCCGGCTCGCCTCCGCTTACATCCAGGGCATGCAGTCCACCGGGACGCTCGCGTGCATCAAGCACTTCGCCTGCAACAACGAGGAACAGGACCGCGACACAGTCGACGTCCGCGTGGACGACCGCGCGCTGCACGAGATCTACCTCCCTGCTTTCGAGGCGGGCGTACAGCAGGCCCACGTTGCCGCCGTGATGGCGGCCTACAACAAGATTAACGGCTCATATGCCACAGCGAATTCTGCCCTGGACACGGATATCCTGCGGAAGCAGTGGGGCTTCGACGGCCTGTTGATGTCCGACTGGGGGGCCGTTCACGAGACCGCCGGAGTTGTTAGCGCCGGCTGCGATCTCGAGATGCCCGGTGGCAAGTTCCTCACCGTGAGCCAACTGCAAGGGGCGCTGGCGTCCGGGTCGATCACGCAGCCGGAGGTCGACACGTCCGTGCGCCACATCCTCCACGCGGTCATTGGCTCGGGCTCACTCGACGGGGTCCGGCCCAACCACACCCTGGTCAACGAGCAGGGCCACCAGGATCTTGCCTACCAGGCGGCCATCGAGGGAATTGTCCTGCTCAAGAACGACAACAACACGCTGCCCCTCGACCGGAGCAAGCTGCACAGCATCGCTGTCATCGGGCCCGCCGCAACGCAGATGGTGGCCGGCGCGTCCGGCAGCGCCGCCGTTAGCCCGCCGTTCACCATCGAGCCCCTCGATGCCATCCGCAAGGCTGCGGGGGGTGTCACCGTTCAATACGCGCCAGGCCTGGTTCCCGCGAATCCGGACTCACCGCCGATTCCCGCGCAGTACCTCAGCCCCTCCGGCGCGCCGGCCGCCGGCCACGGGCTCCTAGCGGAGGGCGTAATGTCCGCCCCCGTCGCTTCGCTCCGGCGCGGACTCCTAGCGGAGGGCGTAATGTCCGCCCCCGTCGCTTC
>JBKQWH010000197.1:0-4903 GCA_052139635.1 Capsulimonadaceae bacterium
ATCCGCCGCAAAGGCCGCGCCGTCTCCCTCGCCGTCGAGCGCGCCCGCCCCCTGACCCTCAAGCGTGTCTCCTTCGCCCAGTTCCAAGCCTTCCCCTCGCGGTCGCAGCGGATCGAGCTGGCGGAGGTCGAGGAGGAGCGGCGAGGAGTCGGGGCGGGCCGAACGTAGTCAGGGGGTGCAGTGGTATAATATCGGCATATGAGCACCGATCAAAAGCAGAAGACTACCGTCGACCAGGCAATCCCGGATCAACTCGCGACCTCGATCATGGGCATAAGTGCGAGTCACGTGCAGAATGGCGTTACCCAGACGATTGATGCCCAATCCATACTGGACGCCTGCATGCCTATTGAAGGTTTGCCGGTGGCAAATGCCGCCGAACACGCACTTGAGGCGATCCCACCGGACGAATCTGATGCAATGATCTCCGACTTTCAGCGGGCGGCGAACGCATATAGCTTTTCTGCGATCCTCAGTGCAGTGCACAAATGGGTGTTGATCGGAGAACAGGCACGCTTGGGAATAATGCCGACCGAGCGTCCTAAGCCGGGCGCCGCCAAGGGCCTCATTTTCTTCGGCGAGAACTTTGAATCTCCCACGAACATAGGGCGTTAAATGGCCCGTATACTTCTGGACACATGCGCGTTTGGGTGGTACATCACCGACCACGCCCTCATGATTGAGAACGTGAGGGACATGATTTACCAATCGGACCAGATCCTGATTAGCCCCATCTCACTGTTTGAACTTGCCATTAAGCAATGGGACGGCGAAATCTGGCTGGAGCCGCCGCACACACTGGAACAGGTGATAGACCGCTCCTTAAAGCACTATCGCGTCACTGTTTTGCCAATTGACGGCCGGCATCTGAAACGCGCTGCTTCCATGGAGATTGTCAACGACCACAGGGACCCATTCGACAGGTTGATTATTGCCACGGCTATCGACGAACGTATCCAGGTGGTGACTTCAGACACCCAATGGCCGCACTACAAAGGCCTGCAATACGTACAATGCCGCGTGCCGGACGGTACGGATAAGAAGCGGGATCGACGTTAACGTCTATTCAACTCCGGCGAGCCCGTCCTCTTCGCCACCATCGAGGACGAGGTCGACATCCTCCAGGTGACCGTCAGCGGCGACGCCATCGACTGCTCGACGGCCGTCTTCCTGGTCTCGCCCGCCATCATCCGCTTTCAGCCCGACACGATCGCATCCAGCGTCGCTGGGGCAATCAAACTCCGGGCCGGTGGTGGTATTATGCATACATGGAATTTCGGCCCACCGCCCTGAAAAATCCGCCGCGACAATACCGCGTCGGCCTCGTGCAGATGTCAATCGGTTCGAACCCCGATGCAAACGTGAAAAAGGCAGTCGAATGCGTTCGCGTGGCGTCGCGGGCGGGGGTCAACATCGTTTGCCTGCCGGAACTGTTTCGCACGCAGTACTTCTGCCAGCGCCAGGACTCTCGCCTGTTCGACTACGCCGAGCCAGTCCCCGGTCCGACGACCGAGGCGCTGTCCGAGGCCGCTCGGCAGGGCAACATCACCGTTGTCGGTTCCGTATTCGAGCGTCGTGCCGCCGGGCTGTACCACAACACCGCGGTCATACTGCACCCTGACGGGACTTCGGGGGACACGTATCGGAAGATGCACATTCCCGACGATCCTCTTTACTACGAGAAGTACTATTTTACGCCCGGCGATCAGGGTTTTGCGGCCTGCAACACGGCCGTGGGGCGTGTCGGCACGCTTGTCTGCTGGGACCAGTGGTACCCGGAAGCGGCGCGGATTACATCGCTGACGGGCGCGAACCTGCTGCTATTTCCAACCGCAATCGGGTGGCATCCGGCTGAAAAGGCCGCGTCCGGTGAGGCCCAGCACTCGGCATGGGAGACGATCCAGCGCAGCCATGCCATCGCGAACGGCGTCTACGTTGCGTCCGCTAACCGCGTCGGGCTCGAGCACGGCGATGTCCTCGGAAACCGCGTCGACGGCCCCGGCATAGAGTTCTGGGGCGGGTCGTTCGTGGCCGACCCCTTCGGACGAATTCTCGCCAAGGCGTCGCACGATCGCGAGGAAATCGTGATCGCCGATATTGACCTGGCCCGGATCGAGGACACGCGCCGCAACTGGCCGTTCCTGCGCGACCGCCGTGTGGACTCCTATTCGCCAATCGTCAACCGCTATCTCGACGAGCCGTAGTCCTCCTTCTGGCAACGTTCGGAATTTGTCTTGAACCGTGAAGCAAATAATGACATGGGCCTCGCACTGCCGCGCACCCTCGGGTACCGAATGCCGGCGGAATGGGAACCTCACGCGTCGACCTGGATGGTGTGGCCGCAGAACCGCACCGACTGGCCCGGGAAGTTCGCCCCAATCACCTGGGTCTACGCGGACATCCTGCGGCATCTTTCGCGTGTCGAGACCGTGCACATCATCCTCAACGACGCGGGTATCGAAAACGAAGCGAGACGGGCCCTCACAAAAAGCGGCGTCGATCTCACTGGAGTACGGTTTCATCAGTGGCCGACAAATCGGGGTTGGACGCGCGATTCCGGCCCCATCTTCGTGACGAAGGCTACGGCTTCTCGTGAGGTCGGCTCCCACCCGGTCGCCGTCACGAATTGGGGATTCAATGCGTGGGCGAAGTACAAGAATTGGCCGCTTGACGACAGGGTGCCGCACAGCGTGGCCGCGGCTTTAGGCCTGCCAGAGTGGACTCCCGAGATGGACGGAAAGCGTCTGGTCCTGGAAGGTGGCTCAATTGATGTCAATGGAGAGGGCCTCTTGCTGACCACTGAAGAGTGCCTTCTTTCGGAGGTCCAACAGCGAAATCCGGGCGTCGGCCGCACATATCTCGAGGCCGCCTTCCGTGACTACCTCGGGATTGAAAAGGTTATCTGGCTGGGTCGCGGCATCGAGGGTGACGATACACACGGCCACATCGACGACATTGCCCGATTTACATCAGCGGACACGGTCGTTGCCGCAGTCGAGACGGACACATCGGACGCGAACTACGAGCCCCTGCGGGAGAATCTGGCGCGCCTGCGCGCGGCGACGGACACCTGCGGGAACTGGCTCCGGATTGTCGAACTGCCGATGCCGCAACCGGTGATCTTCGACGGACGTCGTCTTCCCGCCAGCTACGCGAACTTCTACATTGCGAACGGGATTGTCCTGGTCCCGACCTTTAACGACCCGAGGGACCGCATCGCACTCGGGATCCTGGCGGATGTCTTCCCGGACCGGCAGGTTATCGGCATACACAGTCGCGACCTCATCTGGGGACTTGGCGCCGTGCACTGTATGACACAGCAGCAGCCCGCGTGATACCGGAAATCGCGCCGTCGGATGGCTGCGTCAACCCACGCCGTGCGCCTGGAGCCAGTCGAAAAGGCGGGTTTCCCCGTCGGCTGCGTCGACGGCGCGGTAGCTCGGGCGGTAATCGGCGTGAAAGGCGTGCCCGGCCGTCGGGTAAAGGATAATCTCCGACCCAGACCCCGCCGCGTCTAGAGCCTGTCGCATCCGTGCGATTACTTCCAGGGGTATACTCGGATCTTCCCCACCGTACAGCCCCAGTACTGGCGCATGGAGCTCCCCCCCGGCCACGTCGATCGGCCAGCGGGGCTGCTGTGCCGTGACATCCCCGGCCAGCCGGCCATACCAGGCCACCCCCGCTCTGAGGCGAGTACTGTGAGCGGCGTAGAGCCAAACCGTTCGGCCGCCCCAACAGAACCCCGTGATGCCGAGCCGGTCGATATCCCCGCGGCTCTCGCCCGCGGCCCACTCGGCGACCGTGTCGAGGTCCGCCATCGTGACGGCATCGGGCGTGGCGTTGACGATCGGTCGAATTTCCTCAATGCTGCTTAGCACGGCAGGGTCCCCGGCGCGAGCGAATGTCTGAGGCGCAACCGCGACGTATCCCCGATGGGCCAGCCGGCGGCATACGTCCTTGATGTACTCATGCAGGCCGAAAATCTCCTGCACTACCAGGACGATTGGAAAGGGGCCGTCGCCTTCGGGCATGGCCCGGTAGGCCGGAATCGGGAACCCGTTGGAATCGATTTCGATATCCCCGGCCACCAGGCCGATGTCCGGAGTGTGAATAGTGTCTGCGGAGATCGGCTGGGCCGCCGCCGCGAAGCCGTTTTGAGTCATATTGGCCTCCTCTGTCGCACGGAGAACTGCAATACTCCTGCTGGAGTTCCCAAAGCAGCGAATCCGGCTCCGCGAGGCGCCTCCGGTGAGACATCGAATACCCGCGCCAACAGAGAGCGGTTCGGAGCATTGGACAGTCATCGGACCGCGCTGCGGCCCGAATCGGTGAACAATGGCAATGTTCGCTGATGAACGAACAAATCCTTGTGAAGCCCGGTAAAGAATTGATGATACTTATCGTAACCAGGTATTTTCGTGGGAAATGACCGGGAGGATACGGATTTTCCAGTGAGCGCTTGACAAAGGTGCCATTTACATGTCAAACTATTTTATCTACCTCAGTAAACCGAGAGGATTTTAATAGATGGCCAGATCGAGTATCAAGCTGGGGCAAGTCCAGCTTCAAATCATGCAAGTCTTGTGGAACCGCGGCACAGCGCGGGCACGCGAGATCACCGACGAACTCAACCGCACACAGGCGATTGCGCACAGCACCGTGCAAACGCTCCTCCGCCAGATGGAAGCCAAGGAGGCGGTCGACCATAATGTGGACGACCATGTCTTTGTTTACCGCCCGCTTATTTCGCAGGCGGATATTACTGAGCGCGCGACAAGCGACCTGGTCCACCGGATCTTCGGTGGCTCTGCTCTCAGTCTCGTCTCGCACCTTCTCAAAACCGAGCGAATTGGCGGCGATGAACTCGCGCGGCTGCGCTCGATGATCGATGAATACGATTCCA
>JBKQWH010000198.1:0-41408 GCA_052139635.1 Capsulimonadaceae bacterium
CGGCAGCCCACGAATTCATTCGTGGGTCGATTTCGTCGCCGCCCGCGACGATTCTCACGATTAGTATCGCAGAGAACACCGAAGGTTAGGATGTAAGAAGTTTCACAACGGAAAGGACGGAAAAGGAATATCCGATTTCCGTGCGATCCGTTTTGAAACATCCATTCTTCCTAATCTTGGTTCCGACTTTGCCGAGTAACGCGATAACAATCTCTCGGCTCTGTACCTCCGAGATCCTCATAGAACTCCCCCGATCGTTATAAACACCGTGATTCTCTCCCCCGCCCGCACCCGCGGATTGTCAGCTTCGTCACGTGGGAGCGCAGTGTGGCAGGCGGGAACCGTCGATTTCGACCGGTTGTTCCTATGGAGGACGCTTTACATGGAGCGGGAATCTGATGACAATGTACCTGCGGCGGCGAATCGGGTTTTCTGCGGGAGACAGCGGCCTCTTGTCAGGCACCCCGGGCGGACACAATTACCTCTGTGAGCTTACCGTGAGCGGCGAAATCGACCCGGTGACGGGCATGGTCGTGAACATTGTCGCAATAGACGCTGTCCTTAAAGCGAGCGTCTGTCCGCTCGACGGGAAGCTGCTGGATCGCGACGTCCGACTCTACCGTGAGCGGCCTCCGACGCCGGAGAACCTGGCGCTCGATCTCTATCGCTCGTGTGCGCGGTCGGTTCCGCGTGAATGCCGCGCGGAGTCCCTGACGCTATGGTGGCTGCCATCGTCTCGTGTGAGAGTCTCAGCCACCACGGAAAACCGCCTGATGATAACCATGACGCGAACATATGAGTTCTCCGCCTCGCATCGGCTCCACGCAAACGGCCTGAGTGCCCAGGAGAATGCAGCGGTGTTCGGCAAGTGCAACCGCGAGAACGGCCACGGCCACAACTACGAGGTCGAGGTGACTGTCGCCGGAGAGCCCGACCCCGCCACGGGAGAACTTGTTTCCACGGCAAGGCTGGATCGCATTGTCGACGACGAAGTGCTGGCCCCGTTCGACCACCGGCACCTGAACTTCGATGTGCCGGAGTTCGAACGGGTCAACCCGACGTCGGAGAATCTCACCCGCGTCATCTGGGATCGCTTGAGTGCGCGCTGGGACGAGGACGGCGGTTCGACCGCGCGTCTGTTCCGGGTCCTTGTGCGGGAAACGCCACGCAATTACTTTGAATACTACGGTCCCGCCGGCCGTCCGGATCTGTTTAAAGGATGATGAGCACGATGGTTCTGTCTGATAATCTTCATGACGAGGGAGAGCTTGGCTCTCTCGACTTGATCTCGACCTCCCGCGGCAGTGTCGGCCAGGAGCGGATCGAGGATGCACTCCGGGACGTCCTCTCTTTTGTGGGAGAGGACCCGAATCGCGAGGGCCTCCTGAAGACCCCGCACCGCGTGGCCGAATCGATGAAGTTTCTCACACGCGGCTACGATCAGGACGTGAAGACGCTGCTCAATGGCGCCGTGTTTCACGAGGAGTATGACGAGATGGTGCTGGTCAAGGACATCGAGTTCTATTCCCTGTGCGAGCACCACCTGCTTCCGTTCTTCGGTAAGGTGCATGTTGCCTATCTTCCCAAGGGACACATCGTCGGGCTCTCAAAGATCCCGCGGCTGGTAGACATGTTCGCGCGCCGGCTCCAGGTCCAGGAGAGGCTGACCCGCGAGATCGCCGACGCCATCGAGGGAGCGCTGGCCCCGCGGGGTGTCGCGGTCGTGGTCGAGGGCGCTCACATGTGCATGATGATGCGCGGTGTTCAGAAGAAAGAGGCGACCATGATTACCTCGCACGTGACCGGCGATTTCCGTACCGACCGCCGGACGCGTCAGGAGTTCATGGCGCTCATCAAGGGCTATGGGACCAGATAACCTCTCCGATGCGACGCGTCGACCTTCCCGAAGCGGGAGTGTTTGGAGTTGGTGCGGGCGCTCTCCGGATTCTTATTGAGATCCTATGGGAGTTTGGGGCAGCATCGTCACATGTCCGTCGGCGTAGAGGATACCAATCCGCCCGTCGGAATGCGGTTGACCTTCTCGTGCAACCACGACGCCGGCGGGATTGTTGATGGAAGTGGCCGACTTCCCCGAAATCGCTGCGTTAACCAGGTACGGAACGTTGGGACCAGGTTCGGTAAAGAAATCGTGTTGTGCGTCTTTTGGCAAATAGGCGCCGACAGCCGATCGAAAATGGTCGTAGGTATCGGTCGGGGGCAACTGATTGTTGTTGGCGGCTTCGTACTCCATTGTGGCTAAGCCGATCTGCTTGAGGTTGGTCAGCGACGATAGTTCGACCGCTCTTTCGCGCGCCTGCGCGAACACCGGAAACAGAATCGCGGCCACAATAGCGGCAACCGGCAGGCATCCGACAGCCGCCACGATTCCGATGATAGCGAACGGTCCTAACCCCTTTTTGGCCGGTGGGGGTGGAACGCCATAACCCGGCGGCAGTGGCGCGGGAACCGGCTGGGCAAACGGCAGTCCGCAATTCGTACACTGGACGACCCCCGCAGGTAGAGGTGCGCCGCATCGGCTGCACGTGAAGCTGGCGGATTGCATGATTCCGGCCCTCCTTTGGGCAGTTGCAGCAAGTCGGTGCCGCAACAGCAGCCCGGTGGTTTCAGTACTCATGAATCATGCGGGCCATTCATAGTATACCGGAGTCGTTCACCAAGAGTGCATACTGAGTAGCATAAGGCCGAGAACGTTAGCGGTATGCATACAGTGATCCACCCATCGATGCCGTGGAAGTTAAGACCGCGGGGCGTCGCAATCGCGGCCATCACGCCCATCCCATTGACACGCGCGCGCAATCTTCAGGTTCGGCGACTCCCGCCTGCCCAAGTCGTCCCCGGATACACGCTGGGCGGACTTTTCCTGGCGGATTACGGTCCCGGTTCCGACGTCGAGTATAACGAGTTGGTGCTGGTATCCGGCCTGACGCGCGGACCGGCGGGAATATCCGACATCGCGTGGCATGTCGTCCAGATTCTTGTCGACAGGCAGACCTCCTGCGACGCGGGGCGGGAACTGCTGGGTGTCCCAAAGCAGATGGCCGAGTTTCGCCGCGAGCCGCGCCCCGGTGGCGACACGATTACGGTGTTCCAGGACGGCTGCACGGTGTGCACAGTACGCCGCCGACTCCCCTGGTGGGTGGCCCAAGGTCAACTATCGATCACCGCCGCACATGCCGATGTCGGCGATCCCCAACGTATCCGCATCTGCAAGAACTCCCTCGAGGGCGTCGCGGGCCTCGTTTCCATCGATATCGAGTTTACGAGCGGTGTCGGCGTAGACCTGTTCCGGGGCTGTCGGTTCATCGGATTCGGCGGCAAGGACGTCAAGGCCCTCCTCGGACAGCCAGTGTCCGGATCTTTATGATAGGCGGGATGAAGAGGAAAGTCGCGTAGTTAAGGGCGGTCGGAAAGTCTCTTGATAGCCATACACTCAACATTCCCGATAAAATTTCCGAGAAATTGCTTAGCACTCTGTTGACATGAGTGCTAACGATCGGGATAATGATGTTCGGAACCAGTGTTTTCGGAGCCCGCTCGGGCGCCGTGATAGTTCACGAAGACAACCACAGAGGGAGGTCAGATAACCTATGTTGAAGCCATTGGGCGATCGAATCGTCGTTAAGGCCCTCGAGGCCGAAAAGCAGACCGCCGGGGGAATCATCCTGCCGGACACCGCCAAGGAAAAGCCGCAGCGCGGCGAAGTCCTCGCAGTGGGACCTGGGAAGACGCTCGACAACGGCAAGCTGAGCACGGTCGATGTCAAGGTGGGCGATAAGGTCGTCTACTCGAAGTATGGCGGGACCGAGATCAAGGTTGGCGGCGAAGAGGTCATTATCCTGCGGGCCGATGACGTTCTTGGCGTGATTACCGAATAGAGAGGAAAGGCAACGAAATATGGCTGCGAAGGATTTGCTTTTTGATGAGGCCGCCCGCCGTGCTCTCGAGCGCGGCGTCAATACCCTGGCGGATGCCGTGAAGGTCACCCTGGGGCCGCGCGGCCGCTATGTCGTGTTGGAGAAGAAGTTCGGCTCCCCGTCCCTTGTCGATGACGGCGTAACCATCGCCAAGGAGATCGAGGTCGAGGACAAGTTTGAGAATATGGGCGCCCAGCTCGTTCGCGAAGTCGCGTCGAAGACCAACGACGTGGCCGGCGACGGCACCACGACCGCGACGGTCCTGGCCCAGGCAATCGTCCGCGAGGGCCTCAAAAACGTGGCCGCCGGCGCCAACCCGATGGCCGTCAAGCGCGGCATCGACCGCGCCGTATCCGCCATTGTCGACGAGATCGGCACTCTGGCCGTCAAGGTCGAGACCAAAGAAGCGATTACACAGGTCGCCACCAACTCGGCCAAGAACACTGTGATCGGCGACCTGATCGCCGATGCGATGGACAAGGTCGGCAAGGACGGCGTCATTACGGTCGAGGAGAGCAAGGGCACTCAGACTACCCTCGAGCTGGTCGAGGGCATGCAGTTCGACAAGGGCTACATCTCCCCCTACTTCGTCACCGACCCGGAGCGCCTGGAAGCGGTGATCGACGAGCCGCTGATCCTCATCTACGAGAAGAAGATTTCCAGCATTCAGGACCTCGTGCCGGTGCTTGAGAAGGTCGTCCGCCAGGGCCGCCCGCTCCTGATCATCGCGGAGGATGTCGACGGCGAGGCGCTCGCAACGCTGGTCGTCAACAAGCTGCGCGGCACCATCAGTGTGGTCGCGGTCAAGGCACCCGGCTTCGGCGACCGCCGCAAGGCCATGCTCGAGGATATCGCGGTGCTGACGGCCGGTAAGTTCATCACCGAGGACCTGGGCATCAAGCTCGACAACATCGACGAAACCTTCCTCGGTTCCGCAAAGCGGATCACCGTGACGAAGGACGAGACCACGATCGTCGAGGGCAAGGGCACCGGGGCCGCCATCCAGGGCCGAATAGCCCAGATCAAAGCCCAGATCGAGAAGTCGGACAGCGATTACGACCGCGAAAAGCTCCAGGAGCGGCTCGCGAAGCTCTCCGGCGGCGTTGCGGTCATCCAGGTTGGCGCCAGCACGGAGACCGAGCTCAAAGAGAAGAAGCATCGCATTGAGGACGCTCTCTCGGCCACACGCGCCGCAGTCGAGGAAGGGATCGTCGCCGGCGGCGGCGTGGCTTATATCAAGGCTCTCTCGGCTCTCGCGGAGATCAAAGCCGAGGGTGACGAGAAGATCGGCGTGGCCATCATCCGCCGTGCTCTCGAGGAGCCGGCCCGCCAGATCGCCAATAACGCGGGCGTCGAGGGCTCCGTCATCGTCGAGAAGATCAAGAGTACCGGCCTTGGCTACAATGCGGCAACCCTCGAGTTCGGCGATTTGGCAGCCCAGGGCATTGTCGATCCCGCCAAGGTGACTCGGTCCGCGCTGCAGAACGCGGCATCGATCGCCGGCATGATCCTCACCACCGAGACCCTCGTGGCCGAGCGCCCCGAGAAGTCCGCACCGGCACCCGCCGGCGGTGGCGGTGGAATGCCGGGCATGGGTGGCATGGGCGGCATGTACTAATCCGTTTCGAGATCCACGCTTACGCAACGGGTCGGGGACACGTGTCCCCGACCCATTAGCATTCGATCTCCTTCGACGTTGCGTCCAATCCAATGGTACAATGGGAGTCAGACGGATGATAAGTGGACATTTCGAGTTCAACACGCTGACGGGAAATTGAAGGTTTACCGGGCTGGCGAGACCATTAGCCCCCTGCATGCGGCGGGAGCCGTCGAAGGCGGGTCTTTGCTGCCGTGAGCGAAAGCGCAGTCGCTTCGACGGCGTATTTGATTTCCGATGAATTTGCGAAGAGTCGTTGACACCCGTGGAAAAAGGCGGTATAATTAGCTAAACGTTTAGTCTATACGGGTTATTCAGGTCTGAAAAATGGGAAGCCAGCCGACTATCAAAGATATCGCCCGCGCCTGCGGGGTTTCCTACCCCACCGTATCCTACGTTTTCAACAATTCGCGGGCCGTCAGCGTAACGACACGCGAACTGGTGATGCGGACCGCGCGGGAGATGGGATACTCACCCAATGCTCTTGCCAGGGGCCTCGTCGGAAAGCCGACGCGAGTCATCAGTGTTCTCGTCAACAATATTCACTACAGCACGTCGACCCCCATTATCGCTGCACTTGAGGCCGCCGCACGGGACCATGATTACCGGCTGCTGCTGGCGCTGCAAACCACTGACGGCCCCGACCGATCGATCGCGGACCTTCGTGAACTGGCTGCCCGCAGCATCGATGGGATTGTCTTTATTTCCTCGACAGACAATGTGCCTCCCGACATCATCGGAGCCCTCGCGGGATCTCGCCTTCCAGTCGTCCTCGCCTATTCCAGCGCCGGGGAGGAGATGGCGCTCGATGCCGTGCTTCCGGATCATGTCCAGGGCGGAAGGATCGCGGCCGAATCTTTGCTCGCGTCGGGCAGAAGGGCGATCGCGTTCATAGGGTCGCGAGCTACAAACTCCGCCACGGCGAAACGCCTCGAGGGATTCCGGTCCGCGCACCAGGCAGCGCACGTGCAGGTTCGTCCCAACTTTATCGTCCACGCCCGTTATACGGTCGCCGCCGGCCGACTTGCGGCGGAGTCCCTGCTCGCCGAGCCTGACCGGCCCGATGCAATCTTCGCGGCGGACGACAGTATTGCCTGCGGAGTGCTTCAGGCGTGCCGTGCAGCGGGGGTCCGGGTTCCCCGGGATGTGGCCGTCATCGGGTTTAACGACTCCGTCCTTTGCGAAGCGACCGATCCCACGTTGACCAGCGTCGCGATGCCTTTCGAACAGATTGGGCAGACATGTCTCACGAAGATCATCGCGCACATCGAGAACAAAGACATCTGGTCGGCCGGCACCGAGCGACTCCCGTGCCGCCTGGTGGTTCGCGAGACCACATGACGGACTGTTGACCGGAACCGCAGTTGAGAATCAAGAAACCTTGTCGCGTACCGGCTGGTACGGCGAGAAAGCGAGACGATAGTGAATGTTGTGAGAAAGGCTGTCATTACAGCGGCTGGCCGCGGCACGAGGATGTACCCCGGTACGAATATTGTCCAGAAGGAGTTGATCCCAATCGTCGACCGCGACGGGATTGTCAAGCCGGTCCTGCAGATTATTGTCGAGGAAGCGGTTGACGCCGGCATCGAGGAAGTCTGCATCGTCGCGAACGTATCGAACGCCGAATCGGTACGACGTCACTTTCAGGGACTGACGGTTCAGCAGCGCGCGACCGCGTTTCGTGGCAAGGATTGGGCTTTGCGACAATCAGACCGCCTCAATGATCTAGGGGGTCGGATTACCTTCGCCATCCAGGAAACCCAGGAGGGGTATGGTCATGCCGTGTTCCAGGCGCGCGCCTGGGTGGGCGACGAACCGTTTCTTCTTCTGCTTGGAGACCATGTGTATCTTTCAGATCGCCACGAGTCGTGCACCGCGCAAGTCCTGCAGACATATGGCCGCTTTGGAGGCAGTCTTTCCTCGGCGACGCGCACTCCGGAGGATCAGATCCACCGCTTCGGCACGCTCCAGGTCGCTCCGTTGCCCGATCGATCGCCAGGTTTGTTCACGCTGCTCGACCTTGCCGAAAAGCCGTCGCGCGCCTATGCGAGGGAGCACCTGCGAGTTGCCGGGCTGCCGGACGACGAGTACCTGTGCCTCTTCGGCATCAACGTCTATACGCCCGCCATATTTGAATACATCGCGCGGCTGATTCGCGACGACATTCGCGATCGCGGCGAGATCCAACTTGCCACCGCGCAAGCCGAGCTTGCGCGAGCCGGTGGATACATCGCCTGCACGGTCGACGGTCGGCGGCTGGACATGGGTGTTCCCGAGGGCCTCATCGAAACGCAAGTGGCGTTCGCAATGCGTTCGCCCTATCGTGACCTCGTCCAGTCGATGTTTTCCGCACCGGTTCGATCCAGCCTGGTGCCTTCGTAGCCCATGTGAGACCACGTGAAAAGGCCGTAAGCGGCTCCCGGAGGAGCCGCTTACGGCAGTCGCTGACCGATGGCCGGTACGGGCTAATTAATAGAACCGGGGCCGCCAGCGGAGCGTGAAGCTATAGAAACCGCGGCCGGGCTGCGGGTCATGTATTCGAACCGCGGCGGTAAAGTCGTTCCGCGGATTCGGCTCCTGGACGATGCGGACATCGCCCCGCCCGGACACATCCGTTAAGTCCACAAACTCCGGCCGCCGCGGCAAGCGGCCCCGCAAAACCGGATTCACGTTTGTCGCGTCTTTCCCGCTGATCGTTACCGTACGAACAGAGTCGCGGTGCACATAGATAACCGTCGTATCGTCGACATTACCGCTCCATTGAAGCTGCCCAACCCGCATTATCGGCCGGTGGAAGCCCCCACCCGGGAAATCGTTCGGGTCGGCATTGGCCGGAAGGGCGCAACTGCCCACGGCTACCAGAGCGGCCACAAGCGCCGGCACGATCCAGTTTAATCGGTTCTTTCCCATATGTCTCTCCTTTGTCTCAAGTCATTTCGCCGCGGGACAATCCACGGCGTCGTACTGTCTCAGACGCATTCGCGCCCCGGAAGTTCGCCTGAATCTCGAATCTCGCCCAGTTCGAGGAGCAGCCCGGCATGGACGGTGCTTCTTCCTCTGACGTGCCTTGACCGAGTATGGTAAACTTAACAGAAGACAACGGTCCGCAAAGCAGTGTTGCCATTGGCGGTGACGTCTGTGGACCGATTGCAGGCCGCTGGTGGTGTACAATGGTTGGAACTTGAAGAACGAACCCTCACCAACCGAAGCGCCCGACGGCGCCTCGAGACGTCAAACTCCTCAAACCGCCCTTTTCATCGTGGCCGCACTCGGGCTGTATGTGCTCAAGAACGCGTTCGCGGCCATGAAGCTCGGTTTCCTCTACAAGGAAGGCCTGCACCTCTCCGCAAGCGAGGTTGCGACTGTCGCTATCATCGTGGGCTTACCGGGGTACCTGCGGCCGCTAACCGGGGCGCTTTCAGACATTTATCCCCTCTTCGGTTACCACCGCAAATCGTACTTTGCGCTCGCATGGCTGCTTGTCGCCGGCGGCTATTTCGCGCTGTCGTCGCTGCACCACTACGACTACTGGACGGTTATCAGTCTGGTGATCATGACGGGTACGGGCGCCTACACCATGCTGATGGTGATCGGCGCCGTGATGGTGCAGGTGGGCAACCGCGAAGGGACGGTCGGCCGGCTGCAGTCAACATACCAGGCGATCCTCCTGGGTGCCGGATTGTTTCTCGGACCCATGAAGGGTTACGTCACCCAGCACTGGTCGTATACGCACTGCTTTCGCGCGGCCGCACTGACCGGGCTGCTGGCCGCCTGTCTGAGCCTGTTAATTCCGGAAAAGAAGGTTACGAAGAACGACAAGTCGGCCGCGCAGCGCGCTGCCCTCGCTGCCGATCAACGCCTGGCGCTTACAAACCTGAAGCAGGCGGCCCGCACGCCGGGGCTCTGGGTGGTAGTCGCATTCGTCTTCTATCTCATCTTCACGCCGGGGCGCGACACGGCGCAGTTTTACTACTCGGTCGATGTCCTGCACTTCTCTAAGCAATTCCTGGGCTACCTCGACTCCGCAAGCTCGGCCGGCTCCATTGTCGGGATACTCCTTTTTGGAGCCCTCGCACGGCGGCTCCCCGTCTCAGCCCTCGTCTGGGGGGCCTACATCCTCGACGCCACGATTTACCTGACGCTGATGTTCATGCACAACCACTCGACGGGAGTTATCGTCAATATTGCAGTCGCGATCGAGGATTCCGTGTACAATCTCTGCCTGATCACGCTGGCCGCGCGCGCCTGCCCGCCCCGGATCGAGGGGAGCATCTACGGCCTGGTCCTGGCCGCGATCGGGCTGGCGAACACGCTCGGTGAGCAGGTCGGGGCGTCGATCTACGACCACTTCGGTCCAGCCGGCCATCACAGCACCACGCACGGCTGGTTCTGCCTGCTCTGGGTCGCCTTCGGCCTCACCGCCATCGCCGGCATATTCATCCCGCGCCTTCCGGCCTGGACCCTGAGCAGTGAGATCGTACATGCAAAGAACAAGCGGGATTCGAGTCTCGCATAGGCGGATTGCCATGGCGCGTTACCGTTCATCGGTGAGTGCGTCGAGGCGCGAGGTTAGATATTCTCGCGGGTCGAGCGCGAGGAACATCGACCGGTCTGTCCAGTTGGATCGCAGTTTCTTGATCGCCGAAACGGCGGCATAGATATCGCCAGTCGCCGCGGATGGAATCGGCGTACAGGAGTCCTGCTCGCACGTCTGCGTGCGGCGGTATGTTGTGCAAGCAGGCAAACCAAGAAGAGCACGAGCAGTATCCCGACGGTATTGACCGCGAGCAGCGTGATTTGAGCAGCAGTCATGATTATCGAAATCGATTGTGGCGCGGACTACAACGGGAAGCGCCTCAACGCTGAGCGGAGGCGCTCCGGTTGTAAGTGCCTACATGTGAAAGGCAAGGTCGCCCCAGATGGTCTGGATATAGTCAATCTGCGCGGAGTGGCCGTCCATATGGCGGCTGCCCATGAACATGAACCCGTGCATTGGGATGACGCCGAACGGGGTGGTGACCGTTCCGGCGAGGCGCTCCTCTGTGACCGTGTCGAGGGCGGCCAGATAGACCTGGACCGATTCCTCGACCAGGGCAACCGCCTGCTCCCGAGTTGTGATCGCCTTCTCCTCAGCTTCCCGCCCGGCGAGGATCTCCTCCATTGACATTGCCGGCCGCTGTTCGCCGCGGATCATGGCGGCCAGGGATCGGTTGCTGAGTCCACTGTGCGCCACGATGCGCAGCGGCGATTTGCTGGTCTCAGACGGGGACCAGGTCAATTTGTCATCGGGCACGGCCGCGAACGTCTTGAGCAGGCGCGTCTTGCTCATCTCGACGGTCCTCTTGGCCTGGTCGATTGCTTCGGACATGATTGGAATCTCCCTTGTATCTCTTTCGAAGTGTCGTGAGTTTGTCAGATTGTGTGCGGGCATCTTAGATTTCTCGCAACCGGTCGAATCTCCTCCTTTTTGAACTGTGACGGATGAGAATGAACCGGACCAGTCGCAAGTGCCTCCGCGCTTCCCCGGATGCCCGCAGCTACTAACGGGTCTCGCCCGTTCTGGCGGCCAGCAGCAGCTTTTGCGAGTCCGGATCGAGGGACGGGATCGAGGCGAGGAGGAGGCGGGGTCCTGGGCAGCACAGGTGCGAAACTGGCATCAGGTATACTTGAGTGCATGGACAGGTTCCAATCAAAAATCGATATCGGAGTTCCTCTTGAGGATATCGACGCGCTCTGCCGCAAGCATCATGTACGTGAACTCGCATTATTCGGCTCCGCAGCGCGGGGTGACGCGCGGCTCGACAGTGACCTTGATTTCATTTGCTATAATGGAAGTCAGAGGTAGGAAATGGTAGCCCAAGTAATTGAAGGCACATGGGAAGAAATCAAGAGCCATGAAGCGGAGCTCGTCGGTCGGCTGCTACGGGTCACGATAATGCCGCAATCACCGAACAGCCCCACAGCCCTGCAAGCTCCAGGCCTGTCGGCGCTCGATCCAGTCGGCCGCTCACCCGCAAGTTCCGAACGAGATAGCCGACGTGACGACGAGCTATCCGATCGGGCATGGTCGATCTACGCTGAACTCAAGAGAAAGCTCGAGCCCGACCTTAACGGCAGTTATATTGCCATCCACCCGAAGTCGGCCGACCATGAGATCGCCCAACGAGCTCCATGGGCTCGACGCGAACTTCGGAAGCGCCATGCTGATGGCGATATCGTCGTTATTACGATCGGCCCGGTGTTTGCGGACAATCCTCTTTCGTGGCGGAACCGCGAAGATGCCTATTGGACATCGAGGGCTCTAAAGTCGCTAGAAAGCGGGCGGGCGTCAGACGAAGAGGTGGTGGCCGTTATGAACCGTCGGCAGGCAGCGGAATAGGATGTAACGCAGACGCCGAGATAATCCGAGATCTACCCAATCGACAGGTGGTTCTGCCAATTCATAGCCGTGTGAAGAATACGCAACACGTATATACCTTCCGCGATTTCCTGGTAGACAATGCGGTGTCCGTGTCGGGCGCGGTTCCACTTGACGACATGTTCGAATACCTCAGGCATGCCGGCAACAGGGTTTCCCTTATCTGGCATTTCGGCCAACTGCCGTATGGCTGTCTTAAGGAACTCCGTATACCTCTCGGCTTGCTCGAAGTCCCACTGCTCAGTGGTGTATGTGTGATTTGCGGCGAGGTCGGATGCGGCCTTCGGGCTAAGAATTGCTAGGCGGCTCGGGACTCGGGACTGATCTTCATCCATGCTTGTGTTCGCTTGCGCGCGAGTTCATGAGCCTCGTCGAGGGTCACGCCCAGTCCGGCCTCGTATGGTTCTGCCTCGTTGACGGCGGCGAGTTCCGCGGGACTGAGCACCGTCGGCAGCTTTTCGTTCACGGGCTTCTCTAATGTTCGCATGATATGATTGTAGCCCGAAACGCGTGGGAATTCAAGGGACTATTTCTGCATTGTGTCGCCCGTCTTAGCCGCCAGCAGCAGCTTTTGCGAGTCCGGGTCGAGGGACGGGATCGAGGCGAGGAGGCGGCGGGTGTAGGGGTGCTCGGCGTGGTCGAATATCTGGTCGACGGTGCCGCGCTCGACGAACTTTCCCGATTCCATGACGACCACGAGGTCGGCGATATACTCGACGACGGAGAGGTTGTGCGTGATGAAGAGGTAGGTCAGGCCGCGCTCCTGCTGGAGGTGGCGCAGCAGATTGAGGACCTGGCTCTGCACGGAGACGTCGAGCGCACTCGTTGGCTCGTCGAGGACGATGAAATCCGGGTCGACCGACAGCGCGCGGGCGATGGCGATACGCTGGCGCTGGCCGCCGCTGAACTCGTGCGGGTACCGCGGGAGCGCATCGGGTGACAGGCCCACCTGCTGAAGCAGCTTCGCGGCGCGGTCCCGCCGCTCGTCGGCGTTCGCTCCGATCCGGTGCACCAGCATGCCCTCGGTCACGATCTCCGAGACCGTCATACGCGCGTTGAGCGAGGAGAACGGGTCCTGGAACACGACCTGCATTCGGCGGCGCAGCTCGAATCGGCTCGCGCCCTTGCGAGCGGAGAACGGCTGGCCGTCGTAAATAATCTCGCCGGAACTCGGCGCGAGCAAATCGAGCAGCATCAGTCCGACCGTACTCTTGCCGGACCCGCTTTCCCCGACCAGTGCCAGCGTCTGTCCCCGCTCGATCTCGAAGCTGACGTTGTCGACCGCCGTTTTATACGTGCGCCGGAAGAGTCCGCCGCGGACAGGAAACAGCTTGGACAGGCTGCGAACGACCAGAAGCGCGTCTGACATCAGGACTTTCCCTCCTTCAGCGCGGCATCCGGTCGATCCTTGATGTCCGGGTCGTACAGGTGGCATCGGACCGGGCGGCCAGCTCCGGCGGGACACTCCTTCGGATCGACGTTCGTGCATGTCTCCCATCGACTCGGGCACCGAGGAGCGAACCGGCACGCCGGCGGCCATTCGGTGGCCGGCGGCACGGTTCCTTCGAGTGTCAGCAGGTCCTGGCCGCGCCGCCCGCGGCTCGGAATGCTGGCGAAGAGACCGCGCGTGTAAGGATGTTTCGGCGTCCGGAAGAGATCGCGGGTCGGGGCGGCCTCCACGATCTGACCAGCGTACATCACGGCGACAGAATCCGAGACCTCGGCGACAATCCCCAGGTCGTGCGTTATCAGGAGAACGCTCATCCCGGTCTCGAGTTGCAGGTCGCGGATGAGCCCGAGGATCTGCGCCTGCACGGTGACATCGAGGGCCGTCGTCGGCTCGTCGGCAATGAGAAGCTTCGGCTTGTTCGACAGAGCCATGGCAATCATCACGCGCTGCCGCATGCCGCCGGACAGCTCATGCGGGTACTGCCGCATGACCTGCTCGGGTCCGGCCAGACCAACCCGGCCTAGCGACGCTGCTGCCAGTCGTTTGGCTTCGTCGCCCTGGGAGACCCGATGCGTCTCCATGGCCTCGACAAGCTGCCAGCCAACGGTTTGTACCGGATTCAGGCTTGTCATTGGGTCCTGGAATATCATCGCGATATCTTTGCCGCGCACGGCGCGCATCTCGTCCCACGTATAGTCCAGCAGGTCCTTTCCCTCGAAACGAACCTGTCCGGTCTCGATATACCCCGCAGGCTCCGGAACAAGCTGCATTACCGACAGCGCCGTCATTGACTTTCCTGAACCGGACTCGCCGACAATCGCGAGCGTGCGGCCTCGCTCGACACTGAACGAGACGCCGTCGACGGCACGCGCTATGCCCGAAGCTGTGCTGAAGTATGTTCGCAGATCTAGCACCTGCAGCAGCGGTTCCGGCATCACGTTACGAGCTCCTCAGTCGCGGATCCACCGCGTCCCGCAGGGCATCACCGAAGATATTCGCGGCGAGAACAAGGAAGAACAGGGCAGTGGACGCCGACAGCAAGTTCCACCAGACGATAGGATCTTGCGATAGCTCCTGGCGGGCACTGTCGATCATGTTGCCCCAACTTCCGACGTCCGGCGGGACGCCAAGTTGTAGATAAGAAAGGATTGTCTCGGCCAGGACGTTGGAGCTGAAACCCAGGGTTGCCGTGATAATGACGACGGGTATCAAATTTGGCAGAATGTGACGAATGAGAATACGCCAATGGCTGAGTCCGAGCGCACGGGCTGCACGCACGTAATCCCGATCGCGATGCTTCAAAGTTTCGCCTCGTACGAGCCGGCACAGATACACCCATGAGGTGACGCCCAATGCAACGCAAATCTGTGTCAATCCGTGCCCCATTACCATGATAAGTACAACCAGCAGCAGAATCGACGGTATGGAGTCCAGCACCGTGTAAACGTATTGAATGAGGTCGTCGGCCCACTTACCGAAGTAGCCGGCAATCAGGCCGAACAGCAGCGCCAATGGGGTTGCGATAAGCTGGGTGAGGCCGCCGATGATGATCGCCGTGCGGCATCCGCGCAAGGTCTCGTAAAGAACGTCGTTACCAAGAATATCGGTACCCAGCAGATGCCGGCGAAGAAGTTTGTGCGGGTGCGGCTCAACCGTTGTCATTGTAGCCATTGGGGCGGAATAGGTATGTTCCTGTGGCACTTCAAACAACCGGTCGATAATAGTACGCGGCGGCATGTTTTTGTGGTCGGACCAGCTGATACTATCCAGTAACGCCACTCCCCCGTACAGACAAATCACCAGGATCGACAAAACGGCCATCTTGTCCTTGGCGATTCTTCGATAGGCGTCGGCCCAGATCGGCTCCCGGCCAGCCCGAAGGGGCACAAGGATCAGAAGGACGACGACGATAATAGCTGTGAGATTTCCAATCATAGTCTACTCCAGCCGCACTCGCGGGTCCACCCATGCGTAGCAACAATCCGTGAGTATTGCGCTCAGAATGTATACGATCGTCAACATAAACGTCGTCGCACGAATCGTCGCAAAGTCCGAACTGTTGATCGCGTCAAATACGACGCTCCCGACGCCGGGTATACCAAAGAACGACTCGAGCAAAAGATTGCCCGTGATCAGAAACGGAATGGCATAGATCACGCTGGTGATTATCGGAATCGCCGCGTTCTTAAGGACGTGCCGGAACAATATGGAGCGTTCGGAAACTCCCTTTGCGCGCGCGGTACGTACGTAATCCTGGCCGATCTCATCCAGGACGAAGGTTCGATACAGCCGAACGGTCCCGCCATAACCGGAGAGTATGCCTACCACAGCGGGCAAGAGCATAAACTCCCACGAAATGGCTCCCCATCGGTATCCGGCAATGGGCCAGAGTCGCAAGAGCTTCCCGAATACGTACTGTCCGCCGATAATATAAAGGATGTACGTTATGCTCATCATCAGCACGCAAACGAACCGACCCCAGTTGTCAATGTACGTGCCACGATAGTAGGCAAAGTAGATTGCGAAGAAGACATCGGTGATCAACGAGCCTATGAAGATCAGCAATGCGAGCTGTGTCGACGGCCACAGGCCCGAACGAAGCCGTGCCACGATGTCTTCATTTGTCGTGTCCGACTTTCCAAATCGAAAGCGGAAAAGATCCGAAATATAGATCGTAAACTGCTTGGACAGCGGCTTATCGTAGCCGTGCTGCGTAATCCAACGCTCTATCTGAGCGTGCGAGGGATTCTTGGCAGAGATGTTGCGCCGCGCCATCTGCGCCGGAGTAGCAGACATGTAGAAGAGGAAAAAGGTGAACAGCATCACACCGATCAAAATCGGCACGGCATATAATACTCGACGAACAAGATAGCGCAGCACTAGTGTATGCTCCCCTGTGATCTGCGAATGCGCCGATATTTGCGGCTGTCCACAACGCGCGCGGCCGGGATGGAACCGAGAACAATCAGGGCGACAAGGATAAGGATCGGCCAGTAGTTTGGCCGGTTCCATTCCGCCTGCATCCTCGCCCGAAACGGACCGTCGACGCGATCGTACTTCGCAAGATCGTATTCGACCGGCAGCGGGTTGGTATTGTGCAGCCACCCCTGGTACAGTCCAAGGTTTACGTCATGCGCGACATAAACCATCGGGCAGTCTTTTTCCTGGATCGATCTCAACTGCTGAATCAGCGCCAGGCGTTCCGGACCGTCGTTCAGGGAACGCATTCTCTCAAATAGTCGATCGTATTCCGGATTTTCGTAGCCGCAGTAGTTAGGCCCGGGCCGCAGGTTCGGTCCGTAGAGCAGCATCATGAAGTTTTCGGGGTCCGGATAGTCGGCAATCCAGCCAAGCCATGTGAATTGATAGTCTCCGCTGTCCATCTTTGATTGCAGGACAATATCACGCCAGTAACGGGGGACCAGCTTAATCCCGATTGCCGCGAACTGCTTAACCGTCCATTCCACGATCTGACGGTCGGACGCACCGAAGACACCGGTATCATAGTAAATCGTGAGCTGCTCGCCTGTCTTCGGGTCAATCCCACCTGGATAGCCGGCCTCCGCCAATAGCTTCTTAGCCTTTGGAATATTGTAAGCCCACGGATTCTGGTAGCTCGGGTCGTACCCGAAGATGCCGGGAGGGACAACGTAGTTTGCGCGCACGCCTATTCCGTTATTGACCAGATCGATGAAGCCCTGGCTGTCCATGGCGCACGAAATAGCCTGCCGCAGCTTGCACTTCTCCGGGGAATACCCTCCCACAACCGGGTCCTTCATGTTGAAGAAGAAATACCTTGTGTCCGCCGCGTAGGCCTTCTGCAGTCGCATTCCCTTGCGCGCCATCGCCGGACTGATGGTCCCCTGGAGAGTCGCTACGGTGGTGAAGTTCGTATTGGTCACCGAATTGATATCCTCGTAACCCTGTGCGAAGAGATTCCAGTCGGTGACCAACTCGCGGATGCAGTCGATATCGATTTCGTTATTGAGTGGCAGTTGCTTGCCGGCATCCTGAAGCAAGCCCGCCTTTATGTCGGCCGGACTGCCCTCGGTGGGATAGTATTCCAGAGGCCGGTTCGGGTTGACCTTCAGCACCCAGCGGAGATGGGGTTCCATGCTAGCAAGGATATATGTGCTGTTGCCAACCGGGTGGGTCTGGAGATTGCCGTATTTCTCGATCGCTTCGTGGGCCAGTGGCGTTGTAAAATGCATCGCCATCAGAAACCGCAGTTGTGGATACGGCTGATTTAACAATATGCGGAACGTGTACGGGTCTTTCGGATCGAGCTGCAGTCCTTCCACCGGGCAGGCATAGTCCATTGGCAGCTTTCTGGAGAACCGATCCGCGCAATACTGCATATAGTCGGCGTATCCCAGAATCTTGTCCGAGACGAAGTTGACGATCGGGCACGCAATCGCTGCGTCCGGGTTCGCCATCCGCCGGAACGAATAAAGGAAGTCCGCGGCGGTGATCTCACGGCCTTTCCCGCCCGGAAAACAGGGATCGTCCTGAAATCGGAGCCCGTGCTTGATCCGAAACGTCCAGGATTGGCCAACCTTATTCACGATACGGCCGCGCTCGCGAACCGTATACGGATACGGCGCCACCACGGGTTCTTCCGCGCCAAGGTTCAGGTCCAGACGATACGGATTCCGCTTAAGAAAGTCGTACTTGAAGTAGTCAGCGTAGATATTGTCAATAATATACGCCTCAATTTCCGAGTAGGATTTTGTCGGATCAAGGTCGCGGGGCGCCTCAGGAAGAGTACGATAGATTACCGATTTTGCCGTTTGTCCGGGCGGATACGGATTGTTGCTGCAGCCGCCAAGCAGAATAAGCAGCAGAATCGAGGCCACGACGGATTGACCGCGCCGGAATTGTGGGCTGGACATGTGCTTCACAAAGAGTATAATGGTGAGATTATGGAGATTCCTGCGATAAGAGTCAAGCAAACGGGCGTTAGGATGGACGGCACATATTGGACGGAGGAAGCCGTGCCGGATTCCTGGCCGGCTTCCTCACATATTGCGCGAACTCGCTGCTGTCCGCCGCGCAACCTCACTCGGACGTAGCCGTCGGCCGGTGACTTGCCGCGGGTACTTTAGCCGGAACTCGACGTCCGATGGTCATCCGTCTCCACCAGGTTTGTATACGGCACAACAAGGAGGGTTGCGACGAACTGCCGGCCTCACTTTGCCCGGCCCAGTAGCTGTGCGCGCCTGTAAGGTGGTCCATCTCGACGGACTCGTACTCGTCGAAGAGCCGCTGCCAGGCAAGCCGCAAGACCTCCGCATCATACTCGAAGGCGCCGCGCCAGCCGCACGTGAAGCACTCCGTGTTTCGATGATAGTTCAATGCCCCGCAAAATGCGCAGAGCTTCACCTCATCAATGCCGATCATTCGGCGTGGATAGCCAGGCTGCCCAAACAAGCTCATTGTCCTGCCTCCCCATTACTTGATCCACAGAGTCCGATAACTGCGCCAGTCGGGCTTCCGCACCCTGCTGCCGCAAAACTGGTCCGTCGACGCACACCTGTGAAGGGAAGCGCCAGGACGACGCTTCGGCTACTATCCATGTGCGTTGTATTTAATCGATGCCGGTCGTCCTTGCCTCTCGAGTACCAACACATTTTAGGGGCAAAAAAACGGGTTATTCGCGGCCTGCCGTGAATGATTTTTTGCCGTTTAGGGCACGAGGAGCGAGGCGGCTCGAACTACCGCACCATGGCATATGGAACCGATGTGGCGGTTTGTTCGTTCCGACAAGCACCCGTAATAGCAGCAGAACCGCATTATCGGGCAAAAAGTTCCTAACCACCCGGCTTCAAACACAGGGCCGGTTGAAATATAGAAGTCAGCGTATATATATTAAGTATATTAAAATTCGCATTAATCAACAAACTTCGCCATTGACAGCAGCAATGTTATTCGGTATACTGTCATGAGTTTCCGGGGTTCTATGAGTTTGCCTGCCACACGTCAAAACCGTCGCGCGTTTGCAGAGTCGACTGTGAGCATGCCTGATGTTTGAAAGCCTGACAGAAAAGCTACAGGTTGTTTTTCGGCGTCTCCGGCAAAAGGGAGTGCTCACAGACCAGGATGTCGCCGACGCGCTCCGCGAGGTCCGCCTGGCGCTGCTGGAAGCCGACGTCAACCTGAAGGTTGCGAAGGACTTTATCGCGAGGGTCCGCGAGCGCGCCATCGGTGGGGAGATCCTCGAGGGCCTGAACGCCCCGCAACAGGTCATTAAGATAGTCAGCGAAGAGTTGACGAGCCTGCTCGGCGGCGATCAATCTCCGCTGCGGTTTGCGTCGAGACCTCCGACCGTCATCATGCTGTGCGGTCTGCAGGGCGCCGGCAAGACCACGCATGCCGGCAAGCTGGCGACCCTCCTCCGAAAACAAGGTCGCAACCCGCTCCTGGTCGCCGCGGACATATATCGACCGGCAGCCATCAAGCAGCTCCAGGTGGTCGGCGAACACGCGAAGACGCCGGTGTTTTCGCTTGGCGACGGTGTCGATCCCGTTGAGATCGCCCGCCAGAGCATCGTTTCCGCGTATGCGGGCGGCCACGACGTGGTCATTATCGACACGGCGGGACGCCTCCAGATTGACGAGCCCCTGATGGAGGAGCTCAGGCGAATAAAGCGGGCAGTGACGCCGCAGGAAACGCTCCTCGTCGTCGACGGCATGACCGGTCAGGAATCCGTCAATGTCGCGCAGTCGTTCAACACCGCGCTGGACATCGACGGATTTATTATGACCAAGCTGGATGGCGACACACGCGGCGGCGCGGCGCTCTCCATCAAAAGTATCACTGGAAAGCCGATCAAGTTCATCGGCCTCGGGGAGAAGCTCGACACACTCGAGGTGTTCCACCCGGACCGAATGGCCTCGCGCATCCTTGGGATGGGCGACGTGATGACATTTATCGAAAAGGCGGAGGCGGCGCTTGATGAGAAGCAGGCCCGTGAAGTCGAACAGAAACTAAGACTGAACACGTTCGGGCTGGACGATTACCTGGAGCAGATGCGCCAGATGCGGAAGATGGGTTCGCTCCAGCAGATTCTGAGCATGGTTCCCGGTATGGGTGGACTGGCGAACCACGATCTGGGTGATACCGAGAAGAGCCAACGGCGTGTGGAAGCAATTATTTGTTCGATGACGCCGCAGGAGCGCCGCGAGCCGGGTATCATCAACGGAAGTCGCCGCCGAAGGATTGCCGCCGGAAGTGGCACAACGGTCCAGGAAGTCAATCAACTCCTGTCCAACTTCGAGCAGACCCGCCGAATGGTCCGCGGTATGGCAACCGGGGACTTTGGCGCAGGACCGGGAATGGCCGCAACCGGCCGCCATGCCGGCAGTAACAAGAAGAGCAAGCGCAAACAGGGGACGTTTAAGTTTCCGTTCGGGCGTGGCTGAGGCGGCTGAACAACGTCCGTTCATGACGGGAGCCTCGCTGACTAATGGCCGCCATACAGTCGAACCGTTGCCGGTCAACGCCCGCGGTGCGGGACATTGCGGCCGAATCGCGATTTCGCGCCGAACGCGATCTCATGATAGATGCAAATAGAGTAAAATACCTTTTCCGCTCGTGTTCACGGGCGCATTGAAATCGTTAATTCAGGGAACAAAGGAGCTAACAACCACAAATGGCGGTAAAGATCAGGCTGCGCAGGATGGGCGCGAAGAAGCGGCCGTTTTATAGATTGGTCGTGGCGGACAGTCGGGCGCCCCGGGATGGGCGCTTTATCGAGACGCTCGGGTATTACAACCCCTGCGTCGAGCCCGCCGAATTGAAAATCAACGACGAACGTGCGAAGCACTGGCTTGCATGCGGCGCTAAACCTTCGGACACAGCGGAAGCGTTGTTGAAGGAAAAGGGTATTGTCGCACGCAGTACGGGCAGTCAGTCCGCGGCATAGGCTGCCCTCGGATCGAGCCTGCCGGATGCCGGCATACCGTTTCTGTTCCGGGAATTCAGGACGACCGCATATCGAGCCGCATAACAGTCCATCATCGCTACAAGTAGACCGAGACAGCGCGACCTCGAGGCGGTGTTGGCGCGTTAGGAGTTGATGGTAAGTGAAATCAATGATTGAGTACCTCGTCAAGGAACTTGTCGACGAGCCCGAGCACGTTGTTATCAACGAGCTTCCGGGGGAGGAGGCGACGACATACGAGGTGCATGTAGCCCCTGGTGATCTGGGAAAGGTAATCGGTAAGCAGGGGCGGATCGCTAATGCACTTCGCACGGTGGCGAAGGCGGTTGCCATGAAAGAAAAGAAGAAAGTTTATGTCGAGATCATCGCCTGAACGGACGTCTTTTCCGCTTTGCAACCAATCTAAGGACGGGCATTGCTGCGACCTCCGCACCGGCACGGCCAAAATGCTGTCAGTTCAAGAGTTCGGACGGTTCGAGAGTCGCTTATAATAGCCGGGAGTCCACCGGCACCGGAAGAGAATTTCCGCGGGGGGCCGCGCCGAAGCCGTGGTGGCCCGACATAGGTCGGGCGATACATGGCAGGCGCGGCCTATCCCAGGCATGTTGCCCTCAGTCTTCCGACTGGGTGAGGATGACAACACGATCACCACATCAAGCGCTGAAGAAGAGGGCAAGGCCGCTGAACACACGGTGTCGCCGGCGGAATACACGGTAGTGGCGGCACGAATCACCGGTGCGCACGGTGTCAGCGGAAACGTCCGACTCCGGCTTATTGGGACTAATCCGGAGGTATCCGCTTCCGCAATCCGGTCGGCCACGCGGGTGCTTGCGGTCGACGACGATGGGTCCAGTCGTATTATCACTGTGACTTCGCTGCGCAAACAGCCCCAGCCGAAGGGCTCATGGATTGCGCGCTTTCAAGGTGTCGCCGGAAGGGACGACGCAGAGGCCCTTTTCGGAATGCGGCTCATGGTCCCGGAATCCTGCCTGCCAAGCCTGCCGGAAGGTGAGTATTACGTGGACCAGCTTCTTGGCATGTCTGTAAGGACCGAAGACGGGCGGCCGCTGGGGGAATTAACCGACGTGCTTAACTCACCGGCAAACGACGTCTACGTTACGTCGACGGGGGTGATGATTCCGGCGGTAGCGGCGTTTGTGCAGTCGGTGGATGTCGAGCGGCGCACGATTACGGTCGTCGATATGGCCGGACTGCTGGATGAAGCGTGAGATTCGATGTCGTCACCATCTTTCCGGACTTCGTGCGGGCTGCCGTCTCGTTCAGTATCATCAAGCGAGCGCGCGAATCGGGTACATTAGAAGTCGCTGTCCATGACCTGCGCGACTTTACGTCGGACCGCCATCGGAGCACCGACGACACGCCATACGGAGGCGGCGCCGGCATGGTGATGCGACCAGGCCCGATTTTCAGCGCGGTCGAGGCGATTGACGTGGAGCGAACCGCTCCTGTAATCCTGCTAACCCCGCAGGGCAGGCCGTTTTCGCAGGCGGCCGCCATGGATCTGGCCACGCACGAGCGGATCATCTTGATCTGCGGACACTATGAAGGATTTGACGAGAGGGTGCGTGAGTACCTGGCCGCCGACGAGATATCCATTGGCGACTACGTGCTGACCGGAGGCGAACTGCCAGCCCTCGTGGTAATCGACGCAGTGGCGCGAATGGTGCCCGGCGTCCTGGGAAACGAGGGGTCCTCACCCGACGATTCGTTCGCGGGCGGGCTGCTCGAATACCCGCACTATACTCGGCCGCCCGACTTTCGCGGGTGGACCGTGCCTGATGTTCTGCTCTCCGGCCATCATGCCGAGATCGCCCGCTGGCGACGCAAGGAGCAGTTCCGCCGCACGCAAACGCGTCGGCCCGACCTCTGGTCGGCATTTGTGCCGTCCACGTCAGACCTGAAGCTGCTCAAACAGTTGTCAGGAGAATCCGCCTCCTCACCCGTTGAGGAGTCATCTGAGGAGAAACCATTCGATGCATCCGCTCGTACAGGAGATTGAAAAGGCCCAGTTAAAGGCCAGTGTCCCGCAATTCGGCCCGGGCGACACAGTTCGCGTCCATGTCAAGGTTGTCGAAGGCGGCAAGGAACGCGTACAGGTGTTCGAAGGAACGGTGATCTCGCGCAAGGAAGGTGGATCACGGTCTTCGTTCCTCGTTCGCAAGATTAGCAACGGATACGGCGTCGAGCGCTCGTTCCTGCTCCACTCGCCTCGTGTCGATAAGATCGAGGTAACCCGCCGCGGTCTGGTCCGCCGCGCGAAGCTGTATTACCTCCGCACCAAGGTCGGCAAGGCCGCCCGCATCAAGGAAAAGCGGAACTACTAGCGCGACGCACGGTCCGCCAAGTCGCTGCCGTGGGCTACAATGAGATATCCCCGGGCGGAATGCATCTGCCCGGGAACCAGCACAACAGGTTCGACCGTATCGAAGATGGCAAGGAACCGTTACCAGGACGGTGCTTCGCGGTATTGGCGCAGGTTCCGTCTGCTGTGCCCGAAAGCGTCTGCAGAGTGGTTCACTCAGAGTTGCCTGTCAAGATATACTGAATCAAATCAAAGAACCAGGATCACATCCGGTGACGTCTCCTTCCATCACAGAAACGCTCGCAAACGCAAAAGTCATATACATCCTGTGGATTGCCGTCGGCGCCACTCTGCTACGAATCGCATTGATCCGAACCCGAACGGAACACGGCCGATCCGCCGCGGAAATCCTGGAATCCGCGCTCATCGCGGTCGTGCTGGTCTATATGATCATCAGGCCGTTCATGGTCCAGGCGTACTTTATCCCATCGCCGTCCATGGTCCCCACCCTGCTCGGAGAGAACGGTTCCGGCGATCGAATACTGGTCAACAAACTCGTGTATCGCGTGAATCGCCCGAATCGCGACGACGTCGTTGTGTTTATTCCGCCGGACAACGTCGCGTCGAACGACGATACGCCGGACGTCCCTGTCAACTTTATCAAGAGACTCATTGCTTTGCCGGGGGATGTTCTCCAGGTCACGGCCGGCCGGATCATCATCAACGGCACCGCATACAGCCATTTCGACCTGAGAAACAAGCTGGCGCAAACGAACTTCTACGGGCCGTCCCCTCCCGACGACCTGCAGGCCGAACACCACATCCGGTTTACTTCGAAGGGCGTTTTCGCCGACGGCAAACGGCTGGACAACACACAGTTGTCAATGCTGTTCACAAACATGCCCAGTCTACCCGTTCAAATTGTCCCGGGAAAAACCGTCCTGAATGGTCATGTGCTTAGCGAGCCGTTTACCGCAGAAGACCCGGATTACGACCTGAAGATCTTCAACGGGCAATCTCTTAAAACCGACGATATCCAGGGGCCGCGCCTGAACGGAACGCTTATCCCGGCGCAACAATACAATCAGGACAACCTGGCGCCGCCCGGAGCGATTCCCAAGGGCACGTACTTCATGATGGGAGACAACCGGAATGACAGTCGCGACAGTACCGAATGGGGGCCTCTTGACGGCAAGAGGGTGGTCGGCCAGGCGGTGTTTATCTTCTGGCCCCTCAACAGAATCGGATTGATCCGCAACCATTAGGCGCCTGTAGTACGCATTTCACACCGTGGACCCAACGGACATGGCGAGGCGGACAACAGCTACTTTGAACCCGACTTCGGATGCCGCCGCTTCAATCGACATGTTCCGCTACGAGCGGATCGCGCGTGCTTCCGGTCACACAGTCGTGGCCGGGATTGACGAGGCTGGCAGGGGACCGCTGGCAGGTCCCGTCGTCGCGGCATGCGTTGTGCTGCCCGCGGACTTTGCCGCTGCCGGGATTGACGATTCTAAGAAGCTCACGGCGCCGCGTCGGGAGGCCGCCTACGATATTATCAGCCTGCGTTCGGTGGCCGTCGGTATTGGGATTGTCCATTCGGCGGACATCGACCAGATCAATATTCTGCGCGCCACGCATCTGGCAATGCGTCTGGCATTCCTGAGTCTTGAACCGCCGATCACGCCCACTCATTTGCTTGTCGACGGACTGCCGGTACCCGGGTTACCGTGCACGAGCGTGCAGGCGCTTGTTGGCGGTGATGCGGCGAGCGTCAGCATCGCCGCGGCTTCGATTATCGCCAAGGTCACACGGGATCGAATGATGGTCCAGTTCGACCGGCTCTATCCCGGGTACGGATTCGCCCAGCACAAAGGCTACGGCGCGGCGACACATTTGAAAGCGCTGCGCCTGCTCGGCCCGTCGCCGATACACCGCCGCACTTTTGCCCCGGTGTCCGAGTTGTGCCAGACAGCGTTGTGGGCCGAGAGATGAAGCAGAGTCCACCCAGCCGCGCCACTGGCGCCCGCAAGCGCCTTGGCGCCGAGGGCGAAGCGCTGACAACTGGCTTTCTCGAAAGCCGGGGGTACCGCATCATTGATTCAAACGTTCGTCCCCTTGGCGGCCGCCGGAGGGGCGAGATCGATCTGGTCGCGTGGCACGAAGATTGCTTGTGCTTTATCGAAGTCAAAACCCGCCGGGCGTTCGGAACATCGACCCCGTCGCCGGCTGAAGCCGTGAACCGCAGGAAAAGACGGCAGCTTGTCATCCTGGCCAGAGCCTATCTGAGCCGATACGGGCTGCACGACATTCCCTGCCGCTTCGACGTCGTCGAAATCGTTCGACGAGATGGAGACGCCGGCCACGAGGAAGACAGCCGGACGGACAGTGAAGGAGTACGGTTCACTCTCATCGCGAACGCATTCGACGCCGATGATGCCGGCGGGCCCGACCCATCGCAATGGTGAGTAACCATGGAATCTGAAAAGCAAGCTGATAGTTCATCCGGAACCCCCGGTCCGATTCGCACTCCCACAACCGGTGAATTGGTCACACCACTCCTGGACACGCTTCAGGATGCGGCAGTCAGCCTGGATACGACTGGTTCGATTGTCTACTGGAACAAGGCAGCCGCCGATATCTTCGGCTACGCCTCAGGAAGTATCGTTGGGCGCTCGTTCCGCTCCCTCTTCCGAGACGACCAGTGCGAGGAGTGTGAACTGTTCCTGGCCCGGCTGTCCGGCGGCGAACGTCTGGAACGGTGCGAGACAGTGCTGGTTACGGCCACGGGCGAGCGCCTCGACATATCTGCCAGCGGGACTGCAAGGCGCGATGATTCCGGCAGGCTGATTGGCTACCTCTTGTTCCTGCGCGATCTTACCCAAACCCGGCGTAGCGAGCGTGCGCTAGAGGACCTTCGCCACCACTCGAGCGACCGGTTGGTTGTGCTTGAGGCCGCAAGCCGGGTCGCGCTCGATATCCTCTCCAGCCGTACGGGCGTCGAGGCTCTGCGCCACATCGCCGACGCGGCGCGAACCCTGTCGAAAGCGCAGTACGCGGCACTTGGCGTGGCCCACCCGGACGGACAAAGCGTCACCGAGTTCGTCACCGTCGGGCTCACACCGGAGGAGGAAGCCGCAATTGGCGCCAGGCCGCGCGGCGCGGGGGTTCTCGGCCTGCTGCTTCGCCGCTGCGAGCCGCTTCGGATCGACATAATCGGGGAACATTCCAACTCCGTAGGCTTCCCGGAGCATCACCCGCCGATGGACAGCTTTCTCGGGGTCCCGATCCGGCGCGGAGATACCATCCTCGGCAGCCTGTATCTCACTAACAAAATCGGCGGCGATCGCTTTACGGAGGAAGATGAGATCGCCGTCGCCGCGCTGGGCGCCCATGCCGCGGTGGCGATCCACAACCTGCAGATGCTTTCGCGCCAGCGTGCCCTCCTGAGCGGCCTGATTAACGCGCAGGAAGAAGAACGACGGGCGATCGCGTATGACCTGCACGACGGCCTGACGCAGTATGTCATGGCGTCGCACATGCACATGGAGGCCTTTCGAAAAGCACACGCGTCCGGAAACGTCGAAAAGGCGGGGCGCGACCTGGAGAAGGGCATCGCCTATCTTAAAGACGCGGTGGTCGAATCCCGCCGGCTTGTCAACGGGCTCCGCTCGCTAGCCCTCGACGACCTCGGCCTTGCGGGCGCAGTCGAACAGCTCTTCTCGGAGGAGAAAACCCGGGCCGGCTGGACCGACGCGGAGCTTGCGCACAATATTGCCGATCGCCGGTTCGACAAGTCACTGGAAACAGCCGTATACCGCGTCATCCAGGAAGCGTTGACGAACATTCGCAAGCACGCCGAGGCACGCAAAGTGCGTGTGCTGCTACTGTTATCCACAGATTCGATTTCCAGCCAGCAGCACCTCTCAGTCGAGGTTCGCGACTGGGGGCGCGGGTTCGTGCCGCAAGACAGGACGACCGATGCCTCGCACGTCGGCCTCCAGGGCATGGCGGAGCGGATCAGTTTGGCCGGAGGCACCTATTCGCTGGTGTCGGCGCCTGCAAAAGGAGCAATTGTGCGTGCATCCGTGCCCCTGATCGAGGTACAATAGTCTGCATAGGACCATATGAAAGATCAACGTAAAGAAGTCAAATTGATGCTCGTCGACGACCACCGGATCTGGCGTGACGGCGTCAAGAGCCTCCTCGAGGAGTCCGAGTTCAATGTAATCGCCGAGGCCTCGTCCGGTCGAGAGGGCATTGAGATGGCGGAGCGATTTCGTCCGGAAATGGTCCTGCTCGACATCCGCATGGACGGTGGCGACGGGCTTGACACGCTGCACATCCTCAAGCAGCGCTATAAGGAAATGTCCGTGATCATGCTGACCACGTACGACAATCCCACGTATATGGCTCGCGCCGTCGCGGGAGGCGCCGCCGGCTACCTTCTCAAAGGTGTCGACGCCGACGAGCTTGTCAATGCGTTGCGCGCAGTGGCAAACGGCGAAATGCTGCTGAACCCGGAGGACTTGCGACGTTCGCTGCGCAATATCTCCGCGGACGCGCCAAACTCGCCGGACCTCGTCAAACCGCTCAGCGATCGCGAACTGGAGGTGCTTCGCCTGATGGCGACCGGCCTCAATAACAAAGCGATAGCATCGGTCCTGTTCATCTCCGAGGCGACCGTAAAGACACATGTCGAGCACATCATTTACAAGATAGGGGTCTCGGACCGCGTCCAGGCCGTCGTCTGGGCTGCCCGCAACGGGGTCATCTCCCTCGAAAAGCCAAGTGGATACGACTAAGCTCACCGACTGCGTCCCTCTCGTAAACAGCGCTCCGGTGCGGCATCGAGCCGTAGCCGGCGTTTTTTGTGCGCTCAGGTAAGATCCCTGCTACCGAAACCGCGGATCCATCACAACATTTCAGCCTTTTCCAATTTGTAGCTTAACTTGCTAAGAAGAGGATGTCCGGAGATGGGTACACGACGACAGGATACCGAGCATATACAGTGGGCGCTGCATTGGCATTCCTGCACGACAAGGAGGTAGTATCATGCAAGATCGAACACATCACAAAGTCATTCTCATCGGTGGAGCGCCCATGG
This sequence comes from Capsulimonadaceae bacterium, assembly GCA_052139635.1. Lineage (GTDB taxonomy): Bacteria > Armatimonadota > Armatimonadia > Armatimonadales > Capsulimonadaceae > JBKQWH01. The sequence goes on from JBKQWH010000198.1 coordinate 28,833, forward strand.
TGGGGAAATCGACTCTCGCTCGCAAGTTGGCGGGACGGTTTGCATATGGCTGCGTCTCGACCGACGACCTCGGGCAAGCCATCCATGCGGTGACAACGGCGCAAAGTCACCCGGCGCTACACGCGATGGACGGCGCCGATTACCGGGAGTATTACATCACGCACTCGGTAGACGATCTCATTGCCGATGCCGAACTCCTCCATGCCACGCTCTGGCCGGGCATCGCACGGGTGATCACCGCGCATGCCACATGGGGTGATCCGCTGGTGATCGAAGGCTGGGCGCTGTATCCATCACCGGTGGCGAAGTTGGCGTTGCCGAATATCGGATCGCTCTGGCTTGTCGCCGATGATGATGTGCTTGAAGCCCGTACGCGCTCTGCTGTTGACTTCTATAGTGGGGCATCGGATGAGGAGGCGATGATACAGAACTTCGTGGCACGGAGCAAATGGTATAATCGGTTGATTGCGCAGCAAGCAACCGATCTTGGCTTGCACATCATTCGAAGTAGCGATTCCCTTTCCGTAGATGAGTTGATCTTGGATTGTGTCTCACGGATAGCTCACGCAGGGCCTTGAAGACCGACGAAAAACTACCTCATGCCTTGTTTAGGCTCACCTTAAGCTGGATCGGGATTTCGGTGCCATCATTATCCGCATTTGCGAATATTATCACTATTGCCGCCGCACTCTCGTGCGCAGGTGGGGTTTAAACGGCCAAAGGCATCCATTTTCCACGGATATCCTTCCTCCTTTAGAACAATCCGTCTTTCGGTGGATGTGTGTTTGCGGCGAATCCCATACAATAGTCCCATTACGTGAGAGGGGTCCAGCGTACAAAGACATGCTGCAAAGGACAATCATCGAAGTGGGACATCCGGCAGGCGACTCGCCGTCCGGTCCAACGGCGAGCTTCCACCTCACATTGCCGATTAAAGAGCGCAACTGCGACGCCTGTGTCGAAGCGGCCGACGCCGGTATGCGCGAGATAAGCGCCCTGGTGGCGGAGCTCGAGGGCCGCATTCGCCGCGAGTCGCTGATCAACGCGATCGGGGATGCGGTCCGCGGTATGATCGGCACGCGGACGATCAAAATGATCGCTTCGCGAGGACTTGGCGACTATCTCGGCCTGGATCGCTGCTACTTCATTCACTACGATCTGGACCACCACGAGGCGGTGATCGAGTACGACTGGCGCCGCCCCGATCTTACCAGCATCGCCGGTACCTACCAGATCGACTCGGCCACGGTCAAGCGGCTCTCGTTCATGCATCATGGAGCCGAGGCCTATGTCGGCAGCCCGGATCATCCCATTCTGCCAATGGTCGTGGGAGGGGCCGTCACGCTGATACAGGTGCCGCTGCTCGAATCTCAATCCGTCGTTGGGGCGCTGGTGGCCACGATGGAGACCTGCCCGCGGGAGTGGACCCGAGAAGACGTGGAACTGACAGAAACTGTCGCGTCGATTGCGAGGTCCGCCATCGACATGGACCGGATCCGTGCCCGTGAACGTGGTCTCCGCTCGTCCTTCCGGTCGGCCATCCTTCCGAGCGTTCCCACGGATTTGCACGGAGCCAGGGTCGCCGTGGTGTACCGTCCGATCGACGCCGCCGCGGGAGTTGGCGGAGACTTCTACGATATCTTCCGCATCACCGACGAAAAGACGGCATTTGTATTGGCCGACGTATCTGCGCACGGATTGGCCGCCGCAACCGACGTCACCATGCTTCGAAACATGCTGCGTTGTTCGCTCTATCAAAACGCATCATTGCCCGATGCGGTCGACAAAGTGGCCCGCATTATCGCAGAGAACGGCCTGCTGAGCAACGGCGCATCGATGTTCGCCGGGGTTTACGACCGTCCGACCGGACAACTCTCATATGTGAGCTGCGGCCACGAGCCGGCAATCCTCGTGAGGCCGAACGAAATCGTGTTCCTTGATCCGGACGCCGCACGGCTTGGCGCCATGGCTCAAGAAACGATCGTCGGTGGAACGGCGACTGTCGAGCCCGGCGATGCGCTTGTGGTTTACTCCGACGGTCTCACGGCGATCGGCGGCGCCCACAATAGGGCGGAATTCCAGGCGCAAGCCGCCGATATTCTGGGCCAATGCCGGCGGCCGCTTGCACCGGGCCCGATTGTGGACTCCGTCATGGCCGGCATCATTGAGCTTGGAATTCGCGAGTCGGGCGGAGTGACCGTCCACAGTGCGACCGAGTATGCCTTTGACGACGATGTCTGCGTGCTGGCAGCCGTGTTCGGCCCTTAGAGCCGGGGATGGGGGCTTGCAGCGTGGGAGGCGCCCTGAGGATGAGGTCAATATTGAGCCGCAGTATGGGGACACCGGGGCTGGGCGCGGAAGATGGCCCGGTCGCCTTCGACATCGGGCTGGCAGCGAAGTCGTGCCTCAAGGATGGGACGCACATCCGCATCCGTCCGATCGGTCCCGCCGACGAGGCGGCGATGGTCGAGTTTCACTGCGGGTTGTCCGATCATACGGTCTATATGCGCTACTTCCATCTCATGGGACTGGCGTACCGTTCGAGCCACGAGCGGCTGGCGGCAGTGTGCCGGGTCGATCCGGCCGCACAGCTTGTCTTTGTGGCGGAGGTCAACTTCGACACAAACGTTTCCGGCATTTGCGGAGTGGCGCGTCTGGCGCGCCCCACGCCCCCGGGTGCCATGCCGGTAGCATCGGACGGGCATGTCGATCTCGATGCCAACGCGGGTGCCCGGAGCGACGTACCCGCAGTTCCGATCAGGCATGGGGATCTCAATGCCGCCAGACCGGCCACCGCGGAGTTTGCGGTTCTCGTGGCCGACGCTTACCAGGGACGCGGCATGGGCAGAGCATTGTTGAAGCACATTATAACAGCGGCCGTCCGCGCCGGAATTACCGAGATCACAGGAGACATTCTCCCGGAAAACTACGCGATGACCCACCTCTGCGAGCGGGCTGGATTTACACTCCGGTGGGACCGGACGGAGAATGTGGTTCGGGCGTCATTAAGGGTTCCGTCATGAGCACCGTACAAAATGGACAATTCTTGAACTGTGATGGAGGATGCGGCGCGCGCATTCCTGTGCCGGTGGGCTTGCGCACACTTCTTGGCGCATGCGACATGTCCGGCCCGCCGGCGACGGCGGGATGGTTATTCGTCAGCGCTCCGCATGGACGAAGGCATTTCTGCCCGCGCTGCAGCCTGCACTACCTGATGTTCGACAGCGACCTTGACCCGATTGGCCAATTCGACGAGGAGAGTGTTTTATGAACCGCATTGGAGTTCTCACGAGCGGCGGCGACGCTCCCGGGATGAATGCCGCTATTCGAGCAGTCGTCCGCACTGCGGTGACCGCCGGAGCGGAAGTATACGGCATTCACAGGGGCTATGCCGGGCTGATCGACGGCGATCTCCGGCCGATGACCGCACGCGATGTTGGCGGAATAATGGAACTCGGCGGTACCGTCCTGGATAGCGCCCGGTCCTCCGTCTTCAGGACGGACGCCGGCGTGGAATCCGCCTTGCAAACCCTCCGCGCCCATGACATCGAAGGACTGATCGTTATTGGCGGCAACGGGTCTCAAGCCGGCGCAATGGCGCTGCTGGACCGCGGAGTTCAGGTCAACGGAGTGGCCTCCACAATTGATAATGATCTGGCCGGCTCGGACATTACAATCGGCGTCGACACCGCACTCAATATCGCACTGGAGGCAATCGACCGGTTGCGCACAACCGCATCGTCGCACCATCGCCTGTTTCTCGTGGAAGTGATGGGGCGGGACTGCGGCTACCTGGCGCTCGCCTCGGGAATTGCCGGCGGCGCCGAAGTCGTCGTCATGCCGGAACGCGACATCTGCCCGGAGGAAGTGCTGGTGCGTGTTCAGGACGCCAAAAAGCGCGGAAAGCGGCATGCCATGATCGTCGTGGCCGAAGGCGCTGCGCTCGGCGTCACAGCCCTCTATAAGTACTTGAGCGAGGACGCTGGAACGCTCTTCGACCCGCGCGTAACAATCCTGGGCCACGTCCAGCGCGGTGGGCGGCCAACCGCCTATGACCGCATTCTCGCAACTCGGCTGGGCGCCGCGGCGACGGAGCTGTTGCTTCGCGGTCAGTCCGGAAATCTCATTGGGCAGATGCACGGGATTACGACCCATACTCCCCTGCACGACGTTGTCAACCGAAAGAAGCCGCTTCCAATGGAGCTTCTACGGCTTGTGGACATTCTTAAGATTTAACGCTGATCCCAGTTGCGCCGGTTGGCGGCGCGAGGTGCAAACCATGTTTAAGAAACTGCTCGTACCGACCGACGGTTCGGTCACTTCGCTATGCGCTGCCGAGACCATTGCACGTACCGTCGAGGGCGACCCCGACGTCACTGTGACCGTTGTTCTTGCAATCGCGCCCCTGAGGGTCGAGGACACCGATTACGACCCGGACATTGTGGAACGGCATAACAATGCCATGCGTGAGCGTGCGGCCTGCACCCTTCGAACGACTGCGCGTGTGTTTGAACGCCGCAGCATTCAGGTCAAGACGAAAATCATCGAGGGGGACCCGGTGTCTCTGGCACTTTCGACGGAAGCGAATGAGCAGAAATACGATATAATCGCCATGGGAAGCCGCGGCATGGGAATGTTGAAGAGCGATCTGCACTACCTTGGAAGCGTCACGGAACACGTTATCCGTCGTGTCGGCATTCCCGTGCTGGTCATCCCAACTCACACCCGTACCTGAGGAGAGATATGGCCATTCACTTTTTTGAGGTCTCCGCATCGGATCGAACGTTCTTGAAACGCAAACTCACCGGCGAAGACCTTCGTTTTTACAAGGAGCCGCTCACAACAATAGGTCAATTGTCCGATCCGAATAATGTCGAGGTCCTGTCGGTGTTCGTTCACTCTCAGGTGAGCCCCGAAATCATGGATGCCCTGCCGAACCTGAAGATGATCGCGACCCGTTCGACAGGGTATGACCACATCGACTTCTTCGCCGCGGACTCGCGCGGGATCCCGGTGGTTCACGTTCCAACCTACGGCGAAAACACCGTCGCGGAACATACCTTCGCGTTGATGCTTGCGCTAACTCGCAACGTGCACCTGGCCTATATGCGCACCACAGCGGGTGACTTCACGCTGAACGGCCTGCAGGGGATCGACCTGAAGGGACGCACGCTGGGAGTCATCGGCACCGGGCACATCGGCCTGCACGTCATCCGCATTGCGGGAGCGTTCGGTATGACGGTGCTGGCGGCCGATCCCAAGCCGAACATGATGGCTTCCGACATCCTCGGCTTCAGCTATACGACCCTGAAGGATCTCCTGAACCGGTCGGATATCGTGAGTCTGCACGCGCCGCTGGTTCCGGCGACGCAGCATCTGATCGGCATGCACAACATCGGGGAGTTCAAGCGAGGCGCAATATTGATCAACACGGCGCGCGGTGCCCTTGTCGACACCGCGGCACTGCTGAAAGCGCTCGACGAGGGAATTTTGCGCGGCGCCGGCCTCGATGTGGTCGAGGGAGAAGAGATATTCTCCGAGGAGAAGCAATTGCTTCTTCAGGAACATGTGAGCAAGGAGCGCTTGAAGACAGCCATCCGAAACATGTCGCTTCTGCGCCGCGGCGACTTGATCCTGACGCCGCATCTGGCGTTCGACAGTGGCGAAGCCGTCCAACGGATTCTCACCGTCACAGTGGGCAACATCAAGGCCCTGCGCGACGGCGCGCTGATCAACCGCGTAACGGCTTGACAATCGTCCGCCGGTGCGGTAGTATCATGTGCCGCCAGGCGCGTCGGCGGGACGCCTTAATATTGGTATATAACAGGAGAGCCACATTATCGCCCGAGCAGTCGAAAAGCACCGGAATAACGCAAGAAACCCGTTCGGGTTGCGTTGTTCCCTCTTAATCCGGCTTGTTCCGTCGTAACTGGGCCGTCGCCGGTGACCGTCCCTCACTAACCGTTCGCCGCCGGCAACCGGATCTTCTGTGGTAAGGCCCCTGATGCCTTTGCGACCATCAAATCATAACTCAGTCGGCGCGCATAGCGCCGTACCAGTCCGGGAAGGACTCCTTCTCCATCGGGCCGGCCTCCGGCGCAGTGTGATGGACTAAGAGATAACGCCGTCGGACGCCCGCGAGGAAAGGACGAAATAGTAAATGCCTGATTCAGCAACATACCTGCGAACCCTGTTACAGTCAGGGAATGTCCATCACAACCTGCCCGCCTCGGCCCTGATCGAGGAGGCCATCCGGCGCGGTGAAGGGATTCTCAGCGACACGGGAGCCTTCGTGGTCCGCACCGGGAAGTATACCGGCCGTTCCCCAGATGACAAGTTCATTGTCGGCTCGCCGGAAACCGATCCTGACATCGACTGGGGCAAGGTCAACCGGCCCTTCGACCCGAACCGATTCGAGCCACTTTTCGGACGTGTGCTGGCGCATCTGGCCGGACGCGACCTCTTCGTGTTCGACGGTTACGGCGGAGCCGACCCCGACTACCGCCTGCCCGTGCGAGTCGTCACCGAAGCGGCCTGGCACAACCTCTTCGCGCGCCAGTTGCTGATTCGGCCAACGAGCGAAGAGATGGCGGGATTCGAGCCGGAGTTCACCATCATCAACGCAGGAAAATTCCAGGGCGTCCCGGAAATCGACGGAACCAAGAGCGAGACGTTCATACTCCTGGACCTGAAGCGGAAGATCGTCCTGATCGGCGGCACCGAATATGCCGGCGAGATCAAGAAGTCGGTTTTCACGATCCTCAACTACCTTCTGCCGAACCGCAACGTCTTTCCGATGCACTGCTCCGCCAACACCGGCGCCACGGGCGATGTCGCCTTGTTCTTCGGTCTTTCCGGAACAGGCAAGACGACCCTCTCCGCCGATCCGCAGCGATGCCTCATCGGAGACGACGAGCATGGCTGGAGCGACACAGGCGTGTTCAACTTCGAGGGTGGCTGCTACGCGAAATGCATCCGCCTCAGCCGCGACGGGGAGCCGCAAATCTGGTCCGCCATTCACTACGGGACGGTGCTCGAGAACGTGGTGATCAATTCCAGCACCCGTCAGGCGGACTTCGACAACGCCAGTCTCACAGAGAACACGCGAGCCGCCTACCCGATCGACTTCATCCCCGGCGCCATCCTGTCCGGCACGGGACGCCATCCGCGCACCGTGTTCTTCCTGACAGCCGATGTCTTCGGCGTCCTACCGCCAATCGCGCGATTGACAGCCGACCAGGCCATGTACCACTTCCTGAGCGGATACACGTCGCGGCTTGCTGGAACGGAGCGTGGAATAACCACGCCGACAACGGCGTTCTCCACCTGCTTCGGAGCCCCTTTCATGCCGCTCGCTCCCGTTCGCTACGCCCGCATGCTCGGCCAGCGCCTGGCGCAGCACGACGCCACCTGCTTCCTGGTCAACACCGGCTGGACCGGCGGCCCGTACGGCGTGGGGCACCGCATGGACCTGGCCACCACGCGCCACATCCTGAGCGCCGCACTTCGCGGCGACCTGAACGACGTGGAGTACACTCGCGACAGTATCTTCGGCCTCCACGTCCCGGTCTCATGTCCGGAGGTTCCGGCTCACATCCTCCAGGCCCGCAACACATGGGAGAATGGCGACGCCTACGACGAGACAGCGACCCAGCTCGCCAGCAAGTTCGTTGAGAACTTCAAGCAGTTCAGCGGCGTCGACGACGCCATCCGCGACGCCGGCCCGTGCGGGCGGGCGTAACCGTTCGCTGCCGCCTGTAGACAGGGCACGGCGCATCCCGCCGTGCCCTGTTTCCGTAAGTACGGTCCGCGGACACATTCGTGCGGTCAATCATCACGACGGCACGATACTCACGCGGTATTCGCTGTCTTCCCCGGTTTAGTCGTTCCTGCTGGCGCCCCGAGGTACCCGACAACAGCGGCGGTCGCGATTGCGAGAGCGACGAACAACCAGTGCGACACCGGGAACCTCGAGAGTGCGTGCTCAAACATCGAGAGTGTTATCCAGGGGGCCGGGTTCTGGCTCTTCGCGGCAGCAGCCGCCGCAAAGTCGCGAACGAGAAGGTAATGTCCCACGACAAACGACACGAAGGCGACCAACACGGCCATGGAAGAGCTCTGCCATCCCCGTTTTCGCGATCCGGCCGCGACGCCGACGCCCACTCCAAAACCGACCGCGGGGCCGAGGGCATCCACCGGTGTTCCGGCTGCGAAGGACACTTTCTCCCACAATGCCTGGCCGACAATCCCAAAGAACAGGCCAAGAGAAAGCGCGAGCTTCGGTCCGCCAACGACAATCGGTTTATCTCCCTTGCCCGGGGCGGCGTCGCCCGGCTGTCCACCGCCGCCGCCAGCGGCAGCCAACCGGGTTGCCTTCGCATCGCATTCCACGCAGACATAGCGCCCTTTGATGATGTCGACGCAGTCGAAACAAAACTGCCTGTTGCAGCGATAGCACGTGTGTGTCGCCGGCTTTTGCTTGTGGTTGACGCACATTGCGGGCGACGCGGCGGGTTCTTCCGGAGATTTCATATTGACGGATAAGTTCACCAGAGCGACCGCCGAATCCTGCATGGCACATCGACGGCTTCAACCGCTCGTATCGCGCCAGCCGCGCACAATGGCGTCGGAGACGCGGACGACGCGGGACATGGGACGGATGTCGTGTACGCGCACAATAGAAGCGCCGCCGGCAATGCTGAGGGCGACGGCGGCGGCGGTGCCCTCGACACGATCGTTAGGGTCGGGAAGGTCGAGGATCGCACCGATGAAGCGCTTGCGCGACGGGCCGACCACCAGCGGGTAACCGATCGCCGCCAGTTCCGGCAGGCGCCGCAGGATGGTGACGTTATGTTCGGTGGTCTTGCCGAACCCAATTCCCGGATCGAGAAGGATCTGGGACGGATCGACGCCGGCGGCGTGCGCTACGGCCACCTGCCGCGCGAAGTGCTCGATCAGCGTTCCGATGACGTCCTCGTAGACCGGACTCGATGGAATGTCGCGCGGACGCCCGAGCAGGTGCATCACGACGACCGGACACCGGCGTGCAGCGGCGAGCGGCGCCATCTCCGGGTCGTACATTAGCCCGCTGATGTCGTTGACGATCGAGGCGCCGGCATCCAGGGCCGCCTCAGCCACGGCGGCTTTGTATGTATCGACGGAGATCGGTATGTACGGGAATTCGCCTGCCAGCGCAGCAATCACCGGCACGACACGGGCGCACTCTTCGGGAGCAGGAAGAGGCTGGTTGTCCCGAAACGTTGCCGGCCGCGTGCTCTCACCGCCGATATCGAGGATGTCGGCCCCGTCGGCCACCATGCGCCGGCCGTGCTCGACGGCGGCGTCGACCGTTGCGTACAAGCCGCCGTCGGAGAACGAATCCGGCGTCACGTTCAGGACGCCCATTATCAGGGTGCGGCGCCCCAGGTCGGGCAGGAGGAGCCGGGCTCGGTCGGGTTCAGCGATCATCAGGGTATTCGGGAGTACAATCAGTGATAGAAGCGTGGTCCGCCCCAGGCGGACAGCGGAGTAATCCCGCCTACTGCATGTAAGGCCTCCCGGGTCACCAGCATCTCGGCACGTACCAGCCCGCCCGTACTCAAGACGAACCCGCGCGATCCGAGCGCCGCGGCCGGATTGTGGCACAGGTGGAGGAAGAACTGGCGGTCCTCTCCGGCAAGCACGCGGATCTGGCGGATCTGGAAGTCGTCGAGAGCCATGATCGCATCCTCCGCGTCGGTGTGGATCTCCGTCTCAGGCAGGGAAAGCTCGCAGACCCGCTCGTATTCTCCAACCGCCGTCGCGATATCCCCCTTCTGGTGCAGGAGGATCGCACGCTTGAAGTGATAGCTCGGGTTGAGAGGATCGAACCGGATCATCTCCATCGTCATCAACAAGGCCTTGTCGATCCGGCCAAGGTACATGTACGCTACCGTAAGTACATCGCGGGCAAAGATGTTGTTGGGCGACATCTTGATCAGTGCCTTGCCTTCACTGACTGCCTCCGTGAACTCGGCGGCATCGAGCAGGGTCTCCATCAGTGCCTCACGCGGGTCGCTAAGCTGGGGGCAGAGACGCTTGGCCGACCGAAAAGCCGTCACGGCCGCGTCGAACCGGCACGCGGAACGATAAAGCATCCCGAGCCTCAAGACCGCGCGGCCGTCATCAGGACAGAGATCCACAAGCTGTGACTGGCATAAAATCGCCTCGTCGACGCGCCCTGCGCCGGCCAGAGTCTCGGCGCGCTTCGCCAGCCGCCGCGCCCTGGCCTGCACCCGTCGCCGCTCATCCATCGACGCATCGTGACTGATCGTTGTAGCCATAGTGTATGTTGAGCCTTCCGATGCCAGGTCCTACAGAAGCGGCAGCAACGGACCCGACGGCGTCTTGTCCCGTGCCGGCACGCCGCAGTTGTCGAGGACACCTGTCGCCGCACAGTCGGTGCATCCCCCCTCGGCGTGGTCGACACAGTTGGGAACTTCCCCGATGTCTTTCGCGCGGACTTCCACGAATCGGCCGGATTCGAGCTGCACCGTGGCCATCTGATGCAGGGCGCTCACTTCCTCAACCTTGGCCCGCCCGAGCGGAGTCATTACGACCATTCCCACCTGAGGCAACAGAACCGCGCCGGGCTCGGTCTGGTCCTGCTCATAACGCAGGCAGCACATCAGCTTGCCACAAAGTCCGGAGAACTTGGTGGGATTGAGTGCCAGGTTCTGACCTTTTGCCATCTTCATTGAAACCGGCTCAAACTCGCGCAGGAATGTCGAGCAGCAGGTGGGACGCCCGCAGGGGCCGATTCCGGTAATCACCTTGGCATGCTCGCGCGGTCCGACCTGGTGCATCATCACACGCGTATGCAGGATGCCGGCGACTTCCCGCACCAGTTCGCGGAAATCCACGCGGCCCTCGGCGACGAAATGGAATGTCACCTGAGAATCGTCGAAAGCCCAATCGCACTCGATCAGCTTCATTGGCAGCCCGAGCGATCGAACCTTGTCTTTGCAGGCGAGCACGGCCTCTGCCTGCTTTCGCTCACACCGCTCGTAGCGGCTATAATCCTGCGGAGTGGCCAGGCGCAGCACGCGCTGCAGTGGTGGAACGATCTCGGCGTCGGGTATCGCGCGCGGCCCGATCTTGACGAACCCGAATTGAGCGCCCTGAGTGGTGTCAACGACGACGTTGTCGTGGACACTCACGGCCAGGTCTCCCGGGTCGCAGTAGTGAATTTTCCCAATCGGCTTAAATGCTGTACCAATGACGACGGGCACGCTGGCTCCTCGATCCCTCAGTTTCGCCGACTATCCTTGCCACCTGGCTGTTTACTGAGACACACTGCCTGTTCCGCCGGTCTAGCGGCCACCCGACAGCCAGCGCCGGATCTTGTTGACGATGCCGGCCTCGTCGATCCGGCGGGCGGGAGTTCCTTCCTTCAATTGCGCAACGAGCAGGTCACGCGATTTGCGCTCCGCTTCCGGGCTCGGGGACGGCGCACCGAGGGCGGCCTCGGCGAGGCGAACCGTTCCGACAAGCGCGCGTGTCTCCTCGTCGGCCGGGTCCGGCGCCGCATTGCCCACGGCCGACCTTGCGTCGATATAACTAGCCAGGGCGTCTTCCGACATGCTGCGTTACCTCGTTATTAGATTTCACACGCCTGTGCGCCTGCAGATCCAGTCGCTCGACCGCATCGACGCGTCGCCGGATCTCCGCCCTCAGGCCGACAACCGCCCGGTGCAGGAGCGATTTCACCGCCGACTCCGACCGCTCCATCTGGCTGGCCATCTCGCGCAGGGAGAGCCCTCCCAGAAACCTGTAGATGAGGATCTCACCGTGATCCTCGGGCAGTGCGGCGATGGCGCTTCGCACCAGTTGTTGTACTTCATTACGTTCAACGATTTCCTGGGGGGAAAGGGTTCCCGAGCCGCCAGGAAGCCTGTCGCCGAGCAGGTCGCGCATCCCTTCCACGACCGGGGCATCGAGCGAAACGACGGACGCCGGCGGCCGCTGCCGGCACGAATCCACGATCAAGTTCATTGCGATTCGATGCAGCCAGGGATACAAGGAGGCGGTCTTCCCACCGGGCGCGTTCTTGAAGTTAAACCGCGCCAGCGAGCCGAGGGCGCGCAGGAATGTCTCCGAAGCCACATCCTCGGCGTCAGCGGCGTTATTCGTTTTGAGATAGGCGAGGCGGTAGATTCGGGCGTAATACCGGACGTGGAGGGCAGCAAATGCCTGACTGTCGCCCTTTTGAGCGGCCGTGACCAACCGGTAGTCGCTTTGCCCAGCACCATCGGCGGACCCGTGTCCACCCAAGCGCTGACTTCCGCTCTCTCCGTCTTCGATTGGTACTGCCAGTATCAGGGTGAGAAACATCGGATTGTATCCCAGCGATAGTGTACCATATTGCCTGGACCTTTCGGAGAGAAGCTTTCATTCGGTAAGAGTTCAGAGTTCGTGCAAGCGATTTTCAACGCGAGTTAGTCGGTGCTTTGCGGCGTTTTTTTGAGATTATTTGCAGAAAGTCTGAACTCTTACGTCCCCGCCCGCTTGACGCGGGCGGGGCCGGCGCACTCGCTA
>JBKQWH010000199.1:0-2686 GCA_052139635.1 Capsulimonadaceae bacterium
GCCCCATCGCCCCTGGGGACGTACACGATTGAGGCGTACCTCGGGACTGTCGACGGCCACGTGAGCGTGACTGTCGAGTAAGCCGACCCCCCCGCCCGCGTCAAGCGGGCGGGGGCGGCTTCTTCTCCGCAGTTTGGTTGCGGCTATGCCGCGCTATGTCATAATTGCTTCGGGCAGGAAGCCAACATGAGCCTTTTTGACCGCTTTTTCAAGAAAAACGCCGAAATCATCCCGACAACGACGGACCCGGTGCCGCCGGACTACGGTAACATGACATTCCCAGCCGACTGCGCCGAGGACGACATCCGGGCAGCTATTGTGACCTGGTCGGAACTTCTGGCCGCTGGCAAGTTCGCCGAAGCGCTGGCGATGTTTGGGACGTCATCAATGTACTTCGGGTACCCATACACGCCGGAGATGCTGGAGGACTGCATTTGCAACTATGGAACACCTCGGGCAGACTATGATTGCGGCGAGTATCACAAGCTAACGTCGCTGTATGAACAGCCCGATCCCGAGGATTACATCCTTAAAGCAATTGAAATTGATCGAAACCCTGCACGCTTCGCCGAATGGAAAGGCGGCGTCGTAGGCGCTGTCGCTAACGACAACGTACCGCTCGACGGCTCGCCGAGCGACCTCACCGCAAACTTCCACATCAAAGTCACTCCCTCCGGCGACCTATGGCTCGAGTTTCTCGACATCCACGTAATGTAACCAGCCACTTGTTTGCTGTCGCGCGCCGTTTCGATTATGCCGCATTCAGTAATGGGATACCACGGCTGCCACGTCGACGCAGCCAATGCCGTGATTTCCGGTACGGCGTTCCGTCCGTCCGAGAATGGTTACGACTGGCTCGGCGCGGGGATCTTGTTCCGGGTGCCATGCTCATAGCTCTGGATGAGCATGCCGACCTTCGTCCAGCCTTGGCGCGAAGCGGAACTTGACCCATTTGTTAAGTTCTTCGCTTATGAAGCGAAGCTGTATTAGCACACGAACGAACGTTTGGAAATAGGATACAAAAAGTATTTAAGGTAGCCCAAAAAGGCAATTAAACCGAATCCCCTCCGGTGAGTGCGGACCGGAGAGAGCTCCGCGGCTTCACAATAACGGTCAAATAGGCCGATTGAGGGATGACATGCGGCGGTCGGCGGGCTACACTATGCCATGCGCCGGGTTTCTGAGACGTACACCCAGACTTCAACACTTCAACTCACCAGCCGTCCAACAGATCTCCGACGCCGTACTTTGGGAAGGGGAGAAATGTATGGCCGTTGCAACAACTGCTCAGGCGCCGCCGAAGTTGGCGGTAGCCGCGGACCGCGCAAAACAGCCCGCTGGCGATAACCGGTATAAGATCCTCGAATCGACAATGAAGCGCAACCAGCACGCGCCCGACTCGCTGATCGAAATCCTCCATCACGCTCAAGAATTATTCGGATATCTGGAGGACGACCTCCTCCTCTATATCGCCCGCAAACTGAAGCTTCCACCGAGCCGTGTTTACGGTGTGGCGACCTTTTACCACTTTTTCTCTCTTAAGCCCAAGGGCAAGCATGTCTGCGTGATCTGCACCGGGACGGCCTGTCATGTCAAGGGCTCGAACAGCCTTCTCAAGGCCGTTTGCCGGCGTGCCGACATACAGGCCGGTGATACCACGCGAGACGGAGCCGTTTCCCTGTTGACTGCCCGCTGCATTGGGGCTTGCAGTAGCGCCCCGGCGGTTGTGTTCGACGGGGCCGTGACCGGGCCCATGAGCGGGGATGCTGTCCTCAACAAGGTGGAGGAGTGGCTCAACGATGGACATGAATGAACTCAACGACGTTGCAGAGAAAACGCTCGCCGAGCGCAGGCCGGTCCGCGTCCGCTGCTGCATGGCCTCCGGTTGCTTGTCGTCCAACGCTAAGGGCGTCAAGGAGGCTCTGGATGCCGCCGCCTGCGGCTCCGAGGATATCGACGTTCTTCGAGTCGGGTGCATGGGCCATTGCAGCCTCGGGCCGTTGGTCACGGTTGAAACCGCTCCGGAGCACTCAACCGGAGCGTTCGGGGAGGACATCATCAGTTCCTCCGGCAAGGAGCACACGGCTGTTATGTACGAGCGAGTTACCCCTCAGCTTGCGCCGTCGATCATCGGCGCGGTCCGAGGCGAGCCGTGCGAGATTAAGACCGCCGATATGTCGCATCCGTTCTTCGCCGAACAGAGGAAGGTCGTCTGCGAAAAGAGCGGCAGAATTGATCCGGAATCGATTGAAGATTACATCGCCGAGGGCGGCTATCGAGCACTGCATCGGGCGATCTTCGAGATGAGCCCGGAAGAAGTTATCAGGACTGTAACCGATTCCGGCCTGCGTGGGCGGGGCGGCGCCGGTTATCCGACCGGTCTCAAGTGGGCCACGGTGGCCAAATCGCCCGCTGGAAGGCGATTCGTTGTTTGCAACGCCGATGAAGGCTATCCGGGCGCGTTTATGAACCGCTCCGTACTGGAAAGCGATCCACACCTCGTCCTCGAGGGAATGGCGATCGCAGCCTATGCCGTCGGCGCTAACCAGGGCTTTGTCTACTGCCGCGGGGAGTATCCTCTGGCCATCCGACGGATGCAGACGGCCATCAAGCACGCGCGCCACCACGGACTGCTGGGCACGCAGGTCTTTGAGTCCGGCTTCGACTTCCGGATCGACATTCGGAT
>JBKQWH010000200.1:0-19435 GCA_052139635.1 Capsulimonadaceae bacterium
CGTCCGTAGGACGTTCACCCCCGGCAGCCCACGAATTCATTCGTGGGCCGATTCGTCGCCGGCCTCTCCCCTGTCCACTTCGTCCACTCCCTCCACTCCCTCCACTTCGTCCATCGCGTCCATCGCGTCCATCGCGTCCATACAGTCCATCACTCCACGGTCACGCCGACGTACCCGTTGACAGATCCCAGATACGCCTCAATCGAGTACGTTCCAAGCGGCCCGGGCACGGCGCTTGCGGTTTGGTTGGCGGTGGCCTGCGCTGCGTGCCCTCTGTCGGGTCCCTACGTCTGTGGTCCGTGTCGACACGGATGAACGGGCACGGACGCCCATTCCACGGTCGGAATGGACGCGGGCGTGGGTGTTGTCGACGGCAGCGTCGAGGATGGTCGGGGACGTGCCGTTGCCCGGTGCGCGCTTTTGGACACGGGACAGCCGAAGAATGGCACTTCCGGGGCCGATCCGAAAATGATCTCTGCGCGGACATGATTAGGAACATTTGTTCCCATATTCGGGTAATGACCTCGCGGGCGCAAGCATCGTACACGCCCGCCCGGCGGCCGACCGTCGAGAACATTGTTCGTTTACAACTCAATACAGTCAAAAATACACAACGCCTTGTGACAAAATGACGATGGGACAACTCTAACCAGTCAATAGCGCCTGGTAGGGAGCGCCCATGGAACACAGCACAGCAATGCGAACACCCCTCGACATCCCGAGTGCGCGAGGCGGCGTGCCGGAGGCGCCGGCGTGGCTTGACGCCGCCCGGCGCGGGGAGCGCTGGGCGCTCGAATCGATGTACCGGGAGCATCAGCCGCAGGTATACGCGCTGTGCGTGCGGGTGCTCGGGCGCACCGAGGACGCCGAGGACGCGACGATGACGACGTTTGCGCTGGCGTTCCAGGCGCTCCCCGGGTTTCGAGGCCAGTCCAGCCTGCGCACCTGGCTGTACCGGATTGCGGTCAACGCGGCCACCGCTCTGCTTCGAAAGCGCCGGGACGAGCCGCCGATCGACGATAATACCGGCGGACAGGACCCGGCGGGCCGGATGTGTGAAACGATCGCAGTTCGCGCGGCGCTCGCGAAGTTGAGGCCGGAGTACCGGATCATCCTGATTCTGCGCTTCTGGGAAGACCTGGCCTACGACGAGATTGCCGAGGCCCTGCGCATCTCCATGCCAGCCACCAAGATGCGCCTGAAGCGCGCCCGCGAAGAGTTTGAGCGCGTGTATGAGGAACGACCATGAGGCAGCCCGACGATATCGATAACCTCCTGCGCCGCACGCGGCCGGAGCCTGCGCCACTGCCGCCGGACCGCGCCGACGCGCTCCTGCGCCGGGCGATCGAGCAGTCGGGGGTCGAGAAGACCGGCCGGCCCGGGTTTCGGGCGTCCCTGGGCGCCTGGGGGCTCCGGCTTGCTCCGGCGGCTGCGGCGGCCGGGCTGATCGCGCTGGCCCTCTTCCCACATCCACGGCCGCAGGCCGCACCGCGCTCTCTTCCCACGGCTGCCATGAGGGCGGCCGCAATGCACGACAACCCGGCTACGGGCGGCTCAGGCTCGCCAAGCGTGGCCCCCCCGTTCATTGTGCCGGCCCCCGCGGCCGGGCCGCGGCAAACGGCAATGTCGATGGAAGCGTCGATCCCGCGCGCTGCCGCACCGCCGGAGCCCGTGCAGCAGTCGGAAGAATCCCGGCCCGCCCGCCGATCGAATCCGGCAAGCACGCCCCACCGGCCGGCTATGCTGGTTGCGTCGGCCGGACGACGCACGGACCGTCGAACCGAAGAGCCATCGTCGATCATCATCACCGTCGACCCGCCGGACGCCACGGCCGGGACGCATCCGGCCGCGCGGACCGCCTCCTATGCCTATGCATCGGCGGTCGACCGCCTCCCCGACGGTTCTCCGGTGACTCGGACGTGCGCCATTGTCGACCGTGGCGACACCGTCCGGACCACGGCCACCACCGAGTCGCCCAGTC
This sequence comes from Capsulimonadaceae bacterium, assembly GCA_052139635.1. Classification (GTDB taxonomy): domain Bacteria; phylum Armatimonadota; class Armatimonadia; order Armatimonadales; family Capsulimonadaceae; genus JBKQWH01. The sequence goes on from JBKQWH010000200.1 coordinate 1,982, forward strand.
CGCAGTCGAGCAGCGTCCTGACTCTGGTCACAACCACGCCCGACACTCGAGGTCCCGGCCAATCTGTCCCGGGAAGGGGGCGTGAGACACGATGAAGCCGAATCCGATCTCCCTGGTGGTTTTCGGGCTCGCCACTGCCTTGATGGCGAGCGCAACACCATCCACCCCCACCTCTCAGCACCGGCCGTCGAAAAGCATAGCCGGGGTGCGGCTGACACTTACCCTGCGGCATGCCACGCTTCCGGAGGCCGTCGCCGCCATCAGTCACGCGGCAGGCGTTCGGATCACTCTCAGTGACGAAGGCAGTGCGCCGGAGCGGATCAGCATCGCCGTACACAACGCGGCGTTGGGCGACGTCCTCAACGCGCTCGCGCGGCAGTGCCGGCTTCATCTGGAACTGACCGGCAGCAGCGCGATCCTGACCCCGATAAACCCATCGAGCATCGATACGGGATTTGCCGCCGGCGCCTTCGCGTCGGTCGTCCAGCCGACACCGCCCGCCATGACGTCCAAACCGTCGATGACCGCCCGGGTCCCGCCCATCGCCGACTTTGAGCAGATGGCCGGCGCGCCGGCCCCCGCGCCCAACGGTTTCGCGTTGACGACGCATGGAAACATCGGTTCGCCGATGAAAGTTCTATCTCCAGGAGCCGAACACGCGGAAGCGGCAATGAAGCCTGCACCGGCGCCGCCGGCAGCCCCGAGCGGATCCGCTGTTGCGGCGGGCGGCGCGCGATCCGTGGGGGGCGGCAGTCAGAACATTGTTGCGGACGAGGCAGCCATCCCGGCTCCGCCGCCCCCGACTGTTATGTCCAGCCCGGAGGCCGCGCCGGCGCCCGCGGTCGACTCGCTGGCGGTTCCGGCTGCCGCCGCCGCGCCCGGTCATGCAGCCGGTTCGGCCGGCAATGTCGGCGTGGTCCCAAACAGCGTGCGGCCTGCTCACATTCTGCCGCCCATCGAGACGGTGCAAGACCGTGACATGCTCGATGCAGTCCGCAAACTTCGAGCGAGCCCACCCGCTGACGCGTCGCCGACGGCGATTACTCGGCTGTCGGATTCGTCCTTTGCGGTCGCCACATCGGTCGGGAGCAACACACTCATCTCGGTGTTCCGGCTGGTGAACGATAAGCTCGTGCTCGTCGACCGTGCAATCCGCGTGCCCGGTACTCCCGTGGAAAGCACGCTCACGCCATCGACGGCCACGCCAAAATGAGAGAAGCGAGGCCCGCGGAATGAGGACAACGTCGATTGCCCTTGCCATTCTCTTCGGTGCTGCGTGTGCGGCCCCGGCCGTCCCGCAACCACCGGGTCAGCCGGACGACACACGACAGGTCACCGTACACATACACGACGCCACTGTCGCAGAGGCGGCCGCCGCGCTCTCCCAGGCGTCCGGCGCGTCCATCACACTGGCGCCCGGGGTGGACGCGGGACAGCGTGTCTCGCTTTCCCTCAAGCACACGAGCGTGTCGAGTGTCGTTGCGCAGCTCGCGCGGGAGGCGGGGCTTGAGGCCGTCCGGGAACCATCGGGCGCCTACGTCCTCGAAGCACCGTCGAGCATGACCGCCCCATCCCCCTCGCCGTCCGCACCCGGAGCAGCTTCCACGCAACTGAATGCCACCACCTTCATCGTTACCGCTCCGAGCGTCGACGCCACCGGCAAACCGGGTGTCCGTATCACCGCCTACCGCCAGTCGAACGGCCGGACAGTCGCCATATCGACCCTTTTTGAGACCAACAGCGGGGAAATCGAGCCTTGACGGAATCCGCGATTGTCGGACTCGCCGTGTTCAGTGTTCGTCCAAGCTTCCATCCGTTCCGTCTTTTCCGTCGGTAAAACTTCGAATGTCCAACGCATTCGCCGACTCCACCGGCGTCTCACCATTTGGCTGCCGTTTTGCCCGTCCTCGAACAGCCGACCGATGCCAGCCCTACTTGTAAATCGCGAAACCGATATGTTATAATGTGGCATCGTTTATCCGCACGTACCGTCGGCCGGCACCGACGACATTTTGGAGCAAAGGCTGCGTGAGAACCTGCATGCTCTGCGCCGCAGAATTGCGGCTGCCAGCGAGCGCGCCGGTCGCTCACAGGGCGATGTTTGCATTCTCGCAGTGTCAAAAGGCCAGCCGATTACGGTCCTTCAGGCGGCAGTCCGGGCGGGCCTGAACGCGTACGGCGAGAATTATGTGCGCAACGCCACCATTAAGAAGGCCGAATTGCCAGGCCGCTTCGAATGGCATTTGATCGGGCACTTACAGACGAATAAGGCGCGCCCGGCAGTCGTCACATTTGATGTGGTCCACACGGTGGATTCACGTCGGGTGGCAGTCGCCCTGGGATCGGCCGCACTCGATGCGGGAAAAGTCCAGCGCGTGCTCATCCAGGTGAAATTGAGCGCGGACGAGCCGGAGAAAACGGGAGCCAGCGCCGAGAGTGTTCCGGGCCTTGTTGAGTCGGTTGGACAGATGCCGAACCTGTGTCTCGAGGGATTGATGGGTGTGGCGCCGCGCAACGATGATCCGCGCCCGCACTTTCGAAAGCTGCGGACTCTGTTCGACCAGTTGCCGGAGTCGAATCGACGGACGCTCTCGATGGGGATGAGCTCCGATTTCGAAGTTGCGATTGAGGAGGGGGCCACGTTGATCCGTATTGGGGCTGCCCTCTTTGGCCCGCGCCCGTGACCGAAAAAGTGCAGTCGGGCATTCGCACCCCGCTGCCGCACAAAAGAGATCGTGCCGCACCGCGGCCGACCCGCAGCCTGAGGAGGCATTGCACAGTCATGCAAAATCAAGCAGAAGCCGAGGATTTCGAATCGCCTCGGAAGCGTGGTTTCCTGGGGTTCTTCCGCAGCTTCACCGGTAACGACGAGTGGGAGGAGGAGGAGGACGACATCCATGACCGCACCGCTCCGGCTCCGTCCACCGGTACTCGAACCGGCGGGACAGTTACGCCCCTGCGGCGTCCGGCCACCGTCCCGAGCGCGGCCCTCCGGCTCGACCACGGCCGGCGGGCCCACGTTATGGTGCGCCGCTCCGTCCAGAACTTCGACGATGCCCGCCGCTCCGCCGACGGTCTCAAGGAAGGCGAACCGCAGATCGTCAACCTGGAGAACACGCCGAGCGACATGGCGGAGCGCATTATCGACTTCCTGAACGGGGCGACCTACGCGCTCGACGGCAGTGTCGAGAAGATTGGCGAGCAGGTTTACCTGTTCACGCCGAGCTCGATCACGATCGACGTCGAGGATAAGCGTTCAACCAGCGCCCGTGCGTCGTTCCTGGACCGCGCGTAGCCAAGTCTCGACAGGTATGCATCTCCTCGGGTGCCATGCTCATAGCCCGGAATGAGCATGCCGACGCCGTAGCGCGTATTGGCGTTAGCGAGCGCCAGGCTGCTATTCCTTTGACCGGAGATTTCCATGCTGACAAACCTTAAGATCGCCTTCCTCGGGACCGGGATGATGGGCGGAGCGCTGGCACGAGGCGTCGTGCACGCCGGAGCTGCCACCGCCTCCGGAATCAGCCTCTACGACCTTCACCTCTTGAAGGCCCGTCAGCTCGCCGACGAGCTTGGGGCGGGAACCCGCGTTGCCGCCGATCCCGCGGAAGCAGTCGCCGGCGCCGATTTGGTCCTGCTGGCGGTGAAGCCCCTGGTGATGCCGGACGTTCTGGAGTCGATTGCGCCGCACCTGTCGCCCAGCCAGATCGTCGTCTCGATCGCCGCCGGCATTCGGACCTCGCGCATGGAATCGATCCTTGGCGCCGACATCCCCGTCATTCGGGCCATGCCTAACACGCCCTGTCTGGTCGGCGCCGGAGCAACGGCCGTCTGCCGAGGGACCCACGCGACGCACAACCACCTCCAGATTGCCCAGGCCCTCTTCGCCGCGGTCGGCGAGTCCATCGAGGTCGAGGAAAGGCTGATGGACGCGGTCACCGGGTTGTCCGGCTCGGGCCCAGCCTACGTGTTCATGGTCATCGAATCGATGGCCGACGGCGGCGTGATGGCCGGCCTGCCCCGCGACACCGCGCGAATGCTCGCCGCGCAAACCGTGTTCGGCGCCGCGAAGATGGTCCTTTCGTCGGAAGAGCACCCGGCCCAGCTCCGTGACAATGTCACCACCCCCGGCGGCACCACCATCGCCGCCCTCGCCGTCCTGGAACGCGCCGGCCTCCGCACCGCCCTGATGGACGCCATCGACGCCGCCACTAAGCGGTCACGGGAACTCTCGTAGCGCTACGGAACGGGCACGATATAGATCGCCGTGCCATCGGACATGCTCACGTGCTTTCCATCGGGCATCCATTCCATGTCATTGTAGCAGTGCGCGGCGATTCCCAGCGGAATGCAATATGGGTGGCTTCCGTCGGCCCGAGTGATACACAATTCCTGCGTTTGCGGAACCCAACCGCCCAGCAGCCGTTGCAGGTAGGTCGCAAACCAGGCAATGCGATCCCCGTGTGGTGATAACGCGACTTGCCCCGGCTCTCGAAGCACCCTGTACCAGCTCGAATCCAGGGATATGGACGTCCGCGGGGTCAGTGTCGCACCCAGACGGTAGGTAGTCACGGTGATCGGATTGTCGCTGACAACGATGCAATCGCCGTTCGGCGCCATGAACGGCTGTGGGCTCGCGACGAGGGGAAGGTCCCACGACTGGCTTGCCGTAGACCCGGCCGGTGCGGGCGTGCTCGTCGACGCGGAGATCGGACTGCTCCCCATGACCACTCTCCTGGCTCCGCCGAACTTCGCGCGAGCCGCTGTAGATGTCGTGTTGATGCCCAGGCGGGAGGCGCGGACGACAGGGATCGGATGCGGGGCAGGAATATCAAATCGTAAGAGGTGTTGCGGAGACCACGAGTCATAACTATCATCAAATGCGGCTGCAATCCATCCCGAGCTATCGGGGAGCCAACTGCAAGGTATGCCGTCCGGAATGTTCATGTCGCCAGTCGTGTCAACCGTAACCACCCGCGAGCCATCCAGCCGGGCAGCCACAAATACGGAATTTCCATTGCTACGCCCTTGGTGCCAGAGTACCCACTTATGGTCCGAAGAGAGACTGATCCACTCCGCCCAGTATCGTCCCGAGAGAAGGCCGGCCCGATGCACGGCCCTGTTGAACGCCTCAACCGGGGACACCCGGCCCGTTCGGGTATCGAGGACCTGGAGCTCATTCGATCCGAGAAGATTCAGTAGTTCGTGATCGGACAGCCACGCGGAGTTGCTGCGCTCGGTTACCCCGGAAAACTCACTGCCGTTACGGGGCAGCCCGTAGAGCTGGTTCGATCCGGCAACACGCCGAACGGCGCCATTGCTCCGGGATGCGCACCAGGCACCAACGATAATCGCAGCGATCCCGACTGCAAGCATCACCGCTGACCTTGCTCTCAGTTTCATCGATAACTCCCGCGTTTCTGCTGTCAAGCGCTAACAAGTGGCATATTGGCAATCAGCGTTTCCACCAGCTTATAGACATGAGTACCAGGATAGGCAGGCCAGCGGATGTTCTCGGGCCGATCCAATCTCTTTGCGGCTGCGATGGCTCTCTCAATGGCTTCCCGTGAGTAAAGCTTGACGTTGATTTTGGTCTTGTTATAACCGCTTAAGTGCGCCCGAAGTCGAGCTTCTATGAGCGCGCAATCAACGTCGGCCTCATCGTGGTCACGGAAGTGGAGCAGCAGCCAGAGTTCGAAGCAGGGATTGCTCACGGCGAGGAGGTAGCCGCTTTCCGCGGCCATTTGTGTGACTTCCTCAATAAACTGTGGCCGTTGACGATCCATATCAACCATTAGCCACAACTCATCGTCCGGCCGAAGGTCGTATTGCTCCGAAAACTGGGCTAGACGTTCCAGCACGTGCTTGGCAGCGGACTTCCCATCAGGACCGGTCGACAGCACCTCAACGTGCACCCTTTGGCACTCGAATATGGAGAGGTATTGCTCCTCGGTCTTCTCCCCTTCGGTCGCAACAACAAAGAGCCGTGCATCCCGCACATAGAATTGCCTGGGAACAAGGCCCCTTCGTGGAGCTTTCATACGGCGACCGCCGGCTCATCGCTGGATTGGTTCTCGGCGGCCGATGGATCGTCCGCCCAGCCAAGTTCGCTGATCGGGGTAATGAAGGGAATCGCACCGAACCGGCCATTCAGATATCCCTTTTCGATTTTCAGATCCGGCCGGATCTTGAACTCCGCCAGCGAGTAGATGTGAGATGCCCCGACCTTATCCTTTTCCACGAACCATATCTCATCCCTGCGGAGAAGGTCCAGGTCAAGAAGATTGGTGTCATGCGTCGTGAAAACCAACTGGCTGAGTGTGCCTTCCGTGGTTGCGCTCAAGGCCAGTTGGACGAACATTCTCGATAGGTGCGGGTGGAATCGGCGATCCAACTCATCAAGCAGGATGACATGTTCTCCCCCCGATTGCATCATGTGCAGGGCCGGAATGAGCTGGATGAGCCTTTGAGTACCATCGGACTCCTCGTCGACCGTGAATGCGATCCGTGCGCCATTCTCGGCCTGGTGGTGGAGTTGCATTTCAATGCGGACTAGTTCTCCTGCCTGGTCGCGGGCAACGTGGTATCTCCTTCCGTTGGGACCCTGAATATGCACACCCGACATTTCCGGAAGCGTCGTTATCTTATCCCTCAGTCGATTCCCGAGATCGTCTGGTAACTCCGGGAACAGAGTGGATAGATCCACTGGCACCTGCCGCGTTTCCGCATATTCGATACCTGTTCCGGCCGCGAAGAGATATCGGGTCATGAGTTCGCCAAGCGATTTGTTGAAGTGCACATCCGTTTCGAGGGCGGGGACATTGGGATCGGCCGAAATAATGGTCAGCGTATTTCGAAACCAATCCATCACCGGCTTAACCTGAGCAACATTACGATCGTCGGTCTCCGTGAGGAACAGTTGGTTCGGTCGTGTTCCCCGGGCGACAAACTGAAGGAACTGCGTTTGTTGTTTGCGGCGCTGCGTGAGCTCCGGCCCAAAGTCGACGGTTACATCGCCGGATTCGGACGTAGATCTCTCGAACAGAGGTGTCTCGCGCCCACCTCGCGTTTCGAACAGCCACTCGTCAACAATTCTCGACGTGTTCAGGCGAAAACCATAATTAAACAGCAAGCCTTGAGTGCGGATCACGAACTCAAACTTGCTCAGGCGGACATCGACTGTGGCAGCGAGTTTGAAGGACCGCACAGGAAGGCTCCTCCCGCTTGGAGTGCCCGACACGATCAGGTCCCTGGCGAAGCTGATCGCCTCGATCAGGTTCGACTTTCCCGCGCCGTTCGGCCCGTAAATCGCGGCACACCGGAGAACCCCGCCACTGCCCGCAATATCGCCGGGCACTATGTGGCTCGGATGCCGCTGATCTCCGGTGGCGGCAACCATACTGAATATCTGCTCCTCATTGAACGAGAGGAAGTTTTCCACTGAGAATTGAACTAACATCTGGTACGTCCGAGTTATTTTCGGCGATTTCTCCGTATACAGCATACTCTGTATTCTCAATAGTGTCAATTTCGGAGAAAAAAGCGCGTTCAGGGGCGGGAAATGTCTCTGAAACGCTCTGCCCATGCCGAACTCGCGCCAGGACGAGGAGGAAACGACAGGCACATTCGCGAATCGGACACTACTATGATCGATCCACTCGCACATCGGGCCGCCGTCCTCCGCACACTGGCCACCGTGCTTGTCCTCGCCGGCGCTGCCACTGCGGGACATGCGACGATAACGCCGGCGTCGATGTTCACCGACAACGCCGTCCTGCAGCAGCGTCGACCCGTTCCGGTCTGGGGCACGGCCGAGCCCAACGAGCCAATCGCCGTCAGTATCGACGGGCAGACCGTCAACACAACTGCATCGGTAACGGGCCAGTGGTCGGTCCGGCTCGCCCCCATCCCCGCAGGCGGGCCCTACTCCCTCACGATTGCCGGCTCGCCGGGAGACTCGATCACGCTCAGCAACATCCTCGTCGGCGAGGTCTGGATTTGCAGCGGCCAATCCAATATGGAATACCCGATGATGGGCTGGGCGCAACCCGCGATTACCAGGGATGCCATCGCGACATCGGCCGATCCCCTGCTCCACTTCATCAAGATCGACCACACCGTCGGCCTGACGCCGCAAACGTGGGTGAACGGGCAGTGGAAGGAAGCAACCGTCGACACTGTCCCGCACTTAACCGCCGTCGGTTACTTCTTCGGGCGCGACCTGCGCAAGGCGCTGAACGTGCCGGTAGGCCTCATCGACGACGATTGGGGTGGCACACCGGCACAGGCCTGGACGAGCCGGCCGGCGCTTACCGCTAATCCGGCCCTGGCGCATTACCTCGACGAAGAATCGGATTATGAAGAGAACTACCCCAAACTTCTCGACACGTTCAACGACGCACAGGCCAAATACCTCGCGGATAAGGCAACATACGACAGCGAGGTCGCGGCCGGGACCAAAGGGCTGACGGCCCCGACCGCACCGCACACGCCTGACCCGCCCGACCGATGGCCCAACGGTGCATCGCACCTGTACAACGGCATGATCGCACCGGTCATTCCCTACGCCATCCGCGGCGCAATCTGGTACCAGGGGGAATCCAATACCGGGAACGCGTACGACTACAAAACGCTCTTTCCGGCCATGATTACCGACTGGCGCAAGAATTGGGGAGAGGGGGATTTCCCCTTCCTGTTCGTTCAGCTTGCCCCGTACACTGGCATCCGCCCGTCGCCGGTCGACGGGAGCTGGTGGGCGGAGCTTCGCGAGGCACAGCGGCTCACGCTAGCAGCCGTGCCGAACGCCGGAATGGCCGTGATCACCGACCTCGGCGACCAGAACGACGTCCATCCACGGCGCAAGGAGCCCGTCGGCGACCGCCTCGCTCTGGCCGCGCGTGCGCTCGTGTATCGACAGCGAATTGCGTACACAGGACCGGTTCTTGCCGGCATCAAGATCGAGGGCGGGGCTGTCCGGGTCAAGTTCAGCCATGCAAAAGGCCTCCACGCTGTGACCGTGCACGATTCCACCGATGACGGACCGCTGGTCGCGTCGGCGGACAAGCTGGTCGGATTCGAGGTCGCCGGCTCGGACCGAAAGTACCACGCCGCCAATGCCACGATCGACGGAGCGAGCGTCGTAGTATCCAGTCCGGACGTCACCGTCCCTGTCGCCGTCCGCTATGGATGGGCCGACTACCCGGTCGCCAACCTCAGCAACAACGCCAACCTGCCGGCATCGCCGTTCAAGACCGATGACTGGCCATGGACGACCGAACCAACTACGCACAAGTAATTTGAGAGGACATCAGCATCCGCTATCCGCGCTGCCAGGCTTCGCCGAGGGCAGCGGGGGCGTTGAAGCGGACACGGGCGCGCAGTAGTAGCGCGGCGAGGGTCAGCAGGTAGGGCAGCGCCAGGAAGAACTGATACGGCATGGCGCTCGACGACGCCTGGAACTGGTACTGCAGCCCGCTGGCCAGCCCGAACAGGAGGGCTGCGCCCAGGACGCCAAAGGGGGTCCAGCGGCCGAGAATGACGATGGCGAGCGCGATGAATCCGCGCCCGCCGCTCATATTCTCCACAAAGCCGTTCGTGTAGCCGATGCTGAGAGTCGCCCCGGCGAGGCCGGCCAGGGCGCCGCCCCAGATCAGCGCCAGAGCCCGAACGCGCCCCACGTTCACCCCGGCCGCATCCGCGGCCGCCGGATACTCTCCCACCGCCCGCAAGCGAAGTCCGGCCGGCGTGTGATACAAGAACAGGTGGCACAGCGGCACCAGGAGCCAGGCCGCATACCCGGTGAAGTCCTGCTGGAAAAGTGCCTCCCCGACAAACGGCAGATGGGAAAGGAACGGCACCGGAATCGGCGCGAACGCGGTCGCGGAATTTCCGCTGCTGCTGAAAAGTGCCCGAAACAACACGCCGGTGAGCCCGACGGAGAGGATGTTGACGGCGGTGCCGGCGACCACCTGGTCCGACCGAAGCGCGATCGCGAAGATCGCCGCAACCCCTGCGACGCCTGCCCCCGCCGCTACGGCGGCCAGGGCGCCGAGGGCAGCCGAGTGCGTCTCGTATGACCCCACGAACCCGGCAAGCGCCCCGGCGAGAACCATGCCCTCGATGCCGACATTGATGACACCGGCGCGCTCGGCGACAACCTCACCCAGCGCGGCCAGCAGCAGCGGTGTCGCCAGCCGGACCGCGATCAGAATAAGGTTCGCAACGATGGCGGCATGCAGATGCACGAATGTCCCTGGTTTCGTAGCGAGCGGTGTGGACCTATCTCCTATTTCCTATCTTCTAAACTCTATTGCTTCCCCTTCTTCAGTATCTCCTCGATGTGGCGGGCCTCCTCGGCCTCGATGTCGGCAAGCGTCTTGCGCGGCGGGTCGACGGCAGCGGGCTGCGGAGCAGGAGTGGCTGCCGCGAGGACCGGCGTCGCGGGACCGGCCGCTTCGAGGTCCGACTGGTTGACCAGGACCGTGTACCGCAGGTTGTAGACCTTTTCCGCCGCGGTCATCTTGTTGCGGGCCTCGTCGGACAGGTTGTCGAGCATGCGCTGGCGCTGGCCCTGCGAGATTTTCGTGTGCCGTTCGGCAATCTCCTTCGGAAGCGCCGAAGAGTCGATGTGGATGGTGGCGGTGCCGTCCGCGTACACCTTGCCAATGGTCCCGGCCAGGTTGCGGTAGTGCTCAAAAAACATCTGGGATTTGATATCGGCCGGGACCTGCGCCCGGTCCTTGATCCGTACCGGGGCGCCCTCGGCCAAAATTGCCGTCATAGTCTTAGTCTCCTTCGGGTATGATGCAGCAGAGGTCATCCGTAAGACATGCTGGTTGAATTCGCCGATTGGTGTATTATTTTAGCATTTTTGGGCATGATTGCCGCCGCCGGCGCGGTCGGGTACGCAGTCCTGCATCTTAAGAACGGTACTGTGCGCAATGCGAAGCGCCTCTACGAGCGTCCCGCCACCCGCGTGAAGACAATCTTCGCCATCGGCGCCCGGGTTGCCGCGCGCGAAACCGCCCGATTCCACCACGTGGAACGTACCGTTAAGCGGACATCGACTACCGTCAAGGAGACCGCCGTCGAACTCGGTGCGGCCACCGGGAGCCTGCGTGACATGAACTGGTCTCCCGTCATCGAGTTCGCCCGCCAGGGCCTCCGGGTGGCGTCGATCATGGCCGACATCGCCCGCTCCGCCCCGCGCCAGGGCCCCGCCCCGGATGCGAATGGCCAACGTGATACCACGCCAATTCCGTAGCAAGGTTCGCTGAACGATTTCACTGTGGCCCGGTTCGGCCGAGTTGTTTCTGGTAGGCGCCCCAGGTGCGCTTCTCGTAGAGGTCCTGGTAGAAAAGGTACTGTTGGGCCCAGCCGGCCATGGGGCCGAAGCGCTGACGGAGGGCGTCGCCAATCTGGGAGGTAACACTCGGGGTCAGCGACCTTCCGGCAAGATCGGGACGATAGTAGGTCTCGACCATCCGCCGCACGTGCGTATCGCAGGGCACAGCCTCGTCGTGGTCGAGGGAGAAGAGGCTGACGCAGTCCGCGATCTTGGCGCCGACCCCCGGAAGCGACATCAGGCTGGCGCGTGAGTCCGCATATGGCCGGACGCGCAGTCCTCGGAGCCACGAGGCGCCGCCGCGGTCCGCGACCTCGGCAGCGGCCCGCCTCAGGAACTTGGCGCGGTACCCCAGCCCAAATTGGAACAGCACCGACTCGTCGGCGGCGGCGATCGCGTCGACGGACGGAAAACTGTAATGCGCCTGCCCGCTGGCGCCCGTGTAAGCCCGCCCGTACGACCGGCACAGTTGATCGATATTGCGCCGGATTCGGTGCAGGGGCGCCGCGGGAGTGCAGAGAAAGCTGAAGAAGCACTCCACCGGGTCCTGCCGGAGCACCCGCAGGCCCGGAAATGCGTCGACCGCGACGGCAATCCGCGGGTCGGCCGCCGCGAAGGCCCGTGTCAGGCTTTGCAGATCCACATCGAGGCGCAAGTAGTCACGAACGACCTCGCCTCGATCCTCGGGCTCCGTCTCAAACCAGACCCCGGCGACGTCGACTCGCAGCCGTACGAGCACGTCCTCCCCCGAGACGGCCTCCGCCAGCAGGCAGGCCCAGTCGTTCCCTTCGCGCACCCAGCGAAAGGCCTGTCCGCCAAACACGGTATGCTCCACATCTAATTCTACAGTCGGACAGAGATACTCCATCAACACTCCTCAGGCCAAAACCCCTCACTCCCCCTTCGGCAGGGTCGACGAGGTGCATCGGGGTGGTTTCACCGCGCGAGAGAATGTACCTGATCCGGGAACTTATTCGCTGACTCATCTGTTCAATCGCATTGTGGGATGGTCTCACTCATTGCTCGCGCAATGGCCGAACCGTGAGTGTACCCTGGCCAACCCCCACGTGAAGCAAACAATCGATGGGAGAAATCTGATGGACAATACCTGGGAGACCCCCGAATACGAAGAGTTGGCCGTAAATGCCGAGTGCACCGCCTACTCCGCGGAGCTGTCGGAAGAGTAGTGTGTGGACCAAAAGAACGGGTCGGTTGGCAGGGTGCCCTGAATTCGGTAACTAAACTCGGGTCTCGGCACCCTTCCGCATTGCTATGCGTATAAGATTGCTCGGCACCGCCGCGGGCGGAGGATTTCCGCAGTGGAACTGCAACTGTGCGAACTGTGGCGGCGTGCGCACGAGGTCCGTGCCGGCAAAGCCGCGCACGCAGTCCTGCGTCGCGGTTAGCGCGGATGGACAGCACTGGTTTCTGCTCAACGCGTCGCCCGATGTGGGCGGGCAGATCGAGAGTTTTTCCCCCCTTGGGCCTCCGCCGGGCGCTCGCCGGGGGACCGGGATCGACGGCGTCGTGCTGACCAACGCCGATCTCGACCACACCCTGGGGCTGCTGCAACTGCGCGAGGGCCGCCCGCTGAACGTCATCGCGAGCGCGGCAACGCAGGAAGCCCTCGATCGAGGGCTGCGCCTCAGCGCGGTCCTGTCGTCCTACTGCGGCATCCGGTGGCAAACGCCGTCCGCGGACCTGCGGCCGCTGATGCTTGCCGGCGGCGAGCCGTCCGGACTGCTGCTGAGCGCGTTCGCCATCCCGAGCAAGCCGCCTCGCTACGGCGATCCGGCCTCACGCGCGGACAGCCTGGGGTATCGGATCGTCGATACGTCGACCGGCGGTACTGTCGTGTTCCTTCCGGACATGCCGGACCTCGGCGCGGTCGATCCGGCTCAGTGGGAGGGCTGCGGCCTTCTCCTGGTCGACGGCACCTTCTGGACCGAGGACGAGATGTCCACCGCCGGCGTGGGGACCCGCACCGCCCGCGAGATGGGACACCAGCCGGTGGGGGGAGCAGCCGGCAGCCTGGCCGTTCTCGCCCGGCTTGCCATCCCCCGCAAGATATACATTCACATCAATAATACGAATCCCATGCTGCTCGAGGATTCCCCGGAACGCGCCGCCGTGGAAGCCGCCGGCGTCGAGGTCGGGATGGACGGGATGGAAATTGCAATATAGGATACAACTCCCCGTTCACGGGGCTTAAAAGCGTCAGGCCGGCCCTTGAGGGCCGGTCCGGTGCGGCGCCGAAAATACACACTTTCCGTGCTGTCCGTGGTAATATCTTTCGTTCTTCGTTTGGTTCGTTCCGTTCACTCTGGCTATGCCAGCATAGGAGGCCTAATGTTAACCCCTGCCCCGTGGGATGCCGAGACATTTATCGCAAATCTGCGCGCCGTGGGCGCGTCGAGGTACCATCACCTGCACCCGCTGCATGTGCGCATGAACGCCGGCGAACTGAGCAAGGCCGAGGTGCGCGGCTGGATCGCCAACCGCTTTTACTATCAGCGCAACATCCCGATCAAGGATGCGGCGATCCTCTCGAACTGTCCCATCCGCGAGGTGCGCCGGATCTGGCTGCACCGCATCTCCGACCACGACGGCCTCGAGGGCGACGGCGGCGGGATCGGCGCCTGGCTGACCCTCGGCGAAGCGGCCGGCCTGCCGCGCGAAGCGCTGCTCGACGATCGCTATGTCCTCCCCGGCGTGCGCTTCGCGGTCGACGCCTACGTCAATCTGACACGGACCAAACCGTGGCCCATCGCCGTGGCATCGTCGCTGACGGAATTGTTCGCGCCGGACCTGATGCGCGAGCGGATTGCCGCGTTCGAGAAGTACTACACCTGGATTCCCGCCCACGGGCTGGCCTACTTCCGCAGCCGCCTGACCCAGGCGCGCACCGACTCCGACCAGGGCCTCACGCTGACCCTCACCTATTGCAACACGCGTGCCCTGCAGGAAGAGGCCGTGGCGGCCCTCTCCACTAAGTGCGACATCCTCTGGGCCATGCTCGATGCCATGCAGCAATCCCTTAAACCCGGGGACGGCGACGACAATGTCTCCTGAGAAGCCAGTACAACTCGGCGCAGAAGGCTCCGAATCGCCCGCTGCCTCAGATCCTTCCGGTTCCCCTTCCTTGAAGGAGGGGCAAGGGGTAGGTTCCGACCTGGCCCGCGTGCGGCTCGCCCGGCGGTCCCGCCTCCACACCGACCGGATCACGGGGAAGCCGGTCCTCCTGTTTCCGGAGGGCGTGCTGATGCTCAACCGCACGGGGGTGGCAATCGCGGCCCTCTGCGACGGTACCCGGACGATCGGCGAGATCATCGAGACCCTCGATCAACGCTACGGCGGCGCGGACGTTCGGCCGGATGTCATCCGATTCCTGACCCGTCTTCTGGACCGCGGACTGCTGCAAATTGCCACGGAGGCGCCATGACCGAACTTACCGCCAGCCACGCCACACGGTACCGCCCGCTCGGACTTCTGGCCGAGATGACTTATCGCTGCCCCCTGCACTGCCCGTACTGCTCGAATCCGACCCGGTACTCGCCCGGTCGTGTGGAGTTGTCGACCGTCGAGTGGCGGCGTGTCCTGGCGGAGGCCATCGACCTGGGTGTCCTGCACGTGATGTTTTCCGGCGGCGAGCCGCTCCTGCGCCCCGACCTGCCCGAACTGGTGGCGGCGGCGCGGTCGGAGGGGGTCTATACCAACCTGATCACGAGCGCGGTCGGGTTCACGCGCGAGCGTGCGGAGCGACTCAAGGAGGCGGGACTCGACAGCATCCAGATCAGCTTCCAGGCCGACGTGGCGGAGTTAGCCGACGAGATCGCCGGCACGCGCGCCCACGAGCGCAAGCGCGAGGCCGCCCTCCTTGCGCGCGAAGTGGACCTTCCGATTACGGTCAACGTGGTCGTCCATCGGCGCAACGTCGACCGGCTCGGCGCCATGATCGCCCTCGCCGAGGAAGTGGGAGCGGAGCGCCTTGAGCTGGCGAACGTGCAGTTCTACGGCTGGGCATTTCGCAACAAGGAGGCCCTCCTGCCAAGCCGCGCGCAGCTTGCCGCCGCGCAGAAGGTCGCCGCCGAGGCGCAAGCGCGGCTGCGCGGCCGGATGGAGGTCCACTTCATCCTCCCCGACTACTTCGCCGACCGTCCCAAGCCCTGCATGAATGGCTGGGGCCAGCGCTACCTGACCGTCAACCCGCTCGGCGACGTCCTCCCCTGCCCCACCGCGTACGAGATCAAGTCCCTGCCGGTGGACAACGTCCGGGACCATCCTCTGCGCTGGATCTGGGAGGAATCGCAAGCCTTCAACCGGTTCCGCGGCGCCGATTGGATGCCTGACCCCTGCCACTCCTGCGACCGCCGCGACATCGACTTCGGCGGCTGCCGCTGTCAAGCCGCGCTTCTCACCGGCGACCCTGCCAACGCCGACCCTGTCTGCGACTTATCACCCCACCACGCCAGCCTCGCCGACATGGTCGAGCGCCTGCAAGCTTCGGAAACCATACCGGCGTATGCGTTTCGGCTGAACCCATAATCCGGGATGAGTGGGTCGTTACGGCGTCACCGCGTGTGTCGTTACGCGTTACGCGTCACCGACGGTTCAAAAGTTAACGGTCAATCGCTCGACCTCAACGCATCAGGCATCGGGGAGAGTCAGATGCACACCGCCGACGCGGCGTCCAATATCTCGATCGAAGCCGACGGAGCCAGCGACAGGCCCTGGCTTATTCCAGCGCCAAAGTGCAGCTCAGGTCGAAGCGAGGGCAAATGCCTCTAACTCAATTTCCCACCTGCTCTACTATTAATCATTAGGGCGAGGATTCCACGTTCTTCGGATCGATGGACGTTGAGTGCCTGGATAGGAACGCGGCAACAGGTACATACAGCGTCACCAGATAATGCCCCCAACATAAGGGGGAAAACATCATGCCGGCAAAATACGATAGCCATTCAAGTTGTTTTGTCGGCAGCTTTCTTGCGACAAATATGCATACGGAAGGACCCACGACTGCCATCAACGCCAGGAACAAGCGTGGTCCAATTGGCAATGGTCCGGTAGAGTAGTGCCAAATTCCACACATCCGAGCCAGGCGAAGCAAAGCAAACGAAAGTGACCAGTTACCAACCAGAAAAGTCCCTTGTCCAGCGGACGGTCCCACCCAGCGGAACCAACAAATGAATTGGAGTATGCCAACGGACCACACTGCTGTACATGTGCAAGCCGCCACCCAAGCAGCGATATAGATCGCGTTCTTAAATTTAGTCCTTGCAAAGCGAACTAGCAAGGGCCATGCGGCATAGGGCTTGATTAGAATCATAACGGCGTAAAACCATTCCGCTTTAGCAGAGATGGCTGAACAAGCAAATAGCGCCCATAGCACAACTTCCACATTGCCAAAGCTAATAACATCATTAAGCAAACGGAAGAATGATGGCGGTTGAGTCAAAGCAGCTATCCACCAGTTTGTTACACTAAGTACAAGACACCAGGCAGTAACTCGAGTTATCGTCGGCCTTCCACTTAGGCGAGCAAGAGCCCACGAAGTACACCAGACGGAGACAAGTATGATAATGGCCCAAGTATGAGCAAACTACAGTTGATGATGCGCAAACGGTGTCAATAAGGCTGCCAGATACGGAGGGTTCACATACCATGTCGGAAACTCCCATGGCCCATACGCTCGTGATGGATGGTGATACATTGGTAGGCCCGACCGAGCAGCCTCAGCGGCATGGAAATACATCATCATGTCGAGCCAGCGATACGGTGCTCGCCAATGCTCCGGAATCCATATCAACACCTCATACCATATATTAATAATCCCAAGCAGGGTCACAATTAGCCGGACGCTATGCAACGCGGTAATTTCTTGAATGACGCCTCGAATAAATGCCATCGCCCTGAGTCCGGATCCGGGCAATTCAACTCGCATATAAACTCCGTCCTGTAGGGAGAACCGTGTGATGCGGCGACTCCAATCGGTGAAATCTGGCTATATCTCGACCAGCGTGGTCTAAACCGTTCGATTGACCTGACGAAGTCCGGCGATGTTTCATATTGCTGCCGAGAAGGGCATAATACTACGGCGCGGTACCACC